>NZ_JBFAUZ010000057.1:0-61026 GCF_040679555.1 Spirillospora sp. NPDC052242
GGGGGGGGGGGGCCCCCCCCCCCCCGGGCCCCCCCGCCGCCGCTTCACGTATGTCCCCGTCCCGCCCGGCCCGGGCGGTGTGGTGTCCGTCCGCGGCTTCGCGTGGGGCGCGCCGCTTGGGCGTGGTGAATACACGTTCGGCCGCATCCGGCCACGACGTATTTGCGCGGGCGTCCGGCTCCTCTGTGTCTCGGCAGCACCCGAGCAGGAGGTCCCGATGAGCCAACGCCCGATCCCGAACCGCCGACCCGGCACGCGTCCCGGGCGGAACACGCCCGCGGTCGTCCGGATCAGCCGGTACCGCGCGGCGCCGCCGACGGACGGCGCCCTCGCCCTCGCCCGCGTCCCGGGGGCGCAGGCCCTCGAGAGCGCGCTGCGTATCGTCCGGCCCGGCGACGACGCCGAGACCGAGGTGCGGCGGGTCGCGGACACGGCGGTGCTGATGGTCGCGGAGACCCTCGCCGGGATCCGGCCGCCCGCACGGCTCGCCCTCATCGCCGTCCCCGAAGTGTGCCGCGCGCTGGACGCGCGGCGCGCGACACCGCCGGCGCGGCGCGTCGTCCCGCCGCGCGTCCTCGCCACCTGGCTGCAGCGGCCCGCACCGGCGGCCGCCGAGACGGGGGCCGTCATCGTCGTCGCGGGTCGCGTGCACGCGCTGGCGCTGCGGCTGGACCACCTGCGCGGGCGGTGGCGCTGCACCGCCGTCGAGACCACGGCCGTCTAGGACGGGTACGCGAACGGCCCCCGGGAAACCCCGGGGGCCGTTCGAGGGCGCGTTCCGTTACTTCTTCGCGCGCGGGTCGCCGTGGCAGCGCTTGAACTTCTTGCCGGACCCGCACGGGCACGGCTCGTTGCGCCCCACCCCGGCGTACGGGTCGTCCGTCTCCTCGCTGTGGGTCTCGACGCCGCCCTCACCGTCGACGGTCGGGGCCGAGTACTCCAGCTTCTTCGGACGGTCCGGCTCGCCGAGGCCCTTCGCGACGATCGCGGGGGCCTCGTCGGCCTCGTCCGCGTCCTTCGCGCCGTCCTCGGCCTTCTCCGCGGCCTCGTCCTCGACGGTGTCCGCCGCGGCCGACTTCGCCACCGACACCGGCTCGGCGCCGACCTTCGGCGCCTGCGGCTGCTCCTCCACCTCGACCTCGAGGTTGAACAGGTAGCCGACCGACTCCTCCTTGATGCCGTCCAGCATCGCGTTGAACATGTCGTAGCCCTCGCGCTGGTACTCGACCAGCGGGTCGCGCTGCGCCATGGCCCGCAGGCCGATGCCCTCCTGGAGGTAGTCCATCTCGTAGAGGTGCTCGCGCCACTTGCGGTCCAGCACCGAGAGGACGACGCGGCGCTCCAGCTCCCGCATGACCTCGGAGCCGAGCGTCTCCTCGCGCTTCTCGTACGCCTTCTGCGCGTCCTCGCGGATCTTCTCCGCGAGCGTCTCCGCGTCCAGGTTCGAGATGTCGCCGCCCGCGGCGTCCTCGACCAGCTCGTCGACCGTCATCGAGACCGGGTAGAGCTGCTTGAACGCCTTCCACAGCTTCTCGAGGTCCCACTCCTCGGCGAAGCCCTCGCCGGTCGCGCCCGCGACGTAGCCCCCGACGACCTCGTCGATCATCCGGCGGACCTGCTCCTGCAGGTCCTCGCCCTCCAGCACCTTGCGGCGCTCGGCGTAGATGACCTTGCGCTGCCGGTTCAGCACCTCGTCGTACTTCAAGACGTTCTTGCGCATCTCGAAGTTCTGCTGCTCGACCTGGCTCTGCGCCGACTTGATCGCGTTCGTCACGATCTTGGACTCGATCGGGACGTCGTCCGGGATGTTCAGCCGCGTCATGATCGCCTCGACGCGGGCCGAGTTGAACAGCCGCATCAGGTCGTCCTCGAGCGACAGGTAGAACCGGGACTCGCCCGGGTCGCCCTGCCGGCCGGACCGGCCGCGCAGCTGGTTGTCGATCCGCCGCGACTCGTGCCGCTCGGTCGCCAGCACGTACAGGCCGCCCGCCTCGACGACCTCCTCGTGCTCGCCCTTGACGGCCTCCTTGGCCTTCTCGAGCGCCTCCGGCCAGGCCGTCTCGTACTCCTCGGGCGTCTCCAGCGGCGACAGGCCCCGCTGGTGCAGCTCCAGGTCGGCGCGGAAGTCGGGGTTGCCGCCGAGCATGATGTCGGTGCCGCGGCCCGCCATGTTCGTCGCGACGGTGACGCTGCCCTTGCGGCCCGCCTCCGCGACGATCGCCGACTCCTGCTCGTGGTGCTTGGCGTTCAGCACCTGGTGCGGGATGCCGCGCCGCTTGAGCATCTTGCTCAGCCGCTCCGACTTGTCCACCGACGTGGTGCCGACCAGGACCGGCTGGCCCTTCTCGTGCCGCTCCGCGATGTCGTCGACCACGGCCTCGAACTTGGCCTGCTCGGTCTTGTAGACGACGTCCGCGACGTCCTCGCGGATCATCGGCTTGTTCGTCGGGATCGGCACGACGCCGATCTTGTAGGTCTTGTTGAACTCCGCCGCCTCGGTCTCGGCGGTACCGGTCATCCCGGACAGCTTGTCGTAGAGGCGGAAGTAGTTCTGCAGGGTGATCGTGGCGAGCGTCTGGTTCTCGTCCTTGATGGACACGCCCTCCTTGGCCTCGATGGCCTGGTGCATGCCCTCGTTGTACCGGCGGCCGTGCAGGATCCGGCCGGTGAACTCGTCCACGATCAGGACCTCGCCGTTCATGACGACGTAGTCCTTGTCGCGCTTGTACAGCTCCTTGGCCTTCAGCGCGTTGTTCAGGAAGCTCACCAGCGGCGTGTTCACCGAGTCGTACAGGTTGTCGATGCCGAGGTAGTCCTCGACCTTCTCGACGCCCGACTCGGTGATGCCGACGGTGCGCTTCTTCTCGTTCACCTCGTAGTCGCCCGGGCCGTACTCGTCGACCTGGCCGGCGGTGCTGATCAGCTCGGCCCGCTTCAGCCGCGGGACGATCTTCGCGAACTCCGCGTACCACTTGGAGTTCTGCTCCGCCGGACCCGAGATGATCAGCGGGGTCCGGGCCTCGTCGATGAGGATCGAGTCGACCTCGTCGACGATCGCGAAGTTGTGGCCGCGCTGGACGCACTCGTCCAGGCTCCACGCCATGTTGTCGCGCAGGTAGTCGAAGCCGAACTCGTTGTTCGTCCCGTAGGTGATGTCGGCGTTGTACGCGGCCCGGCGCTCGTCCGGCGTCATCTGCGGGAGGATGACACCGACCTCGAGCCCCAGGAACTGGTGCACACGCCCCATCCACTCGGCGTCCCGCTTGGCCAGGTAGTCGTTCACCGTGACCACGTGAACGCCCTTGCCGTCGAGCGCGTTCAGGTACGCGGGGAGCACGCACGTGAGGGTCTTGCCCTCACCGGTCTTCATCTCGGCGATGTTGCCCAGGTGCAGCGCGGCCCCGCCCATCAGCTGGACGTCGTAGTGCCGCTGCCCCAGCACCCGCTTCGCGGCTTCACGCGCGGTCGCGAACGCCTCGGGGAGCAGCTCGTCCAAACTCTCGCCGTCGGCGATGCGCTCCCGGTACTTGTCGGTCAGCTCGCGCAACTCGGCGTCGCTCATATCGAGGAAGTCCTCCTCGATCGAGTTGACCTGATCCGCGAGCTTCTTGAGCTTGCGCAGGGTTTTTCCCTCGCCCGCACGAAGGATCTTGTCGATGACTGGCGGCACTCTCGAAGGCTCCTTGCAGATCGTGGTTGACCGCTCCCGGCGGCACGCACACCACTCGTACGATGCCCATCGTAGGCGAGACCCAGAATGGTCTAGCTCACTCCCGCGGCGCAATCGTTGCGCCCTGTTTGATCCGCCGGGTCACGGAGAGGATCTTTCACACGACGGAAGGAGGCCCCCATGTCCGATGAGGCCAGCGGTTCGCACGCCGGACGCCCCGGTTCCTGGCTCGCCGTGGCGATCATCTTCGCCGGTTTCGTCGTCGGCGGCGTGGCGCTGTGCATCGGTCCCGCCTGGATCATGTTCTGGATCGGCGTCGGCATCATCGTCCTCGGGATGATCGTCAGCGGCTTCGTGCACCTGTTCGCCGACGTCGTCGTGGACGCCCCGCGGGTGATCCCCGAGATCGTCGACTACTCCCTCTTCGGCGCCCGCAGCGAAAAGCGCCGCGGCGGCCCCCAGGGCGAGGCGCTCGACCGTCCCGTCGCCACCGACCCCCAACAAACCCCTCACGGCTGATTCTTCCCGCCCACAGCCCGGCGTCCCGGCCCCGGCCGGACGCCGGGCTTTTTCTTGCGGCCCGGACTCGCGTCAGGGGCGCTCGACGGCGAGGGCGGCGGCGATGAGGGCGGGGTCGGCGTCGATGCGCTCCACCCGGACGTCGTCGCAGCCCACCCACTCGGCGGCGCGCCACAGGGCGGTGGCGAGCGCCGCCGCCGACGCCTCGGTCCTCGCGGCGGTGCTGACCGCCCACGGCTCGAACGACGCCTGCCGGGCGACCAGGGTGCGCCCGTCGCGGGCCGGGTCGACGCGGCCGATGAGGCGCCCGCCGGCCAGCAGCGGCATCGTGAAGTAGCCGTGGACCCGCTTGGCCTTCGGCACGTACGCCTCCAGGCGGTGGTCGAACCCGAACACGCGGGACGTCCGCGCCCGGTCCCACACCAGCGAGTCGAACGGCGACAGCAGCGTCGTGACGTGGCGGCCGCGCGCCGGGGCGTCCAGCGCCTCGGGGTCGGCCCAGGCGGGCCGGTTCCATCCGGCCACCTCGACGGGCACGAGCCCGGTCGCGTCGATGACGCGGTCGACGTCGTCCTGCCGGATCCGGTAGTAGTCCGCGAGGTCGGCGCGCGTCGCCGCCCCGAGCGCGCGGCCGGCCCGCGCCACGAGCTCGGTCAGGCACGCGTCGTCGTCGAGGTCGCGCGCGAGCAGGTCCGCGGGGACGGCGCGTTCGGCGAGGTCGTAGACCCGGCGCCACCCGACACGCCGCACGCAGACGACCTCGCCGACGTCCAGCAGCCACTCGATGCCGATCTTCTGGTCGCTCCAGTCCCACCATTCGGCGCTCGCCTTGGCGCCGCCGAGCTCCCGGGTGGTGAGCGGCCCGTCGGTCCGGAGCCGCTCGCGCACGACGTCCGTCACGCCCTCCGGCACCTTGTGCCAGCGCCAGCCGCGGCGCGCGTACGCGCGCCGCCGGAACGCGAACAGGGGCCAGTCGTCCAGCGGCAGGATCGACGCCGCGTGCGCCCAGTACTCGAACGCGGTCGGGGTGCCGTTGCCCCAGAACGCCGTCTCCACCGGGCCGCGGCCGACCGCGCCGAGGCGCGCGTAGGGCACCAGCTCGTGCGACCTCGCGAGCACCGAAATCGTGTCGAGCTGGACGGCTCCCAGCCGCCGCAGCACCGCGGGCACGCCGCCCCTGCCCCGCGCGCCCAGCAACCCCTGGGCGCGCAACTGCAGCCTTCTCGCCTCGTCCGCGCTGAGCTCCACCACGCCCGCGATGCTACGCCAGAACACCGACAAACGGCGTTTACCGGTCTCCACCGATGCGAGTGGGGCGACGCTGGAGCGGGCGAGGCGGTGGTCAGGTGATCTCTAGGAGTTTTTCGCGGACGGCGTAGACGACGGCTTCCATCCGGGAGTGGAGCTGCAGCTTCTCCAGGATGTTGCGAACGTGGTTCTTGACCGTGTTCTCCGAGATGAAGAGTTCGCGGGCGATCTCGCGGTTGCCGAGGCCGCGGGCGACGAGGCGCAGGACCTCCATCTCGCGTTCGGTGAGTTTGGGGGCGGGGACCTGCTGGGTGCGCTCCTCGCTGCGTTTGGCGAGGGAGGCGAACTCGGTGATGAGCTTGGAGGCCATGGACGGGCTGATCAGCGACTGCCCGCCGTGCACGGCGCGGACGGCCTGCGGGACCTCGTCGATGGAGATCTCCTTGAGGAGGTAGCCGGTGGCCCCGGCCTTGATGGCCTCGAAGAGGTCCTCCTCCTCGTCGCTGATCGTCAGCATGACGATCTTCGCGCTGGGCGCGGCGTCCTTGATCGCGGTGCAGGCCTCGATGCCGCTGCGGCGGGGCATGCGGATGTCCATCAGGACGACGTCCGGCAGCAGGTCGCCGGCCATCTCGACGGCCTCGTGCCCGTCGCCGCCCTCGCCGATGACCTCGATGTCGTCCTCTTCCTGCAGGACCATTTCCAGACCGCGGCGGAACAGCGCGTGGTCGTCGACGATGAGCACGCGGATCGGGTCGGCCGAATCGGCCGGCTGCGCCGCCTCCCGGTCGGCAGGAGTCGCGCCGGCGCCGGCCCGACGGGGTGCCGCCGCGGATCTGCGAGCCTCGGGATTCTCGCTCACCTGAGTCGCGGCGTGGAGGAGACGCCGCTTCCCCCTTTCACTTTGGGTGATCTGGGTTACCGGAGGGTCGGTTCCGTGGCCGGAACCGTGCGGGGTCCGGGGTCGCCCCCGGTGAAAGTTCGGTGCCCGGGTCGCCCCGGGGTCGGTCTCGGGTTCTGCTCGCTCGGTGTCCGGGGCGCGGCGGCGTCCGGACGGTCGGGCGGACCCGGAGGGGCCGGGTCTGGTCCCGGGATCGAGCGCTGGGGTCGCCTCCGATCGAATCTGCGGTTTGTGTCGTCCTCGGGAACCTAAGGGGTCCGAAGGCGGATCCGGGGGATTTCGGTCGGGTGTCTCCCGGAGAACCGCCGCGGGTCCCGGGGAGGTTCCCGGCGCGTCTCCGGACGCCGACGCGGGACGGTGGCCCGGACGGGCGGACGACGGCGCCTCGGCCGCACCCGCCGCCCCGGGCCACCGCGCCCGCGATCGGCTGTACGCCTTTTCAGATCATGACATGGTTCGGACGTTCGGCGAGCACCTAATCACTCTTCGACGAGCCTGATCACTCCGTAGTCCCAGCCTCTTCTCCGGTAGACGACCGAGGGGTGGCCGGTGGCCTTGTCCCGGTACAGGTAGAAGTCGTGCCCGACGAGCTCCATCTCGAACAGGGCCTGCTCGATGCCCATCGGCTCCGCCGTGTGGAACTTCTCGCGGACGACGACGGGCCCGTCGCCCTCCATCGGGATCGGGACGATGTTCTCGTCCGTCGAGACCGCGGTCTCGGGGTCTGGCCGCTCCTGGACGGCCGTGTGCTCCGCGCGCGCCGCGCGCGGCGGCGGTTCCGGCGCCGGGAGCGGAGGCTCCGGTACCGGTTCCATCGTCGCGAGCTTGGCCCGCGCCCGGCCGCCGTGGCTCTTGCGGCGCTCGGCGCCGCGGCGGAGCCTCGCCTCCAGCTTGTCCAGCGCCAGATCGAACGCGCCGTAACGGTCGTCGGCCGCCGCCTCGGCCCGGATCACCGGGCCCCGGGAACGGATCGTCAGCTCCACTCGCTCGCGCTGGTCGGCGAGACGCGGGTTGTGCTCCTCCGACACCTCCACATCCACGCGGATGACCTTCTGATTGAGCCGCTCGATCTTGGCCAGCTTGCCGTCGACGTGCCGGCGGAACCTGTCGCCTACATCGGTGTGCCGGCCCCTTACGGTGATGTCCACGCGGGACTCCCCCCTTCGCCCGGTTGCGTTCTCCGCCCTGACCGGGGGCCCTGACGTCCCCGGTTCGGGCGCCACAGCACGGTGGGTCGCACCCGCCCGGCCGACCTGGTCTTCGTCCCCACATCCGCCTGCTGAGGGGCTCGCGGCGCTCTCGCCACTACTGCCCTTCTCCCGGTTCGGGGGATGTCGGATCCCCCGACGGGGCAGGACTTACCTCTAAGGCGCACCGTGATCGGTCGACGAGAAGTCGCCTTACGTGGGCCGTTTCGCCTGCGCCTGGCATCGGCTAGCCGGATCGTCTGCCGCGTTCCCGAGGAACGCTGCGATCCGACGCAACCACGGACCCGGGCGGGTGCCATGTCAGGAACGCTAACCCCTTACGGCACGAATGTCAGGGGGGTGGGGCGAGGAAAAACTCACGGTCCGTCATCGATGATCGTCCCAGCGGCGCCCCGGGGGCCCTCCGCGGCGCCGTCACATGCCGTGTTTCCCCCTGGACACGGGGCTCGCGCGCCCGACTTCCCCGCAGGTCAGATCCCCCTGACCCGCAGGTGAGTTTGCGCAATATCTACTCCTCTCGCCGGGCCTCCGGCCGGCGGTGCCCGGGGGTGCCGCCCGCCCGCCGCGAAGGCCGAACACGCTAGGTAACTACCTGTCGAACCTTTGGGCATACGTGAAGAAAGTCACCATTCATGCCCGCCGCCGAGGCGTCATCGCGACCGTGGCCGTGCCCACCACCTCGGCCCCCGCCGCGCGCAGGGCCCGCGCCGCCTCGGACAGCGACGCGCCGGTGGTCACCACGTCGTCCACGAGGACGACGCGCCGCCCGGCCACGGGCGCCCGCACCTCGATGGCGCCCCGCAGGTTGGCCGCCCGCCGCGCCGCCGTCAGCCCCGCCTGGTCGGCCACGCGCCGCCGCTGCCGCAGCGCGTCCACCGCGGTGACCGCCATGCCCTCCGCCCGCAGCCGCCGCACCGCCGCCCGCACCACCTCCCCCGTCACGTCCCGCCCCCGCCGCCGCCGCGCCCGCCGGCCGGAGGGCACCCACACCACCCACACCGCCTCGTCCATCTCCGCCACCGCGCCTCCCCCGGCATCTGCTCCCCGGCATCAGCTCCCCGGCGTCTGCTCGTCCAGCACCGGCTCCCCCGGCACCGGCTCGCCCAGCACCGGCTCTCCCAGCGCCGCTCCCCCTCTCCGCTCCCGCTCCCGCTCCCGCTTCCGCGCATGGCGCATGGCCTCACGTCGGTGCGTGTGTTCTGCGCGGCGGGCTTCGGGCCCGGCGCGCGTCCGGCCTGGGCGTGGTGGAGGTGTTCGGAGTGGGCGCGGGTGGTGGCTTACGCGCCCGGCGAGTGTTCCGGCTTGTGGTGCGGGCGTGGGGCGCGGGTGCGGTGGTGAGCGGGGGACTCGGCTGGACGTGAGCGTCCCGGTCGTGCGTGGGGTCGGTGCGTGGGGTCGGGTGGTCGTGGGAGTGGAGAGCGGCTCGGATGGCGGTGGCCAGGGCTTCGCCGAGCGGGACGGCCAGACGGGTGCGGCCCTGCTCCTTGTACGCGGACAGGACGGCCTTCACGGGCCCCTCGTACAGCGCGACCGTGTGGGGCCGAGGGACGCCCTGGAGCGCGGGGGCCCGGCCGGCGGGGGCCTGGAGGGGCAGCGCGCAGACCGGGCAGAGGAGGACGGACGGGCGCCCGCAGCCCACGCAGGATTCGGGAAGGACCAGGTCGAGGATCGTCGTCAGGAGGTTCATGGCATCGACGATGCCCGGCGGGTCGCGGGGGCGGCGGAAAAACCTCGACCTGTGGATAACTCAGCGGGGGTAGTACGGGTCGCGGCCGGCGGCCGGGCAGATCCATTCGCTGTAGGTCTGCGAGGGGGAGCGCTGGCGGCAGATCTTCTGCCCGTCGCCGGAGCGGGTGCCGATGAGGACGGGCGCGCCCGGGGCCGCGGTGATCGTCTCGGGTTCGCCGAGGGAGCCGACGCCGAGGGTGGTGATGGCGCTGCCGCTCACGGGCATCAGGTACGGGAGCGTCTGGGAGTCGCGCTTGGCGCGGCCGAGCACGGCGAGGGTGCCGTAGTCGCGCCAGGCGATGTCGACGGCGTCCTGCAGTTCGGAGCTGACGGGGAGGAACGCCCCGACGTCCAGGGTGCCGTCGGGGGCGTGGGCGATGCGGCCGACCTGGACCTGGGGGCGGCCGTCGATGCGGACGATGACGGCCGCGCGGACGCCGTCGCGGGCGACGCGGAAGGCCAGCACCTCGCGGCCGCTCAGGCCCCAGTGGGCGGCGCGGACGGGCGGCTTCCCCGGGCGGCGCACCCAGAGGGCGGAGCCCTCGGACGTGCTCTCGACCGTCCACAGGGTGCCGTCGGGGCTCCAGGACGGCGCGGTGAACCGGGCGTCCTCCTGGGCGTTCAGCAGGACGCGGGAGGAGGCGGCGTTGGAGACGGGGGCCGCGATGACGACCTGGTCGTGGGCCCGGCCGAGTCCGGCGATCTCGCCGTAGTCGGGCGAGACGGCGGGGCGGGACAGGGCGCCGGCGGGGCCGGTGACGACGGGGTGGGCGCGGTCGCCGCGGAGGGTGCCGAGGGCGCCGGTCTCGCCGACCATGTAGGCGTTCTGGTGGCCCTTGCCCTTGGCGTCGGGGCCGTCGGGCGAGTTCTCCGACCAGGCGTAGACGGACTGGGTGGAGTCCATGCCGTCGGCGGTGACGGTCTCGCCGCCGATGCGCAGCCGCCAGCGCTGGATCTCGGAGAGCTGGCGGAGGGTCCAGCCGAGCTGGGCGGACATGCGCTCGATGTCGCCGCCGCGGGCCGCCGCGGTGAGGTCGACGGTGGCGACGTCGTTGTCGATGTCGACGGGGCCGCGCAGCTGTGTGCCGTTGGGGAAGGCGCTGTCGACGGCGCCGTTCAGCCAGGAGGTCGGGCCGCTGAGGAGCGCCCGGACGAGCTGGGTGGGGAGCGTCTGGCGGTTCACGACCGGCAGGAAGATCCCGTTCGGGACGAGCGTGTGCCGGTCGGGCGCGAAGAAGTACAGGTTGACGGTGCGCATGGAGCGCTCGACGTCGTCCTTGGTGAGGATCAGGCCGGCCTTGTCGCCGCCGGGCAGGCCGGTGATGCGCCAGATGCCCTGCGGGGTGCGGGCGAGCTGGAAGGCGACGTCGAGGTCCTTGGGGGCGGCGGTGTACTGGCCGTCGGAGGTGATGGTGCCGAGCTGGTCGCCGGTGATCCGGACGGTCGCCTGCCCGTTCTCGGCCCGGACGACCTGGGGCGCGACGATCCGGTCCTCGAGGACGGTGACGAACGGGCGGGGCCCGGGTTCCCAGCGGGACTTGGCGCTGAGGTACTGCTTGGCGACGCGGTGGTCGTCGTCGAAGCTCGCGGACGCGGCGAGGAAGCCGGAGACGATCTCGGCGGGGCCCCATTCGGGGTCGGGGCCGACGGGGATGAGCCGGACGTACGGGTCGTCGACGCGCTCGGCGCGTTCGGCGGGCTGACCGGTGACGACCTGGCCGCCGCTGGGGACGCCGGCGCAGCCGGTGCCGCCGAGGAGGACGGCGGCGCACAGGAAGGCGAGGCCGAGGCCGCGGTTCATTCGACCTCCAGTTCCGCGAAGACGGGTCGGGCGTCGCCCGCGCCGGGCGGGACGAGCGGGAGCGGGGAGCCGCGGAGTTCGGCCCCGGCGACGCGGGGCAGGGACAGGCGGAACTGGGAGCCCTGGCCGGGTTCGCCCCAGGCCTGGAGCCAGCCGCCGTGGAGCTGGGCGTCCTCGCGGGAGATGGACAGGCCGAGGCCGGTGCCGCCGGTGGTGCGGGCGCGGGCGGGGTCGGCGCGCCAGAAGCGGTCGAAGACCATCTGCCCCTCCCCCGGTTTGAGGCCGACGCCGTGGTCGCGGACGGCGACGGCGACGGCGTCGCGGTCGGCGGCGGCGGACACGACGATGTCCTCGCCCTCGCCGTGCTCGACGGCGTTGACCAGCAGGTTCCGCAGGATGCGCTCGACGCGGCGGCGGTCCACCTCGGCCATGCAGGGTTCGCCGGGGAGCTGGAGGACGACCTTGCTGCCCTTGCGCTCGGCGAGGCCCTGGATGTCGCCGACGGTGCGGAGCACGAGGTCGCGCATGTCGAGCGACTCGGCGTCGAGGGTCGCGGCGCCGGCGTCGTGCCGGCTGATCTCGAGGAGGTCGGCGAGGAGCGCCTCGAACCGTTCGAGCTGGCTCTGCAGCAGTTCGGCGGAGCGGCCGACGGCCGCGTCGCCGAAGGTGTCGCGGTTCTCGTAGAGCATGTCGGCGGCGATGCGGATGGTGGTGAGCGGGGTGCGCAGCTCGTGCGAGACGTCGGAGACGAACTGGCGCTGGACCTGCGAGAGGTCCTCGAGTTCGCGGATCTTCTCCTGCAGGTTCTCGGCCATCTCGTTGAACGAGCGGCCGAGCCGGGCGAGGTCGTCCTCGCCGCGGACGCGCATGCGCTCCTCGAGCCGGCCGGCGGCGAGGCGCTGCGCGCCCTGGGCGGCGAGCCGGACGGGGATGACCACCTGCCGCGTGACCAGGGAGGCGATCGCGGCGAGGAGGAGGACGAGGACGATGCCCACGCCCACGAGGGAGCGTTCGACGGTGGTGAGGGTCTCCTGTTCCTGTTCGAGCGAGAACAGGTAGTACAGCTCGAACTGGCCGGTGCGTCCGCCGACGATGAGGCCGCGTTCGGACGGACGGTCGCCGATGTACGACAGTTCGCCGTACGTGTAGGCGCGGGTGCCCGCGGGGGCGTTCGCGATCTCCTCGCGGAGGCGGTTCGGGACGCTCGCCTCGCGGAGCTCGTTGGTGGCGTACCCGTCGAAGTACTGCTCGTTCGTGTCGCGGATGTACACCTCGTACAGGCCGGACGGGCCGCTGCTGGACCGCAGCCGGTCGATGGTGGCGTTCAGCCTGCTGCCGCTGTCGGAGGAGTTGCCGAGGTCGCGCTGGACCTGGGCGAGGCCCTCGTCGAGCTGGAGGCGGGCGGCCGTGACCTTGCTGTCCATCAGCGCGGACGACACCTGCTGCATGAGGAACGCGCCGAGGATCACCACGACGATGCCGGAGATGAACAGGGTCGAGGTGACGATCCGCACCTGGATGGAGCGGCGCCAGCGGGCGAAGGCCTGCCGGGCGGCGCCGCGCAGGAGCCGCCGGAGGGCGCCCAGGATCCGCCGCGCGAACCGCCCCGCGCTCCTCACCGAGACGTTCATGAGGAGTCCGCGGGGCGTCGCGCGGTGCCGGTCCGCGGGCCGGACGGGGGGCCGGACGAACGAAGGGTCATCGTCGTGTCACCGGAGGGATCGGGCCGGCGGGGGGTGGAACCGGCGGTGCTTCAGGCGGGGCCCGCTTTGTAGCCGACGCCGCGCACGGTCACCACGATCTCGGGGCGCTCGGGATCCTTCTCGATCTTGGCGCGGAGTCGCTGGACGTGCACGTTGACCAGGCGGGTGTCGGCGGCGTGCCGGTAGCCCCAGACCTGCTCGAGGAGGACCTCGCGGGTGAAGACCTGGCGCGGCTTGCGGGCCAGGGCGACGAGGAGGTCGAACTCGAGCGGGGTGAGGGGGATGTGCTGGTCGGCGCGCTTGACGGAGTGCCCGGCGACGTCGATGGTGATGTCGCCGATCTGCAGGGTCTCGGGTGCGGGCTCGTCGGTGCGCCGCAGGCGCGCGCGCACGCGCGCGACCAGCTCCTTCGGCTTGAACGGCTTGACGATGTAGTCGTCGGCGCCCGACTCGAGCCCGAGGACGACGTCGACGGTGTCGCTCTTGGCGGTCAGCATGACGATCGGGACGCCCGACTCGGCGCGGATCTGGCGGCAGACGTCGATGCCGTCGGCTCCGGGCAGCATCAGGTCCAGCAGCACGAGGTCGGGGCGGGTCTCCCGGAACGCCTCGAGCGCCTTGTCGCCGTCGTGCACGAACGAGGGCTCGAAGCCTTCGCCTCTCAGCACGATGCCGAGCATCTCGGCGAGCGCGAGGTCGTCGTCGACGACCAGTACACGTCCTCTCATGGCCCTCATCGCATAGTCGGGGTTCGGTGGAGTGGTGCGACGCTCCGGTTTCCCACCTAGCCGCGGAGAGATATGCCTTGGCGTGCCAGGTTACCTGCGTTTGCCTCGTACATGACTCCCCCGAGCCGGGTGGCCGCGCGTCCGGCGCACGGCGCCGCCCCCTCGTCGCGGCGGGGCACCGCCTTATGCGCTCTTTATACAGTGCCGGGTTTGTCAAGGGAGACCCCGAAACCGGGGCGGGGACGGCCGGAGGCGGCGGTTTCCCTCACCCGGCTCGGCGTGTCGCGGGGCGGATCGCCGTGCGGGACGGGCGATCACGGTGAACCCGGCATTGCGGCCATGACAGGATGACCTGACCGGACGCACGCGGTGGACGCACCCGGCCGGCGCGGGGTTCCCGTCCCGCACGCGCCGGACGCCGACCGCCGCAGGGATCGCGGGACGGATCGGGAAGATCGCCGGGGAACGCCGCAGAGATCGCAGGGAGCCGCCATGCCGGGACCGGACGGCCGGGACGTCGCCGTGGAGGAGGCCGTCCCGTTCCGCCCCATGTCGATCTCGGAGCTGCTGGACGGCGTGATCGCCGGGATCCGGCGCCGCCCCCGCGCGGTGCTGGGGATGTCGGCGGCGGTGGCGTCGGTGATCCAGGTGACGGGGTCGGTCGCCGCGTACTTCTTCGTCGGGGACGAGGCCCGCGCCGAGGTGACGCCGGACGTGCTGCTGAGCTCGTTCGGGGCGCAGGCGACGCTGAACGGGCTGCTGCTGGTGCTGTCGGGGTTCGGGATCCTGCTGCTGGCGGGCCTGCTGGCGCCGCTGCTGGGCCGGGAGCTGCTGGGGGTGCCGGTCCCGCCGCGGCGGGCGATGCGCGACGCCCGTCCGGTGCTGGGACGGCTGGCGGGGACGGCGGCGATCGTGATGGGCGCGGCGCTGCTCGCGTTCGCGCTGCCGGTCGTCCCGTTCGTCCTGCTGGCGGCGGTGGGGGCGCATCCGGCGGTCGTCGCGGCCGCCGCGGTCCTGGGCTTCTCCGTGGGTTCCGGCCTGATGGTGTGGCTGTACGTGCTGCTCGTGCAGGCGGTTCCGGCGGTCGTTCTGGAGCGGCGCACCGTGGGGGGTGCGCTCCAGCGCGCGCGGGCCCTCACCAAGGGCCGCTGGTGGCGGCTGTGCGGTGCGCTCATGCTGACGCTGCTGGTGACCGTGTTCATGGGGCTGTTCGCCCTGCGGATCCCGTTCCTGGTCGTCCAGATGATGTTCTTCGGGGACGGCAGCGACGCCGTGGCGGCCCTGGCCATCGACACGGCGGGACGGATCGTGGCCTGGTCGGTCGTTTTGCCGTTCGACGCGGGCGTCATCGCGATGCTCTACATGGACCAGCGGATGCGCCGCGAGGGGTTCGACCTGGAGGTGCGCCTGCAGCGGACGTCGTCCGGCGGCCCGTCGCAGGGCCCCTCGAACGGCGTCCAGGGCGCGGAGGACGTCGACGCGGAGGACAGCGAGCGAGAACGCTTCATCGCTCTGTGGCGTCCCACTGACGGAACGGGGGCTGCGGTCTGATGCTCGGTTCCTTGCTGCTCGATCCGGTCGATCGCGAGCAGGCCCGGGAGATGGCCCGCCGCGAGCTGGACAAGCAGGTCTACCGGCGGGAGGAGCCGTCGTTCCTGGAACGGTGGTGGAACGACTTCCTGGACTGGCTGCGCGAGCTGCTCAACCAGTCGCCGGGCGGCGGTCAGGCGACCGGCGGCGGCAACCAGCTGCTGACGATCGTGGTGATCGTGCTGGTGCTGGCGATCGTGATCGCGCTGGTCGCGTGGCTGATGTGGGGGCGCGGCAACCCGCGCTCGCGCCGCGGGGGCCTGCTGGACGACGCGCGGCCCACGACGGCGCTCGACCACCGGGACGCGGCCGAGCGGCACGCGGCGGCCGGGCAGTGGGCCGAGGCGATCCGCGAACGGCTCCGGGCGGTGGCGCGCGACCTGGAGGAACGGGCCGTCCTCGGGCCGCGGCCGGGCCGCACCGCCGACGAGCTGGCGGCCGAGGCGGGCGCGGCGGTGCCCGAGCTGGCGGACGCGCTGCGCGCCGCCGTGCGGATCTTCGACGACGTCTGGTACGGCGACCGTCCCGGCACCGCCGACGGGTACGCGCGGGTCAGGGACCTGGACGACCGGTTGCGCGCGACGCGCCCGGCGCCGCTGGAGCCCGACGACCTGGTCCCGGCCGGGCAGGCCGACGAGGACGGAGGGCCGCGATGGTGACGCAGGCACCGCCCGCCGGGACGGGCGCGGGCGCGGGGGCCGCCGAGCCGTCCGCGCGGCAGGTCGCGGGACGCCGCTGGCGCGCGTCCCGCGGGGTCCTGGCGGCGCTCCTGGCGATGGCGGTGATCGCGGTGATCCTGGCCGCGCTGCGGCCGTCGACGTCGGCGGCGACGCTCGATCCGGCGTCGCCGCGGCCGGAGGGCGGCCGCGCGCTCGCGGCGCTGCTGGAGCAGAACGGCACGCGGGTGGACGTCGCGCGCGACACGCCCGGGGCGCTGGCCGCTTCCGGCCCCGGCACGACGGTGGTCGTGGCGCACTCCGAGCGGCTCACCGACCGCGACCTGGCGGGCCTGCGGACGTCCCCGGCGAACCTCGTGCTCGTCCAGCCGTCGCCGTACGCGCTGGACGAGCTGGCGCCCGGCGTCGAGGCGGCGGCGAGCGTGTTCTCCGGCGTGGACGCCCCCGGCTGCGCGCTCGGCGCCGCGGGCCTGGCGGGCCCGGTCGCGTTCGGGGAGTCGATCATCTACGAGGCGGTCGGAGGCGGCGCGGTGTCCTGCTACGCGGAGCGGGACGGCGCCCGCCTGGTGCAGGTGCAGGGGCCGGGCCGGACGGTCACCGTCGTCGGCTCGACGGCCCCGTTCGTCAACGAGAGCCTCGAGGACGCCGGCAACGCGGCGCTCGGCATGAACCTGGCGGGGCCCGGCGACCACACCGTGTGGCTGATGCCGGACCTTCCCGAGCCCGGCACGGCGGCGGGCGGCCGGTCGCTGACCGATCTGGTCCCGTTCGGGGTGAAGCTGTTCTTCCTGGAACTGATCGTCGCGGTGCTGCTGGTCGCGCTGTGGCGGGCGAGGCGGCTCGGCCCGGTCGTGGCGGAGGCGCTGCCGGTCGTGGTCCGGTCCGCCGAGACGGTCGAGGGCCGGGCCCGCCTGTACCGCGCGAGCCGCGCCCGCGACCGGGCGGCGGACGCGCTGCAAGCGGGCGCCCGCGAACGGATCGTCCCGCTGCTGGGGCTGCCGCGTTCGGCCGCGCAGGACCCGGCCGCCGCGCAGCAGATCGTCTCGGCCGTCGCGCAGCGCACCTCGTACGAGGAAGCGGTCGTGGGCGGTGCCCTGTACGGTCCTGAACCCGTGGACGACGCCGGGCTGCTGGCCCTCACCGACGTCCTCGACGACCTGGAAAGGCAGGTACGCCAGTCGTGAACCACCCTGTTGAGCTCGGAAAGGGCGAGGGCCCCGGCGAGGGGTCCGCGTACGGGCCGGGCGCCGAGCCGGGGACGGTGGCCGACACGCCGCCGGGCGCCGCGCTCTCCGACGAGACGCTGCGGCGGGCCGAGACGGCGCGGGCCGCGCTCGCGGCGCTGCGCGGCGAGGTCGCCAAGACCGTCGTCGGGCAGGACGCCGTGGTGACGGGCCTGGTGATCGCGCTGCTGTGCCGGGGGCACGTGCTGCTGGAGGGCGTCCCCGGAACGGCGAAGACGCTGCTCATCAAGACCCTGTCGCGGGCGCTCGACCTGGACTTCAAGCGCGTGCAGTTCACCCCGGACCTGATGCCGGGCGACGTGACGGGCTCGCTGATCTACGACAACCGGACCGCGGAGTTCGAGTTCCGCCAAGGGCCGGTCTTCACGAACCTCCTGCTCGCCGACGAGATCAACCGGACCCCGCCCAAGACCCAGGCGTCCCTCCTGGAGGCCATGGAGGAACGGCAGGTCTCGGTGGAGGGCACCGCGCGCCCCCTGCCCGACCCGTTCGTCGTTTGCGCGACGCAGAACCCGATCGAGTACGAGGGCACGTACCCCCTGCCCGAGGCCCAGCTCGACCGGTTCCTCGTGAAGCTGACCGTGCCCGTCCCCACGCGGGACGAGGAGATCGCGATGCTGCAGCGGCACGCGTCCGGGTTCGACCCGCGCGACCTGTCGGAGGTCAGGCCGGTGGCGGGGGCGGACGAACTGGCCGCGGGGCGCGCCGCGACGCGGGCCGTCCACCTCGACCCCAAGGTCGCCGCGTACGTGGTGGACCTGTGCCGCGCCACCCGCCAGTCCCCGTCCCTGCAGCTCGGGGTGTCGCCGCGCGGCGCGACGGCGCTGCTGGCGACGTCCCGGGCGTGGGCGTGGCTGTCGGGCCGCGACTACGTGACGCCGGACGACGTGAAGGCGCTCGCCCGCCCGACGCTGCGGCACCGCGTGGCGCTGCGCCCGGAGGCGGAGCTGGAGGGCGCGACCACGGACGGCGTGCTGGAGGGCATCCTCGCCCACGTCCCCGCGCCGCGCTGATGGCGCTGACCGGACGGCTGGGGCTGCTGGCGCTGCTCGGCGCGCTCGTCCCGATCCTGCTGCCGAGCTGGTGGACGCTGTTCGCGCTGTGGGGCGTCCTGCTGCTCGGCGTGGTCGCCGACCTGGCGCTGGCGGGGAACGTGCGGGCGCTGCGGTTCCACCGGTCGGGCGACACGCGGGTGCGGCTGGGCGAGTCGGCGCGGGTGACGCTGACGGTGGAGAACCTCGGGAAGCGGCGGCTGAAGGCGCGGCTGCGGGACGTGTGGCCGCCGAGCGCCGGGGCGACGCCGCGCACCGCCGACGTGGACGTCCCGGCGGGCGAGCGGCGCCGCGTGGAGCTCACGCTGACGCCGACGCGGCGCGGCGACCGGGAGGCCGTGACGGTCGTGGTGCGGTCGGTGGGGCCGCTGGGGCTGGCCGCGCGGCAGCTGTCGCGGCGGGCGCCGTGGACGGTGCGGGCGCTGCCCGCGTTCCCGTCGCGCCGCCACCTGCCCGCGAAGCTGGCGCGGCTGCGGGAGCTGACCGGCGCGCACGTGGCGCAGATCCGGGGGCAGGGCACCGAGTTCGACTCGCTGCGCGAGTACGTGGACGGCGACGACGTCCGCTCGATCGACTGGCGGGCCACCGCGCGCCGCGCCGACGTGGTCGTCCGGACGTGGCGGCCGGAGCGGGACCGCCGCATCTACCTGGTGCTGGACACGGGACGGACGTCGGCGGGGCGCGTCGGCGACATCCCGCGGCTGGACTGCTCGATGGACGCGGCGCTGCTGCTGGGCGCGCTGGCGTCCCGGGCGGGCGACCGCGTCGACCTGCTGGCCTACGACCGGCGGGTCCGCACCCGGGTGGAGGGGGCGTCCCGGACGGACCTGCTGCCCGCGATGGTGCACGCGCTGGCGCCGCTGGAGCCCGAGCTGATCGAGCTGGACGCCGCCGGGATGACGTCGACGCTGCTGGCGCGGGTGCGGCAGCGGTGCCTGGTGGTGCTGCTCACCGAGCTGAACACGGCGGCGATCGAGGAGGGCCTGCTGCCGCTGCTGCCGCAGCTCACCGCCCGGCACCTGGTCATGGTCGCGGCGGTGTCGGACCCGCGGATCGGGGAGATGGCCGCGGGGCGCGGCGACCTGGCCGCGGTGTACGACGCGGCCGCCGCGGAGCGGGCGCGCGCGGAACGCCGCCGGCTCACCGCGGAACTGCGCGGGCACGGCGTGGAGGTCGTGGACGCGCCGCCCGAGGCGATCGCGCCGGCGCTCGCCGACGCCTACCTGGCCCTCAAGGCCGCCGGACGGCTCTGAGACGGCCCCGCGGGATCGTGCGGCCCCGGCGCGGCGGCGAGTGCGGGCGGGGGCGGGTCCGCGGCTCTGCGGACGTCTCAGCCCGCCGCCCGGACCGCCGCGGGTCAGCCCGCGACGGGTGCGAGGTCGGGCCGCAGCTCGGCGTCGCCCGTCTCGCCCTTCCGGGTCGCCCGGCGGCCGAGGACGAGCACGTACGTGAGGAACGCCAGCTCGGCGACCACGCCGATACCGACCCGGAGCCACGTGACGTGCACCCAGCCGGTGACGAACCCCTCGATCAGCCCCGAGACGAAGAGGACCGCGACGAGCCCGATGGCGATGCTCACGGCCGCCCGGCCCTCCTCGGCGAGGGCCTGGCCGCGGGTGCGCCGCCCCGGGTCGATGATCGTCCAGCCCAGTTTCAGGCCGCCCGCGACCGCCAGGTACACGGCGGTCAGTTCGAGCAGGCCGTGCGGCAGGATCAGCCCGAAGAAGATGTCGCCCTTGCCGTGGGCGAACATCAGCCCGGCCGTGAGCCCCAGGTTCGCCTGGTTCAGCAGCAGGACGTACACGGTCGGTATCCCGAGCAGGATCCCGAAGATGATCGCCACCGCGGACACCCAGGCGTTGTTGATCCACACCTGGAACGCGAAGGAGCCCGCGGAATGCTCGGTGTAGTAGTTCGCGAAGTCCTCTTCGACGAGCCGGCGGATCTCCTCGGGCGCCCCCACGGACGCCTGCACCTCGGGGTTCTGCACCACCCAGATCGCGAGGGCGAGGGCGAGCAGGTTGCCCAGCACCGCGTTGCCCAGCCACCACCACCGCAGCCGGTAGGCGACCGCCGGGAACGTCACGGTCGCGAACCGCGAGACGTCCCGCCACATGGGCGCCTGGGCGCCCGCCACGGCCGCCCTGCCCCGCGCGACGAGCGACGACAGCCGTCCCACCAGTTCCGGGTCGGGCGAGCTGGACCGGACGACCGACAGGTGCGTCGCCGTGCGCTGGTAGAGCTCGACGAGCTCGTCCGCCTCCGCACCGGTCAGCTTCCGCCCGCGGTTGATGAGCTGCTCGAGGCGGTTCCAGTCGGGGTTGTGCGCGGCCACATAGGCGTCGACGTCCACCCGGGGAGAGTAACGCGTCTCCCCGCCGAACCGGCAAAATAGACCAGACCCCCTGCATTGGAGGATCGGCACATGGGCCAACTCGTCACCGGCGAGGCCGTCGCGCTCGACATCCGGGTGGCGCGGCTGGCCAGCCGCGGCTGCGCCCTGCTGATCGACCTGGTGTTCCAGGCCGCGATCCTCTACGGCGTCTTCATCCTCATCGGCATGGTCTCGATGATCGCGACGGACGAGGCGTGGATCGTCGGGCTGACCCTGCTGTGCACCGTGCTCGTGTTCGTCGGCTACCCGTGCGCGATGGAGACGCTGACGCGCGGGCGCACGCTCGGCAAGATGGCGCTGCGGCTGCGGGTCGTCGGCGACGACGGCGGCCCGATCCGGTTCCGCCAGGCGCTCGTCCGGGCCCTCGCGGGGTTCGTCGAGTTCCGGATGTTCTTCGGCTCCCCGGCGCTCATCGCCTCGCTGTGCAACCGGCGGGGCAAGCGGCTCGGCGACATGTTCGCGGGCACGGTCGTCATCCAGGAGCGCTCCGGGTCCGGCCTGTACCGGCCGGTCGCGATCATGCCCGCGCACCTGATCCCGTGGGCGCGCACGCTGGAGCTGTCGATGCTGTCCGACGAGCTGGCGATGACGGCGCGGCAGTACCTGTCGCGCTTCTGGGAGCTGCGGACGGACGTCCGCGACTCGCTCGGCGACCGGATCGCGGGCGAGGTCGCGGCGGTCGTCAGCCCGCCCCCGCCGGCGGGCGTCCGTCCGGAGATCATGCTGTCGGCCGTCCTGGCGGAGCGGCGGCACCGCGAGCAGTGGCGGCTGGCCGAGCGCCGCGCCCGCCGCCTGCGCCGGCTGGGGCTGCCCGTCCCGGAGCCGGCCGGGCGTCCGGCGGCCGTGATGGCGATGGCGGGGCCGCCGCCGGGGCCGGGCGCCGGCCCGCAGGGGCCGCCCGCGCCGCCGCCGTTCGGCGCGCCGCAGCCGGGCCGCCCGGCGTTCCTGCCGCCGCCGAACTACGGCGCGGGCCCGTACGAGGGCTACCTGGCCGCCCCGCCCGGAGCGCCGTACCCGCAGCCCGGGGCGGCGTACCCGCAGCCGTATCCGCAACCCGGGGCGCCGTACCCGCCCGGTGCGCAGCAGCCGTACCCGCCGGCGGGGGCGCCGCACCCGCCGCACCCGCCGCACCAGGGCTGATGTCCGGACGCCGCCGAGCTGGGCCGCCGCGCGCCGTTCGGCACATCCTGCCCATTTCGCGCGCGGCCCTTCGTGCGCTTCTCCCACTTCCACCGCACCGGCGCACCTCCTAATATCCGAACAAATTTCATGTTCAGGAGGTGGCATGCGCGCCCGACACGCTCTCGGCCGGATCACCCTGACGACCGTCCTGGCGGGGGCGCTCGCCGCCGGGGCCGCCGCCGCCCTCCCCGCGCGGCCCGCGCACGCGGCGCCCGAGCCGCTGCGCACGATCGTCGACGACCGGGGCCGGACGCTCGTCCTGCACGGGCTCAACACCGCGAGCAGCGCGAAGGGCCCGAGCGGCCTGCCCTGGATCGACCGCGAGGACGTCGTGCGCGAGGCCCGCGAGCTGGGCACGAACTCCGTCCGGTACCTGATCCAGTGGAAGAACATCGAGCCCGAACCCGGACGGTACGACGACGCGTATCTGGACGACGTCGCCGAACGCGTCGCGTGGTACCGCGAGCAGGGCATGCACGTGATCCTGGACATGCACCAGGACATCTACGGCCCGGCCGCGTGCGAGGGGTCCGGGAACGGCGCGCCCGCCTGGGCCACCCACACCGACGGCCTGCCCTGCACCCCGCAGACGCCCTGGGTCCTGACGTACGTGCAGCCCGCGGTCATCCGCGCCTACGACCACTTCTGGAACAACACGGGCGAGCACCCGGAACTCAAGCAGCGGTTCACGGCCATGTGGCGGCACGTGGCCGGGCGCTTCGCCGGCGACCCGGCCGTCCTGGGCTACGACCTCTACAACGAGCCGTTCGGCGGCACCCGCCAGTTCGGCTTCTTCGAGGGGCCCGTCCTCACGCCGTTCTACCAGGGGATCGTGGACGCGATCCGCGAGGTCGACCGGGACGGCTGGATCTTCGTCGAGCCGCAGGCCCTCGGCCCGAACGAGGGCGCCGAGACGTCCCTCGGGACGATCCGGGACCCGCGTCCCGGCGAGCCCCGCCTGGTCTTCGCCCCGCACTTCTACCCCGGCGGCGTGGACATCGGCGGCTCCTACGACGGGTTCACCGAACTCCTGGTCAAGGCGCAGTTCTTCCTCTGGAAGCGCAACATGCCGGCCGCCGCGCGGCGGCTCGGCATGCCGATGTGGCTCGGCGAGGTCGGCGGCATGCCCGCGAGCGCGCCGGGCGCCGACCGGTTCACCGGGGAGTGGCTGCGGATGGCGGACGACCTGGGCATCGGCTGGGCGTACTGGTCCAACGACCCGGGCGGGGGCGGCGTGGTCGACGGCGACGGCGAGCCGACGCTGTTCGCCGAACTCCTCGCGCGGCCCTACCCGCGCGCCGTCGCCGGCACCCCGACCGAGATCTCCTACGACGGGACGTCGCTCAAGGTCGGGTGGCGCGCGCGCAGCGGCACGTCCGGGCCGACGGAGATCTGGTTCCCGGCCGACTCCCCCGAGGTGACGTCCACCGACCCCGCCGGCACCTGGAAGCACCGGTGGGACGCGGAACGGAACGTCCTGTCGGTGTGGGCGGACCCGAACAGCCCCACCCACACCGTGACGGTCACGCCGTGAGCGCGGGCCGGATGTTCTGGTTGTTGTGGAAGACGTTGTCGGGGTCGTACCGGCGCTTCACTTCCGAGAGCCGCCGGAGGTTGTCTTCCCCCAGCCCCTCCCGGACGCGGTCGGTCCCCTCGTCCCCGATGAAGTTCAGGTAGACGGCCCCGGTGGACCACGGGCGCATGGCGTCGCGCAGGCCGTGCGCCCACGCGACGGCGCGCGCGTCGTCCGCCGGGTCCTCCCACAGGCCGAACGGGTGCACGACCCAGGGGTCGTGCCGCCAGGGGATCGGGTACTCCGGTCCCCTGGCGACCGCGCCGCCCTCCGGGAAGAGGACCTGCTGCGACGGCGACGGGATCACCATGTCCTCGGACATCGCGCAGAAGCGCGCCACGGCGTCGTCCGGGAACGCGCGGAGATGCTCCGCCGACCAGTGGTTCCGGTAGCCGGGCGGGTCGTC
Organism: Spirillospora sp. NPDC052242; assembly: GCF_040679555.1. NCBI lineage: Bacteria > Bacillati > Actinomycetota > Actinomycetes > Streptosporangiales > Thermomonosporaceae > Spirillospora > Spirillospora sp. NPDC052242. Next base: position 23,626 of record NZ_JBFAUZ010000057.1, read on the forward strand.
GAGCATGCACTGGAGGTCCGCGTACGGCATCTCCATCTGGAGGCCGCCCGCGTGCCCCAGCCGCGTCATCGGCCCGATCACCCCGTTGGCCCTCGACCCCGTGCCCGTGTACGTCAGCAGGAACGCGAACGCGCGGCGCCCGACCAGGTCGTCCGGGACGAACTCCTCCGGCGGCGCGGTCACGAACAGGGCTCCGCCGCCCACCTCGTCCGGGGCGGAGTCGATGAAGTCCCGGTAGGCGGTCAGGATCTCCGGGCCCGCCTCGGCCGGCCACATCAGCAGCGCGATGGAGACGGCCGGGAGCGGGTGGAGCCGCAGCGTGAACGAGGTGGCGACGCCGAAGTTCCCGCCGCCGCCGTGCAGCGCCCAGAACAGCTCCGGGTTCTCCTCCTCGCCCGCCCGCACGTGCGAGCCGTCCGCCGTCACCAGCTCCACCGACATCAGGTTGTCGCAGGCCAGCCCGAACTTGCGCTCCAGCCAGCCCGAGCCCCCGCCGAGGACGAACCCGCCGACACCGGTCGTGGACACGCGCCCGCCGGTGGTGGCGAGGCTGTACTCCGCGGCGGCCCGGTCGAGGTCGGCCATCGTCGCGCCGCCGCCGACGCGGGCCGTCCGCGCCTCCGGATCGACCGTCACCGAGTTCAGCAGCCGCAGGTCCACGACCAGGCCGCCGTCCGCCAGCGCCTTGCCCGCGACGCCGTGCCCGCCGCCGCGGACCGACACCTCCAGCCCGCGCTCCCGCGCGAACCCGATCGCCCGCGCCACGTCGTCGGTGTTGGCGCACTGCGCGATGACCGCCGGACGCCGGTCGATCATCGCGTTGAAGATCGTCCGGGCCTCGTCGTAGCCGGGATCGTCCGGCAGGATCACCCGGCCCGCGAACCCGGTGCGCAGGTCGGCTTCCATGCGGGTGGTCATGCTCGTCCCCCTTCGTGCGGTCGAACTCGTGCGGTCCGGCTCGCGGGTCAGGCCGCCGGAGCGATGTTCTGGTTGTGCCGGAACACGTTGTCGGGGTCGTAGCGCCGCTTCACGTCCGCGAGGCGCCGCATGTTCGCGTCGCCCCAGCCCTCGCGGACGCGCTCGGCGCCCTCGTCCCCGATGAAGTTCAGGTAGAGCGAGCCCGTCGACCACCGCTTCATGGACGCGCGCACGTCCCGGACCCACGCCTTGGCGCGGGCGTCGTCGGCGGGGTCGTCCCACAGGGCCAGCGGGTGGACGACCCACGGGTCGCGCCGCCACGGGACCGGGTACTCCGCCGGGCCCCGCGCGACGGCGCCGCCCAGCGGCAGCAGCGTGTGCCGGGACGAGGACGGGACGATCATGTCGCCGGCGAGCGCGCAGTACCGGGCCACCGCCTCGTCCGGCAGCTCGCGGACGTGCTGCGCGGTCCAGTGGTTGCGCAGCCCCGCCTCGTCGTCGTCCATGCACTGGACCGCCGTGTACGGCATCTCCGCGACGATCCCGCCCGCGGGCCCGAGCCGCGTCATCGGCTCGACCATGGCCCGCGCCTCCGGCTCGGTCGCCAGGCAGGTGATGACGATGCCGAGCGCGAGCCGCCCGGCCAGGTCGTCCGGGACGAAGTCCGCGGCCGGGGCGAGCATGTACTGGGAGCCGCCGCCGACCTCGTCCGGCGCCGCCTCCATGAAGTCGCGGAAGGCCGGCACGACGTCCGGGCCCGCCTCCGGCGGCCACAGCAGCAGCGCGAGCCCCAGCGTGGTCAGCGGGTGCAGCCGCAGCGTGAACGAGGTGACCGCGCCGAAGTTCCCGCCGCCGCCGTGCAGCGCCCAGAACAGCTCCGGGTTCTCCTCCTCGCTCGCCCGCACGTGCGAGCCGTCCGCCGTCACCAGCTCCGCCGAGACCAGATTGTCGCAGGTCAGCCCGTACTTGCGCTCCAGCCAGCCGGACCCGCCGCCGAGCACGAGCCCGCCCACGCCCGTCGTGGACACGCGCCCGCCCACGGTCGCCAGCCCGTATTCGGCCGTCGCGCCGTCGAGGTCGGCCATGACGGCGCCGCCGCCGACGCGGGCGGTCCGCGCCTCCGGGTCGACGGTCACCGAGTTCAGCAGCCGCAGATCGACGACCAGGCCGCCGTCCACCAGGGCGTTCCCGGCGACGCCGTGCCCGCCGCCGCGGACCGACACCTCCAGCCCGCGCTCGCGCGCGAACCCGATCGCCCGCGCCACGTCGTCGGTGTTGGCGCACTGCGCGATGACCGCCGGACGCCGGTCGATCATCGCGTTGAAGATCGTCCGGGCCGCGTCGTAGCCGGGGTCGCGGGGAGTGAGCACCTCGCCCGCGAACTCCGTCCGCAGGCCCGGATCGATGCGCGTGGTCATGGTCGTCCCTCTCGTCCGGGATTCACCGTGGGAGCGAGGGGTCCGGGACGTTCGCGCGAGCGGACATCCGCCGCCCCGCCGTGCCGTCACTCACTCCTCATTGTGCGCTCCCGTCCCAGGGATGAGAAGAACCTGCGGCTCCTCGGTAACCGAGAAGCCGCAGGTGAAAGGACGTGTGCGAGGGCGGGCGCGGGCTAGCTGCCGAGCCCCCTGATCCGCTCGTCGAGGGTCGGCCGCAGCTTCTTCACGCACATGATCGGCCGCAGCGTCTTCTCCTTGTCCTCGGCCTCGAGGTGATGGGTCGTCCCGTTCGGGCACTCCGGCTCGGTCCGGGTGCGGGCGAGGACCTTGGCGACGGCCTGGCTCGAGCCGCAGGACGCCGTCTTCAGCCCGCCGATCGCGTAGGACGGGTCCTGGATGCACTCGCCGACGGACACGATCAGCCCCTCGCCGCCCAGGCACAGGACGGGGCGGGGCGTGTCGCCGCCGCCGAACGACCGGAGCTCCATGATCTCCACCGCCGTCGACGGGCACTCCTGCGCGGTGGCCACCCGTGCGACGACCTTCGCGTACGACTCCTTGTCGGTGCAGGGCGTCTCGCTGCCGAAGGCGATGGACGACTTCACGCAGTCGCCCACGGTGAGCATCGCGCCGCCCGCGCCCGGGTCGCCCGGGTGGGGGCCGTCGACGTTGCGCACGCAGACCTGCGTCGTCCGCGGGTCGTCCGGGTCGGCGCGGACGGCCGCGACGCCGTCGGCGCCGTCCGGGCAGTCGGGCGACGACGACGCGAACCCGCCGGGGCTCCGCCCGACGACCTCGACGACCTTGCCCTTCGCCTTCGGGTCCTCGCAGTTGACCCGCTCGGCCACCGGGACCTGCTGCATCGTGCTCTTGCCCTGCTGGAGGTCGAACCGGACACCGACGCACTCGTCGGCCTTCACCGGCCCGTCCGGCTCGGCCGGCTCGGCCGCCGCGTTCAGCACGACGGATCCGATGATGCTGCCCACCACGAGCACCGCCGCCACGCCCGCGACCACGAACACCCACGGCGAGGTCTTCGCGCGCGCCTGCGGGGGCGGCCCGGGGTACGGCCCGCCCGGCATTCCGGGCGGCCCGGGCGGGACGCCGGGCGGGCCGGGAGGCCCCGGCGGCTGAGGCGGCGTCCCCGACCCGTACATGGCGTCCTCCACAAGCTGTGATCACGAAGGTCTGGAACATATCGCACCCGCCCGACACGGCACGGGAGAAACCGCCTCAGCCCGTCAGCCCACCAGGCGGCGGTCCGCGGCGGTGGGCGCATCGGGTTCCTTCCTGGAGAACGGGCGTTCTCCGGATAGCCTAGAGAACGCGCGTTCTCAACACAGGGAGGAGCATGGAGCGGCAGGAGGCCGAGACCCGGCTGCTGGACGCCGCGGAGTCGCTGTTCTACCGCCGGGGCGTCCAGGCGGTCGGCATGGACGACGTGCGCGCCGTGTCGGGCGTCTCGCTCAAACGGCTGTACGGCACGTTCCCCTCCAAGGAGGCGCTGGTGACGGCGTACCTGGAGCGGCGCGACCTGCGCTGGACCGGGGACCTGGAGCGCTACGTCGCCGCCCGGGGCGGCTCGGTCGGCGCGGTGTTCGACTGGCTGGGCGAGTGGTTCGCGAGCGACGACTTCCACGGGTGCGCGTTCATCAACGCCTACGGGGAACTCGGCGACGGGTCCGCGCCCGTGGCGTCCGCCGCGCGCGCACACAAAGAGCGGCTGCGGCGGTTCCTGCACCGGCTGGTCGACGACGACGAACTCGCCGCGCAGCTCGCGATGCTCGTGGACGGCGCGATCGTGTCGGCCGCGATGACCGGCGATCCGGGCGCGGCGGCCACCGCGCGGGCGGCGGCGGAGGCGCTCGTCAGACGCAGGTGACCTTCGGCTGCGGCTGGTACTCGGTGTGGTACCGCTCGCGCTTGACCTTGCGGCCGTCCTCCATCAGGACGCGCCACACGTCGATCTCGAACCCCTTGCGGCCGGTCGTGGGGACGCACCGGCTGCCGTGCCCGACGGTCGTCCAGTAGGGCGTGTAGTCGTACCGTTCGGACGTCTCCGACCGGACCTCGTACCGGCGCTCGCCCCACAGGCTGACCGTCAGGGACGAGTCGGTGTACTGGACGTCGATCCGGACGGGGCTGTCGGTGTCGTTGCGCCAGCGGAAGTCGAGATTGGGGTAGGCGACGGCGGCCTCGCGCCCATCCGGGTACTCGGGCATCCACATGGTGTGCGCGCGCGCCTTCCGGATGTCGAGCCCGGCGCGGAAGACGGCGTTGTAGAGGGTCGAGCTGACCTGGCAGATGCCGCCGCCGACGTCGTTCACGAGGCGGGAGCCCATGATGACGGGCGCGGGCACGTAGCCGCGGTCGCTGGTCCGGGGGCCCACGACGTCGTTGAACGAGAACGTCGCGCCGGGCCGCACGACCGCGCCGTCCAGCCGCCGGGCCGCGATCTCGATGTTGCGGACGCGCGGCTCGCCCCGCTCGAACCGGGTCGTGAAGGTGCTCATCGGCCGCTCCACCGGGGCGGCCCGCCCCGCGGCGGCCGGATCGGGCGCGGGCACCGCGTCGGCGGCCGGCTCGCGCGGCGCCCACAGGTACGTCGCCACCAGGAAGCCGTTGGCGACGAGCGCGCCGGCGACGAACGGCCACCAGCGCCGCACGTGGTCGCGCAGCGCCCGCTGGTCCGCGCGGTATCGGCGGTAATGACGGCGCCGGGTCCGTCCCACAGCTCACACCCCCCGCGGATCCCCGGTCGGGACCCCGGGACGGGAGCCTGCCTCAGGTGAAGGGGACGAACCGGCGTTCTTTACCGTCTATTCGAGAAGTCTCTGCGGAAAACGAACGCGCGGGGCGTGCACGGTGGTGTGCAAGTTGACCTGCGCGCGGCGGCGGGGGGTCAGCGCGCGCGGGCGCCCTCGCGGAGACGGTTGGGGTCGACCTCCCGGGCCGGACGGCGACGCAGGTACTCGCCCTCCAGCTCGTTCGTCCGCCGGGTGTGCTCCTCGAACGCCTGGTCGGACGCGTGGCGGAGCGTCTCGAACCGGGTCTCGTACAGGTGCCCGAGCTCCCGGAACAGATCGTCGTCGGGGAGCTCCCGCGGGTCGATTCCCATCGTCATCGCGTGTACCTCCTTCTCGCGGCGTCCCCGTCCCCTACCCGGGCCACCCGGGACCATTCGGACCTTCCCCCGTCCGGTCAGGCGGGGCAGAAGACCGCGAGCGCCCGCGGATGCTTGCCGAACCGCACGGTCCCCGCCACCGTCGACACCTCGCCGTCCCGGGCCAGCCGCAGCCCGCCCGCGGGCGACCACAGCTCCAGCCCGCCGGTCCGCCAGGCCCGGTACCCCGGCATGAGGGGCAGGTGACCGGCCAGGACGGCCGCGACGGCGCGGGCGCGCGGCACCCGGCGGCCCGTCGCGACCATGCGGACGTCCAGGAGGCCGTCGTCGAGCCGCCGCCGCCACGACGGGGCCGCGCCCGGCGAGCCGTAGGCGCAGTTCCCCACGAACGCGAGCCAGACCCGCCGCCGGTGCCCGTCGACGTCCAGCTCGACCGGCTGGGAGTGCCGCAGGGTGCGGACGGCGGCGATCGCGAGCGCCGGCCACTTGCCGATCCGCCGTTCGAGCCGCGCGCGGCGGTCCACGATCTCGGTGTAGGCGCCGAAGCTCGCGGTGTTCAGGAACGGCTGCTCCTCCTCCGGGCCCTGCACGGACCCGACGTCCACCCGCCCCAGACGTCCGTTGCGGTAGGCGGCGACCGCGTCGGCGGGCGTCTCGATCCCGTACGCGCGGGCGAAGTGGTCGAACGTGCCGCCGGGCACGACGAGCAGGGGGACGTCGTGCGCGAGCGCCGCGCGCGCGGCCGCGTTGACCGTCCCGTCCCCGCCCACGACCGCGAGGACCTCGGCGCGCGCCGCGGCCTCCCCGAACGCCTTGTCGACGTCGTCGTCCGCACCGAGCCGGACGATCCGCGCCGCGGGCAGCTCGCGCTCCAGCAGCCCGACCGCCGCGTCGCCCGGCGCCGGCAGGGCCCCGGACGACCCGGCGCCCGACGCCGTGTTGACGACCGCGACGACCCCGCGCCCCTCGGCGTCGACGTGCACGTCCTCGACGCCTCCCGGGCCGATGCGGGCCGCCGGGGGCCGCGGCGGCCACACCAGGCGCGTCGCCGCGGCGGCGAGCACGCCGATCCCGACGCCCGCGAGGACGTCGCCCGGGTAGTGGGCGCCGGTGTAGACGCGGGCGAACGCGACGGCGGCGGCGGTCGCCGCGACGGGCGCGGCCACGGCCGCGGGCGCCTCCAGCGCCACCCCGGCCGCGAACGCGGCGGCCGACGCGGAGTGCCCGGACGGGAACGCGTGCGACGTCGGCAGCTTCCAGCGGATCCGGATCGGCGGCACCAGGTCCACGACGGGCCGCTTCCGGCGGAACGCGTGCTTGCCGATGATGTTCACCGCCGGGCTCGCCACCGCGATCCCGATGGCCCCGCGCAGCGCCGCGCGCCGCAGCCCCGGCCGTCCGGTCAGGCCGAGCGCGCCGGCGGTCGTGAACCAGAGCACACCGTTGTCGGCGGACCGGGACAGCCGCGGCAGCACGTACTCCAGCCCGGGCAGGTGCGCGGCGGCGACGCGGTCGAACGCCCAGCGGTCGATCCGTCCCAGCCGGCGCAGCACCCACGGCCAGCGGTGACGGCGGGGTCTATGCTCGGCCGCGGACACGCGCCGGGGCGCGGTGTGCGCGGTTCCGGACGGGCCGGAGGGAGCCCTCGAGTGGTTGACGCGCATGCTCCGGGTATCCCCCAAGGCGCCGACATGATTCCGGGAAGATCTCAAATCGGGGGTCACATGCGGGCGAACGTCACTCGGACAACATCGACTGCAATAAGCTTCCCGGCATGAGTCACCCGGAACGGCTCGGTTCCCCGGGTGGCGAGTCGGTCGGCACGATCGCGGAGCCTCCTCACGTGAACGAGAAGCTGTCCGACTACGCCGCACGGCATGGGCTGAGGCAGAGCGCGGCACGCCCGCCGCTGCGCAAGTACATCCGAGACGTGTGGGCCAGGCGCAATTTCATCTGGGCCTTCGCCTCGGCGAAGAACATCTCGATGTACAGCGACTCGCGCCTCGGCCAGGTGTGGCAGGTGCTGACGCCGCTGCTGAACGCGGCCGTCTACTACCTGATCTTCGGACTGCTGCTGAAACTCAGCCGCGGCATCCCCGACTTCATCCCATTCCTGGTGACCGGCGTCTTCCTGTTCGGCTTCACCCAGCGGTCGGTCACCGCCGGGTCCAAGTCGGTCGGCGACAACCTGTCGCTGATCAGGGCGCTGCACTTCCCCAGGGCGACGCTGCCGCTGGCGATCGCGGTGGTCGAACTGCAGCAGCTGCTGCTGTCGCTGATCGTCCTGTTCGCGATCATCCTGGCGTTCGGTGAGCCGATCACGCTCTACATGCTGCTGTTCATCCCGATCCTGATGCTCCAGCTGATGTTCAACGTGGGCATCAGCATGGTGATGGCGCGGCTCGGGGCGTTCAACCGCGACATCACGCAGCTGCTCCCGTTCGTCATGCGCACCTGGCTGTACGCCTCCGGCGTCATCTTCAGCCTGCCGCAGCTCATGAACAGCAGCAGCCTGCTGAAGGACCACCCCTGGCTCACCGAGGTGCTGGAGGCGAACCCCGCGTACGTGTTCCTCGAACTGGCCAGGCACGCGCTGCTCGGCGAGTACCGGAACTACGTGGAGACGAGCCTGGGCATGACGTCCATGGGCCAGCTGTGGCTGTACGCCGTCGGCTGGGGCGTGGCCATGCTGATCGGCGGGTTCTACTTCTTCTACCGTGCCGAGGAGCGTTACGGCCGTGGCTGACACCAAGGTCCGCGCAGAGGTCGCGATCGACCCCACCCGGGAGCCGATCGTCGTCGTGGACGACCTGCACATCGTCTACCGGGTGTTCGGCGCGGGCGGCAAGGGCAACGCCGCGAGCGCGTTCTCCCGCGTGATCCGGCGCCGCAACCGGCCGACGATGACCGAGGTCCACGCGATCAAGGGGCTGTCGTTCATCGCCTACCGGGGCGAGGCCGTCGGGATCATCGGCACCAACGGCTCCGGCAAGTCGACGCTGCTGAAGGCCATCGCGGGCCTGCTGCCGCCGCACCGCGGCGGCGTCTACACCGACGGGCAGCCGTCCCTGCTCGGCGTCAACGCCGCGCTGATGAAGGACCTCACCGGCGAGCGCAACATCGTCCTCGGCTGCCTCGCGATGGGCATGTCCCCCGCCGAGACCAAGGCGAAGTACCAGGAGATCGTGAACTTCGCCGGGCTCAAGGAGGGGTTCATCCAGTACCCGATGCGGACGTACTCGTCCGGCATGGGCGCCCGCCTCCGGTTCGCGATCGCCGCGGCCAAGACGCACGACGTGCTGCTGATCGACGAGGCCCTCGCGACCGGCGACGGCAAGTTCCGGGCCAAGAGCAAGCGCCGCATCGAGGAGCTCCGCAAGGAGGCCGGCGCGGTGTTCCTGGTCGCGCACCAGCTCGACGTGGTGCGGGAGACCTGCGACCGGGTCCTGTGGATCGACGACGGCAAGATGCACATGGACGGCCCGCCGGACGAGGTCATCCGCGCCTACACCGAAGCCACCGGCAAGTAGGCCACCGGCGCGTAGGCCACCGGCAAGTAGGGACGCGGGCGAGCGGCGGACGGCGCACCGGAGCGGCGCCCGGCTGATAGAGATGGACCGACACGAAGATCCGTCTCACGAGGAGGTCGCGATGGCCGCCAAGCCGCCGCTTCCGCACGAGTTCCTGCCGCAGGTCCCGTCGTTCACCGTCACCAGCGACGACGTCGCCGACGGCGGGCGGCTCGCGGACGCGCACGTGTTCGACGACTGGGGGTTCTCCGGCGGGAACAGGTCCCCGCACCTGCGCTGGTCGGGCTTCCCCGCGGAGACGAAGAGCTTCGCGGTGACGTGCTTCGACCCGGACGCGCCCACCGGCAGCGGGTTCTGGCACTGGTCGCTGTTCGACATCCCGGCCGAGGTCATCGAGCTGCAGACCGGCGCCGGGACCGAGGACGCCAAGGTCGGCGTGCACGCCCGCAACGACTACGGCGTGAAGGCGTACGGCGGCGCCGCCCCGCCGCCCGGCGACCCGCACCGCTACGTCTTCACCGTGCACGCCCTGGACGTCGAGTCCCTCGGCCTCGGCTCCGACACCTCCCCGGCCGTCGTGGGCTTCAACATCACCGCGCACACGCTGGCCCGCGCCGTGATCGTCCCCGAGTACGGCGGCTGACCCGAGTACGGCGGCTGACGCGCCGTCCGCGCAGGCCCGGGGGCTCCGCGCCCCCGGGCCGTCGTGCTTCCGTGAAACCGCCGGTAACCCACGGTGGTCGTCTTCTCAACCCGACATCCATCCTGCGGAAAGATCCGCTGACGCCGCACCGGCGGCGCGAGATGCTGGTGCCTCGCCAGGACTGCGAGAGGACGAGGTCGTGCCAGTCTGGAGTCGGGATCCGGAGGACCGCGAGGAGTACGGGTACGGGCTCGGCGACCCCGCCGGGGTGCTCGTGCTGAAGTACCGCTCGTCCGGCGGGATCGGTTTCGGGGAGAGCCGGCAGGACTTCCTGCACCAGCTGTACTGGTCGCCGGACGGACCGCTCGCGACGTCCCAGGGGTTCATCACCGCGCCCCGCGAGGCGTACTGGGTGCGGCGGGCGGTCAGCCACGAGGTGCGGGCGGGCGACCGGCAGACGGTCTACCGCATCTGCCTGCGGGAGGTGCCCCCGGCGCTGGCGGGGCTGCGCGCCGGGCCGGTGTCGATCGACGGGGAGGCGGCGCGGCTGATCGAGCTGATCGCCCGCCGGGACTGCGACGAGACGGCCGCGCTCGCCGCGCGCCGCCGCATCACCGCCGGGCTCGGCGCCCCGCCCGGGCGGGGGCCGTCCGGGACGGGCGTCGCGCTGACCGTCGCGCGGGCCCTCGCCCGCGACCCCGCCGACCCGACGCGCCTGGACGAGTGGGCCGAGCGGCTGCGCGTCAGCGTGAAGACGCTGCAGCGCGACTTCGTCCGCGAGTTCGGCATGCCGTACACGCAGTGGCGCACGAAGCTGCGGCTGCGCGCCGCGCGGGTGCTGCTGTGCTTCACCCCGGTGACGCAGGTCGCGCCGCTCGTCGGGTACGCGAGCCCGTCGGCGTTCATCACCGCGTTCACGAAGGAGTACGGGTACACGCCGGGACGCACCGCTCCGCGCGCGCGCCGAACCTGACCGCGCCCAACCTGACCGCGCCGGACCGACGCACCGTGGCGTGTTCGTCCGCGTCGCTCCGGGGACGAACACGCCACGCCGGGATCACTCCTGGAACGGGAAGCGGTCCGCGAAGGCCGGCTTGAGGTCGTCCAGCCAGACCGCCTCCGGGTCGTACTTGGCGAAGAACGGCTTGCCGACCAGGTCGGAGTTCCGCGCCTGGATGAAGTGCAGCTGGAACACCTTCTCCCCGAACAGGTCCAGGACGCCGTCCACGCAGACCTTGCCCGGCGTCGCGGACATGGACGGGCCCCGGACGGTGCGGGAGAGCCCGGACACGTTGCTGTAGGCGTCCCGGAAGATCTCGTAGGCGTCGGCCAGCGGGACCGCGAAGTAGTCCGCCGGACCCGTGTCGCGCTCCACGAACATGTAGTACGGGACGAGCCCCATGCGCGTCTGCACGCGCCACATCGTCTCCCAGGTCCGCGCGTCGTCGTTGATCGTGCGGATGAGCGGGGCCTGGGTGCGGATGACCGCGCCGGTGTCGCGGATGCGGCGGCACGCCTCGGTGACCATGAGCGGCTCGAGTTCGCGCGGGTGCGTGAAGTGCGCCATGAACGCGAGGTTCTTGCCCGACTCCACGACCTGCTCGAACAGGCGCAGCATGTCGTCGGCGTCCGGGTCGGTGACGAACTTCTGCGGCCAGTACGCGAGCGACTTGGTGCCGATGCGGATCGACTCGAGCTGCTCCAGGTCGAGCAGCGGCTCGATGTAGCGGCGCAGGACCGGCTCACCCATGATCATGGCGTCGCCGCCGGTGAACAGGACGCTGGTGACCTCGGGGTGCGCGACCAGGTAGTCGCGCAGCTGCGCGGGCTCGTCGCCGGCCATCTTCAGGTCGGGCTCGCCGACGAACTGCGCCCAGCGGAAGCAGTACGTGCAGTACGCGTGACACGTCTGCCCCTGCTTGGGGAAGTACAGGACGGTCTCGTCGTACTTGTGCTGCATCCCGGGGATCTTGCCGTCGCCGAAGCTCGGGATGTTGAGCTCCATCTGCCCTGCCGGGTGCGGGTTGAGTCTCATCCGCACCGCGTGCGCGGCGGCCTCCACCTCCGCCTTGGGCGCCTCCCGGGCGAGCAGGTCCGACAGGTGCGCGACGTCCTCGGCCGGCAGCATGTCCTCCTGCGGGAAGACGAGCCGGTAGATCGGGTCGTCGGGCGCCGCCGTCCAGTCGATCAGCTCGTCGATGACGTAGGCGTTCGTCCGGAACGGCAGGACGGTCGCGACCGCCCGGGTGGCGAGCCGCTGTGCCGGCGAGAGCCCGGCGCGAGCGGTCAGCTCGTCGAGGTGCTTCGCCGTGAAGGCGCGGAACTTGCGACCGGTGGATCGCATGGCGGGGGCCGCGTCGTTCACCAGTGTCACGCGTTGGTACTCCTTGCTGTCGGCGGGCACGACGCGCCGGAGGGGCGCGCCGTCACGGACTGTGAGCACAGGGCCGGCAAGTCTCCCCCATTGAACAGTCCTTGGGCGGTTCCTGCCGAATTGATACCCCATACACGGTACGGGGCAAGCCTGGTCAGTCAGGATCCCGACAAATCACCCGGCCATGATCGTGGACCGGAAGCCCCTTGTAAACGACTACGCGACGTCAACGTGCACGGTACGGGACGCCCGCGCGACCCCCGCGAAACGCGGCGCAGGTCACACCACTCCCGATGTTCGGAAATACTGGCCTGACCCGTGCGGTGCAAGGGGGTGTGCGGTGGACTCGGCGGACGTCGGGCGAACGGTCGGCACGACCGTCCCGGCGGGCGATGCGGAACGGCGGGACGGCGGCGCCGAACGGCGGCGTGCGCGCGGGGCGCGCGGCACGGGCGGCGCCGGCGGCGGGCCGGGAGCGGCGCCCCGGTACATGGTCGTCCTGGCCTGCACCGCGGCGGTCTGCTACGCGTCGTTCCTGCTGGAGCACGCGTTCAGCCCCCAGCTCGACGCCGTCAACGGGTACGTCAGCGAGCTGTCGGCGGCCGACCAGCCGTTCCGCTACGTGTACGGCGGCGGCGACCTGCTCACCGGGCTGATGACGCTCGCGATCGTCGCCGGGGCGCTGCGGCGGCTGCGGCGGCGGCCGCTGGCGACGGCCGGCTGGTCGTTCCTCGGGCTGTTCGGGCTGTGCGCCATCGGGGACGCCGTCTTCCCGCTCGACTGCGCGCCGAGCCTGCAGACGTGGTGCGCGCTGCGCGAACGGTCGTCGCACGTCTCGTTCTCGCACGCGTTCCACTCGGTCACCAGCAGCGCCGTGATCGTCTTCGGGGTCGCCGCGCTGCTGCTGCTGTCGCTGGCCGCCCGCCGGTACGGGTGGTGGCCGCCGCTGGCCCGCTGGGGCTGGCTGCTCGCGCTGACGGAGTCGGTGTTCGCCCTCGTCACGCTCGCGGCGATGTACCACGGGCAGTGGCTCGGGATCGTGCAGCGCTTCCAGATCGGCATCCTGTGCCTCGGCCTGCTGACGATCGCGTGGGCCCTCCACACGGACCGCACGCGCGCCGCACGCGCCGAGACGGAGGCCGAGGCGGGGGGCGTCCGCCGGGAGGGCTCGGGATGAGCGAGATCGTGAACGCGGGGCGGGAGCAGGTCCATGTCGTCCGCTCCGGGCCGGTGGACGGGCCGCCGCTGCTGCTCGACTCGGGGCTCGGCGGCGCGTGGTTCGACTGGGACCCCGTCGCCGCGCTGCTCCGCGACGCCTACCGGGTGACCGTGTTCGACCGCCCCGGCCTCGGCGCGAGCCCCGCCGCGGCGGACCCGCCGTCGCTGCGCCGGGACGTCGCCCTGGTCGCGGCCCTCGCGGACCGGGGCGCGGGACGTCCGGTCACGATCGTCGCGCACTCGATGGCGGCGTTCCACGCGGAGGCGCTGGCGCGCGTCCGTCCCGACCTGGTCCGGGCGCTGGTGCTGGTCGACCCGAGCCACGAGCACGACGCGCGCGCGTGGGTGCGGCTCTCGTCCGTCCTGACGCCCGCCTTCATGGCCGCCGGTGCGCTGCTGGAGCTGTCCGGCGCGGCCGGGATCGTGGGTCCGTGGGGACGGCGCGCGGTGCTGCGGCACACCAGCCGCGCGGGCGACCCGGCCCCGGACGCGGCCGTCCGGTCGGTGTACGGGCGCGGGACGGTCCTCGGCACCGTCCTCGCGGAGAACTTCGCCTACCGGGAGATGGCCGCGGACCTCGTCGCGCTGCGCGCGCGCCGGCCGTTCCCGCCCGTTCCCTTGATCGTGTTGACGGCGCTGGGCGATGTCCGGCGCGACGCGTGCAGGCGCGCGTGGTCGGACGGGCACGCGGTGCTGGCCGCGATGTCCCCGCAGGGCCGGCAGGTGAAGCTCCCGGAGGCGCGCCACATGATCCACTTTGACCGTCCGGACGCCATCGCCGAAGCGGTCGAGGCGACGTTCGGCTCCCGGGACGCCTCGGCGGAGCCCGCGTGATGCGGGCGGGACGCGGGCGCCCGGCACGCGGGCTCCTCGGACGCGGGCTCCTGGGACGCGGGCTCCTGGGACGTGTCGTCGCGGCGGTGCTGCTGGTCGCCGCGCTCTCCGGGTGCGACGCGATGCAGCGGATCTCCGAGGGCGCCTACCGGAACGCCGTCAGCGACGGGACGACCGACGAACTGCGGGCGCGCGGCGTCGAGCTGGAGCGCCGTCCCGACTGCGAGCTGGCGGAGACGGGCTCGGAGGCGCTCGTCCGGATCCACTGCACGACGCGGACGCGGACGGGCGAACCCGTCACCGTGCAGGGCGTCGCGCAGGGCGCCGACACACCGCATCCGCGCGAGCTCTACGTCGTGACCGTCGGCGAGCGTGAGATCTTCCGCACGGACTGCCTCGGCCCCGACTGCGATTAGCGGCGGCCAAGGATCCGCATACGGCGAGGAAAAACCGACCACTCACCGCATACGGAACCGCACGCAGGGCGATATCGGCTCCGTGGAGATGACTCGGAAGAAGGCCGCGCTCATGGGGTCGGTCATGGCCGCCCTCCTGGTGGTCGGCGGGGTCGCGGCCGCCGCGATCGTGCTGCTGACCGGGGGCAAGGAGCTGCCCTACAAGACGCAGGCGCAGATGCAGGACGCGATGCCGGCCATGGCGGCCGCCGAACTGGAGCGGCGCGGTGTGACCCTGGCGGGGCCGCTCACCTGCGACGGCGTGCCGGGCTGGACGGAGCAGCGGCTGCGCGTGTCCTGCAAGGGCACCACCGCCGACAAGAAACCGGTCGAGGTCCTCGGCAGCGGGCAGATGGAGACGCAGGACTCGTACTACACGATCCTCGTGGACGGACGGCCGCTCGTGGAGAACGCCGCGTGCATCGGCGACGGCTGCCGGAAGGGCGAATCGGGCTGACCGGAAACGGTCCGCGCCGGGCCGCCGGACCCGAGTGAAGATCGCCACTCCGGGCGCCGGTCGGCAAGATGGGTGAATCGACGTCCTACCATGCGATGAACTGCATCATCGATGCATCATCGCAGAGCACCGCATCACGCGCCGGTGCTCTCTCACCCGTCTGGAGCGACCATGTCCGGCAGCACGCCCGGCAGGGGGGAAGCGCCGCGCCCGGCGCCGGCCCGCCGCGCGGGGACGGTCCGGACGGTCCGCCCGCTGCCGATCGCCGTCGACACGATGGGCGGCGACCACGCCCCCGCGGAGATCATCGCGGGCGCCGTCGACGCGGTGCGCGAGCACGACGTCCGGCTCGTCCTGGTCGGCCAGGCCCCGCGGATCCGCCGCGAGCTCGACCGGTACGGGATCACCGGCGAGATCCCCATCGTGCACGCCGACGAGGCCCTCGACATGGGCGAGGGCGCGCTCGCGAGCTGGCGCAAGCCCCGCTCGTCCATCGCGATCGCCTGCCACCTGATCAAGCAGGGCCGCGCGTCGGCGCTGGTGTCGGCGGGCGGCACCGCGGGGGTGGTGGCGACGTCCCGGCTGCGGCTGAAGGGCCAGCAGGGCGTGATGCGGCCCGCGATCGCGGTGACGCTGCCCACCCAGCCCACCCCGACGATCTTGCTGGACGCCGGCGCGACCGCCGACGTGAAACCCGAGGGCCTCGTGCAGTTCGCGGCGCTCGGCACCGCGTACGCGCAGGTGCTGCTCGGCACGGAACGTCCCCGGGTCGGGCTCCTCACCATCGGGGAAGAGCCGGGGAAGGGCAACAAGCTCGCCAAGCGCGCGCACGAGCTGCTCGCGAGCGGCAACCACGGCATCGAGTTCGCCGGGAACGTGGAGGGCCACGACCTGCTGAGCGGCGGCGTCGACGTCATCGTCACCGACGGGTTCACCGGCAACGTCGCGCTGAAGACGATGGAGGGCACGATCCGGACGGCGTTCGCGGAGATCCGCGGCGCGATGACGGCCAGCGCCGCCGCCCGGATGGGCGCGCTGCTGCAGCGCCGCCGGCTGCAGGGGCTGCGCGACCGGCTCGACCCCGACACCTACGGCGGCGGCGTCCTGCTCGGCCTGAACGGGACGGTCGTCATCGCGCACGGCGCGTCCCGGGCCCGCGCGATCACGTCGGCGTGCGAGCTGGCGCACCGGCTCGCCGCGGGCCGCATCGTGGAGCGGATCCGCGAGCAGGTGTCGCTCACCCGCACCCACCGGTTCGGCCGCTGGACGCACGGCACCGGCGACGACCGGCACGCCGAGCGGCCGGACGGGACGCCGCCGGAACCGGCCGACGTCGCGCCGGAGCCCCGCCCCGCCGAGGAAACCGCGCCCGACCCGATCGAGCCGCCAGGCGGCAGGCCGTAGCCGGACCCGCGCAGGCCGCCGGCTTCGGTGAAAACCATGACGAGGCCATGGCACCGCGCCGATAACCTTGGTGCATGCCCGATCCGCAACTCGTACTCGCCGCCCGCGTCCAGGCCGCGCTCGCCGCCGCCTTCGGACCGTCCCACGCGGACGACGACCCGGTCATCCGGCCGTCGCAGTTCGCCGACCTTCAGGCCAACGTGGCGCTGCCGCTGGCCAAGAAGCTGGGCCGCAAGCCGCGAGACGTGGCGAACGAGATCGTGGCCAACCTCGACGTCGCCGATGTCGTGTCGAAGGTCGAGGTCAGCGGGCCCGGGTTCGTCAACCTGACGCTCGCCGACGGGTGGATCGCCGCCGAGGCCCAGCGCGCCCTGGAGGACCCGCGGCTCGCCGTCCCCGCGGCGGAGCGGCCGCAGAAGGTCGTCGTCGAGTACTCCTCGCCGAACGTGGCGAAGGAGATGCACGTCGGCCACCTGCGGACCACGATCGTCGGCGACGCCATCGCCCGGATCCTCGAGTTCCTCGGCCACGACGTCGTCCGCGACAACCACGTCGGCGACTGGGGCACCCCGTTCGGGATGCTGATCGAGCACCTGCTCGACCTCGGCGAGGAGGCCGCCGCACGGGACGACGCGTCCGTCCGTGACCTCACGGCGTTCTACCAGGCGGCGCGGCAGAAGTTCGACGGCGACCCGGCGTTCGCCGACCGGTCCCGCAACCGGGTGGTCGCGCTCCAGGCGGGCGACCCGGAGACCCTGCGGCTCTGGCAGGTCCTCGTGGACGTGTCCAAGCGGTACTTCAACGCCGTCTACACGCGGCTCGGCGTCACCCTCACCGACGACGACATCAAGGGCGAGAGCTTCTACAACGACCTGCTCGCCCCGACCGTCGCCGAACTCGAGGAGAAGGGCATCGCGGTCGTCAGCGACGGCGCGCTCTGCGCGTTCCCGCCCGGGTTCACCGGCCGCGAGGGCGAGCCCCTCCCGGTGATCATCCGCAAGAGCGACGGCGGCTACAACTACTCGACGACCGACCTCGCGACCGTCCGGTACCGGGTCGACACCGAGCACGTCGACCGGATGATCTACGTGGTGGGCGCCCCGCAGGCGCTGCACTTCCAGATGATGTTCGCCGTCGCGCGGATGGCCGGCTGGCTCGGCGACGACGTCGCGGCCGAGCACGCGCAGATCGGCAACGTCCTCGGCACCGACGGCAAGATCCTGAAGACCCGCGCGGGCGGCACCGTCAAGCTCGCCGAGCTGCTCGACGAGGCCGTCGAGCGGGCCGGGGCGGCCTACGACGAAGTCCAGCACGACGAGACGTTCGACGACGCGACCCGCACGGAGATCGTCGAGGCCGTCGGCATGGGCGCGGTCAAGTACGCCGACCTGTCGGTCGCGCGCGACAGCGAGTACGTCTTCGACTTCGACCGGATGATCTCGTTCAACGGGAAGACCGGCCCGTACCTGCAGTACGCCGCCGCCCGGATCCGGTCGATCTTCCGCAAGGGCGGCGTCGCCCCGGAGGACGCGCTCGGCCCGATCGTCCTCGGCCACCCCGCCGAGCGCGCGCTCGCGCTGACGCTGCTCGGCTTCGGCGCCGCGCTGGAGCAGGCGGGCGCGACGGCCGAGCCGCACAAGCTCGCGACGTACGTGTACTCGGTCGCCGACGCCTACACGACGTTCCACGAGAACTGCCCGGTGCTGAAGGCGCCGGACGAGGCCACGAAGGCGTCCCGCCTGGCCCTGTGCGCCGCGACGCTCCGCACGCTCGAGACCGGCCTGCACCTCCTCGGCGTCCCGACCCCGGAGCGCATGTAGCGGCGGTCAGCCGGCGGCCGGGGCGGCCGGGCGTTCCCGCGCGGCCTGTTCCCGGACGGACGGGACGATCTCGAGCGCGAACAGCGCGAGGTGTTCCGGGGCGCCCGCGAACAGGAACGTGTCGATGCCGTGGCCCACGGCCAGTTCGGTGAGCTCGTGGATCCACTGGCGGGGCGGGCCGTGCAGGAAGCCGCGCGACTCGCGGGCGATCGTCCCCTCGAGGACGTATCCGCGCCGGACGTCGGCCGGGTCGCGCCCGACCCGGGCGGCGGCGTCGTCGATGCGGCGCCGCGCGTCCGCGAGGCGCTTCGGCGGGACGCGCGCGGAGCGGGCGAGCCAGCCGTCGGCGACGCGGCCGGTCAGGTCGAGGCCGCGGGGCCCGTCCGTGCCGAGCCAGACGGGGATCCGCCGTTCCGGCGCCGGGCCGGCCTGCGGCGCCGCGAACCGGTAGTGCGCGCCGCCGAAGGCGAGGCCGCCCTGGTCGCTCCACTGCAGGCGGACGACCTGGACGGCCTCCTCCAGCGCGCCCGCGGCCGACGGACCGGACCGGAGCGGGCCGCCGAACGCCTCGGCGCCGGCCGCGGACGCACCGGCGCCGAGCCCGAGTTCGGCGCGTCCCCCGCTGAACCGGTCCATGGTCGCGATCGCCTTGGCGAGGGCGGCGGGCGGGCGCAGCGGCAGGCACGCCACCGCGGGCAGCACCCGGATCCGCGAGGTGACGGCCAGCGCGGACGCCAGCACGGTGAGCGCGTCGGCGGTGCCGCGCCGGTACGGCTCGTCGCGGACCCCGAGCAGGTCGAGGCCGAACCGGTCGGCGTCCTGCGCGGTGCGGATCAGCGGGTCGGCGCAGTCCGGGACGAGCGACAGCCCGAACCGCAGCGGGCGCCGCGTCACTGCAGGTAGCCTTCGACCTCGTCCGGCGGCCGCACGCCGGCGTCGTCGGGATCCTCCCCCGCGTCGATCCGCGCGCGGCGGCGGCGGAGCAGGTCCCAGCACTGGTCGAGCGCGACTTCGAGATCGCGCAGCCGGCGCTGCTCCTCCGCGCGGCTCAGGTCACCGCGCCGGAGGCGTTCGCGCAGGTCCTGCTCCTCGCCGACGAACTCGCCGATGCGGGCGAGGATGTCCTCTTCCTTCATCGGTCAGCGCCCGCGGCCGATCCCGTTGCCGGTGAGCCCGCTGAGGAACCCGCCGGGTCCCGTCCGCGGCTCGGCGAACGGCGCGGCGGGCGGCGCGGTCGCGGCGACGGACTTGGCGGCGGCGACGGCGCGGGCGGCCGGGTTGCGCGTTGATCCGGCCCCCTTGGCGGTCGTCGCGCGGGCCGACGGGGACGACGCCGTGCCGCGGCGCGCGGCCGAGGCGCGCGGGGCGCTCTTCTTGGCGGTGCCCGACTTCGCCGAGGCGGACTTGGACGTGCTCGACTTCGCCGGCTTGGACGGGCTCACCCGGGCCGTCGCGGTCGTCCGCGAGCGCGACGACGCCGCAGAGGTCGACTTGCGGGCCGTCCCCGACTTGGCGGTGCTCTTGCGGGCCGTCGTCCCGGTCTTGCGCGCCGCGGACGACGCCTTCGCGCCCTCCTTGGTGATCTCCTTGGCGGCCGCGTCCATCGCCTTGGCGGCGTCGGTCATCGCCTTGGTCGCGGTCGTCATCGCCTTGGTCATCGCCGTCATGGCCTTCGCCGACGACGACGCCTTCGTGGCGACCGACTTCATCTGCGTGGCGGCGGCCTTCGCCTCGGACGCGGCCTTGGTCACCCGCGTCGCGGCGGCGGACGACGAGCGGCTCGTCGCCGCGCTCGTCCGCGACGCGGGCTTCTTCGCGGTGCTCTTCGACGTGGACGCCTTGCCCGTGGAAGCCTTCGCGCTGGAAGCCTTCGACGTGGACGCCTTCGCGCCGCTGGTTTTCGAGGTGGTGGCCTTGGTCGACCTGGTCGCCCTTGTCTTGGCAGGCATACGATCTCCCCCCTGTGATCGGGAGATCTATTCCACCTTCGTGACGCTCTACACACTCTGCGTCATTCGTGGTTCACACCCCAACCGGGTGCCAGACCGTCTTGGTCTCCAGGAACGCGGTCATCCGGGCGGTTCCCGGCTCCGCACCCCAGTCGGATTCGTCCGGACGGACCACCCGCTTGAGGTTCCCGGCGGCCTTCTCCTCCAGGTCCGCGACGGCGTCCGCCGGGACGCCCGCGAGGTCGAGCGCGTTGACGTCCATGTGCGTCGCGAGCCACGGCGCGAGTTCGGCGCGGCGCCCGGTGAGGACGTTGACGACGCCGCCGGGCAGGTCGGACGTCGCGAGCACCTCGGCGAGCGTGATCGCCGGGAGCGGCGCGGGTTCGGACGCCACGACGACGGCGGTGTTCCCGGACACGATCGCGGGCGCGACCGTCGAGACGAGCCCGAGCAGCGGCGAGTCGGGCGCGACCACGCCGACGACGCCGGTCGGCTCGGGCGTCGAGAAGTTGAAGAACGGGCCCGCGACGGGGTTCGCGGACCCGGCGACCGCGGCGAGCTTGTCGGCCCACCCCGCGTACCAGACCCACCGGTCGACGGCCGCGTCCACCTCGGCGGACGCCGCGGCCTTCGACAGCCCGGCGGTGCGCAGCTCGTCCGCGAACTGGGCGCCGCGCCCCTCCAGCATCTCCGCGATCCGGTACAGGATCTGGCCGCGGTTGTAGGGGGTGCGGCCGGACCAGCCGCCGAACGCCTTGCGGGCGGCGCCGACGGCGTCGCGGACGTCCTTGCGGGAGGCGTGCGAGGCGTTCGCGACGAACCGCCCCTTGGCGTCGGTGACCACGTACGACCTGCCGGACTCGGATCGGGGGAAGGCGCCGTTCACGTACAGCTTGTAGGTCTTGCGCACGCTCAGCCGCTCGTGCTTCCCGGGCCGCTCAGACATCGAGATACGCCTCCAGTCCGTGGCGTCCGCCCTCGCGGCCGAACCCCGATTCCTTGTAGCCGCCGAACGGGGACGCCGGGTCGAACTTGTTGAAGGTGTTCGCCCACACCACCCCGGCGCGCAGCCGCTGCGCCGTCCAGAGGATCTGCGAGCCCTTCTCCGTCCAGATCCCGGCAGACAGCCCGTACGGCGTGTTGTTCGCCTTCGCGACGGCCTCGTCGGGCGTGCGGAACGTCAGCACCGACAGGACGGGCCCGAAGATCTCCTCCCGCGCGATGCGGTGCGACTGCGCGACGCCCGTGAACACGGTCGGCGCGAACCAGAACCCGCGGTCGGGCAGGTCGCACGGCGGCGACCAGCGGGTCGCGCCCTCCTGCTCCCCGGACGCCGACAGTTCGCGGATCTTCGCGAGCTGGGCGGCCGAGTTCACCGCCCCGACGTCGGTGTTCTTGTCGAGCGGATCCCCGACCCGCAGCGTCGCCATGCGGGCCTTCAGCCGGTCGAGGAGCTCGTCGGCGATCGACTCCTGCACGAGCAGCCGGGAGCCCGCGCAGCACACGTGCCCCTGATTGAAGAAGATCCCGTCGACGACGCCCTCGACGGCCTGGTCGAGCGCCGCGTCGGCGTACACGATGTTCGCGGCCTTGCCGCCGAGTTCGAGCGTCAGCCGCTTGCGCGTCCCGGCGACCGTCCGCGCGATCTCCTTGCCGACCTCGGTGGACCCGGTGAACGCGACCTTGTCGACGCCGTCGTGGGCGACGAGCGCGCGTCCGGTCCCGCCCGCGCCCGTCACGATGTTGACGACGCCCGGGGGCAGCTCGGCCTGGCGGCAGATGTCGGCGAACAGCAGCGCGGTCAGCGGCGTCGTCTCCGCGGGCTTCAGCACCACGGTGTTGCCGCACGCCAGCGCGGGCGCGATCTTCCAGGCGAGCATCAGCAGCGGGAAGTTCCACGGGATGACCTGCGCCGCGACGCCCAGCGGCTTCGGGTCCGTCCCGAACCCGGCGTGGCCCAGCTTGTCGGCCCAGCCGGCGTAGTAGAAGAAGTGCGCGGCGACCAGCGGGACGTCGACGTCCCGGGACTCCCGGATCGGCTTGCCGTTGTCGATCGACTCCAGCACCGCCAGCTCCCGCGCCCGTTCCTGGACGATCCGGGCGATGCGGTACAGGTACTTGGCGCGTTCGGCGCCCGGCATCGGGCCCCACACCTTGTCGAACGCCTTCCGCGCGGCCCGCACGGCCCGGTCGACGTCGCCCTCGTCGGCGCACGCGACCTCGGCCAGCACCGTCTCGTCCGCCGGGTTGATCGTCTTGAACGGCTCGCCGCCGCCGCGCGTGAACGCGCCGTCGACGAACAGCCCGTACGACTCCCGGATGTCGACGACCGACGCCGACTCGGGCGCGGGCGCGTACTCGAAAACCATGATCAGTCCAGGGTGAAGTAGTCGGGACCGGAGTACACCCCGGTGGCGAGCTTGCGGCGCTGCATCAGCAGATCGTTCAGCACGCTGGACGCGCCCAGCCGGAACCAGTCGGGCGTCAGCCAGTCGGGCCCGGCCGTCTCGTTCACCAGCACCAGGTACTTGATCGCGTCCTTGGTGGTGCGGATGCCGCCCGCGGGCTTCACCCCGACCTGCCGTCCCGTCGCGGCGCGGAAGTCGCGGACGGCCTCCAGCATCACGAGCGTGACCGGCAGCGTCGCCGCCGGGGACACCTTGCCCGTCGAGGTCTTGATGAAGTCGCCCCCGGCGCGCATAGCCAGCCAGGACGCGCGCCGCACGTTGTCGAGCGTCGCCAGCTCGCCCGTCTCGAGGATCACCTTCAGGTGCGCGGAC
This sequence comes from Spirillospora sp. NPDC052242, assembly GCF_040679555.1. Classification (NCBI taxonomy): domain Bacteria; kingdom Bacillati; phylum Actinomycetota; class Actinomycetes; order Streptosporangiales; family Thermomonosporaceae; genus Spirillospora; species Spirillospora sp. NPDC052242. The sequence goes on from NZ_JBFAUZ010000057.1 coordinate 46,571, forward strand.
CCGCACGCCTCCTTCACGGCGGCGATCTCGCCGGCCACCTTCGCGTAGTCGCCCGCGAGGAAAGCGCCCCGGTCGATCACCATGTCGATCTCGGCCGCCCCGGCCGCGACCGCCGCCCGGGTGTCGGCGAGCTTCGCCTCGAGCGGCGCGCGTCCGGACGGGAACGAGGTCGCGACGCTCGCGACGCCGATGCCCGTGCCGTCCAGCGCCCGCACCGCGACGTCCACGAGGTCGGAGTAGACGCACACCGCCGCGACCCTCGGCACGTCCGGATCGTCCGGGTCGGGGCGGGCGGCCTTCGCGCACAGCGCCCGCACCTTCCCGGGCGTGTCGGCGCCCTCGAGCGTGGTCAGGTCCACCATCGAGATCGCGAGGTCGATCGCCGCGGCCTTCGCCGACGTCTTGATCGACCGGCCCGCGAGCCGCGCCGCCCGTTCCTCGGCGCCGACCCGGTCGACGCCCGGAAGGCCGTGCAGGAAGGCGCGCAGCTCGGCGGCGCCGGTAAGAGTCTCCGTTGACACGCCCTCAGCATCGCCGAAGTAGGTCACCGGCACAAAACACGCACGTCACGACTTCCCCGTCCGGCGCGCCCGGCGCGGATCAGGGGATCTTCCGCAGCCAGAGCGAACTTCCCGGATTGTCGCCGTCGGAGTTGCCCAGGGCGAGGGTCCTGCCGTCCGGGCTGAACGCCACCGTGTTGATGATGACGTCGCCGGTGGTGTACGACATGATCTCGCGACCGCCGGCCACGTCCCACAACCGGGCCTTGCCGTCGCCGCCGCCGCTGGCGAGCCTCCGGCCGTCCCGGCTGAACACGACCGACCAGACCGCGCCGTCGTGGCCGTCGAGCGTGCCCGCGACGCGGCGCCCGGCCACGTCCCACAACCGGATGGGACCGGCGTTGTCGCTCGTCGCCAGGGTCTTCCCGTCAGGGCTGAACGCCACCGCGAGAACGGCGTCGGCGTCGGCGTCGCCGTCGAGGGTGGCGGTGGTGCGGCGCGTGGCCACGTCCCACAGCCGGACGGTGCCGTCCCGGCCGCCGGTCGCCAGTGTCCGGCCGTCCGGGGCGAACGCCACCGCCGAGACCGAGCCGCCGTGGCCGGTGAGGACGGCGGTCGCGCGGGCCGCGGCGACGTCCCAGAGACGGGCGGACTGGTCGGTGCCGCCGGTGGCGATGGTCCTGCCGTCCGGAGCGAACGCCACGTCCGTCACGGTGCCGATATGGCCTTCGAGATCGGCGACGCGCCGGCCGGTGGACGCGTTCCACACCCGGACACGGTCGTCCGCGGCGGCGGCGAGAAGCCCGCCGTCCGGGCTGAACGCCACCGCCTCCACCTTCGCCCCGACCTGGCCGTTGAAGGAGACGCCGGATTCGCGGCCGGTGGCCGTCTCCCACAGCCTGACCCTGCTGCCGCTCGCGGTCGCGAGGTACCGGCCGTCCGGCCTGAACGCCACCGAAGCGATGTGCTCCTCGTAGTCGCCGTAGGTCGGGAAGGTCTCGGGCGGGCCCTCCTCCAGCAGGAGCGCCGTGGTCACGCCGACGAGGACGGCCGCCCCGAGACCGGCGAGGAGCACGGTGCGCCGCCCGACCCGCCCCGGCGCGAGCGACGGGTCCGCCGCCACGGGATCGACCGCCGGTCGCCCGGGTGCGAGGGTCGCCCGGTCCGCCGCGGGCGTCCGCGCGGTGTCCGCCACCGGACGGACGTCCCGTGCCGGGGGCCCGGACCCGCGCAGGCGCTCGGCGACGGACGCGGCGTCCGGCGGCCGGTCCCCGGGGCTCTTGGCCAGCAGCTCCAGCACCAGCGCGTCCAGATCGCCGGGGATCTCCGGCCGCAGCGTCCTCGGCGGCGACGGTGCCCGTTCGAGGTGCTGGTAGAGGACGGCGCCGACGTTCGCGCCCGTCTCGACCCACGTGGTGCCGGTGAGCATCTCGTACAGGACGCAGCCGAAGGCGTACAGGTCGGTGCGGTGGTCCACCCGTTCGCCCCGGATCTGCTCGGGCGCCATGTACAGCGGCGTCCCGGCCGACGCTCCGGTCGCGGTGATCTTCGTGGCGTCGGCGAGGCGGGCGATCCCGAAGTCGCACACCTTCGCCCGTCCGTCGTCCAGCAGGAACAGGTTGGCCGGTTTGACGTCGCGGTGGACCACGCCGGCGCGGTGGGCGGCGGCGAGCGCGGCGGCGATCTGCGCGCCCAGCTCGCCGGCCCGCCCGACCGGCAGGCCGCCGGGGGCGGCGGCGAGCACGTGGCGCAGGTCGCGGCCGACCATCAGCTCCATCACGAGGAACAGCCGGCGCTCGTCCCCGTCGTCGTGCTCGTCGATGTCGAAGACCGTGGTGATGCCCGGATGGTTCACGGTCGCGGCGACCTCGGCCTCCCGCCGGAACCGGGCCACCGCGGTCGGTTCGGCCGCGTGCGCCAGGGGGAGGATCTTGACGGCGACCGGGCGGCGCAGCCGCAGATCGACCCCGCGCCACACCTCGCCCATCCCGCCCCGGCCGAGCGGCTCCTCCAGGCGGTACCGGCCGGCCAGCTCCGTCATCCGCCGCACCCTCGCCTCCAGCCCTGCGGTCCCGCCACATCCCACCAGGAATCGGCGTCCGGGGTCCAGAGTTCGACCGCGCGGCGGGCGCGGACCGGCCCCGGATCGTCCGATCCGGGGCCGGTCGGCCGCGCGGTCAGTCCAGCGCGGTCGCGATCATGCCCGGCGCGTAGGAGCCCGCCGGCGTGCGCACGATCACGTTCATCCGGTTCGCGGCGTTGATCATCGCGATCACCGCGATCAGCGTGCCGGTCTGGTCGTCGTCGTAGTGCTCCCGCACCCGCGCCCACGTCTCGTCGGACACGCCCTCGCCGGCGTCGGCGAGCCGGGTGCCCTCCTCGGCGAGCGCCAGCGCCGCCCGCTCGGCCTCGGTGAACACCGTCGCCTCGCGCCACGCGGCGACCAGGTGCAGCCGGACGTCGTCCTCCCCGGCGGCCGACGCCTCCTTGGTGTGGATGTCGATGCACATCGCGCAGCCGTTGATCTGGCTGACGCGCAGCATCACCAGCTCGCGGGTGGCCTTCGGCAGCGACGACTGCTCGAGGACCGTGCCCGCGCCGTGCACCCGCTTGGCGAACTTCGCCGCGGTCGCGCTGTCGAACAGGTTGAAACGGGCCTCCATGACGTGCTCCTCACTCGTGGGCGTGCCGTCCGAGCGGCATCTCGACCACGAGATGCCGGCGCCCCGACCCCTGTGACGGCCCCGCGATGTGACGTACGCCACCGGGCGGGGGCGTCACAAACCGGCCGTGACCGGCACCTTGTGGGTGCACGCTGACCGAAACGGGCAGGAGCCGACCATGAGCGAGACGCACCCCGACGAGCCGATGGATCCGGCCACCGAGGCGTTCGTCGCCCATCGCAACCTGCTGTTCACCGTCGCCTACGAGATGCTCGGTTCCGCCGCCGACGCCGAGGACGTCCTGCAGGAGGCGTGGCTGCGCTGGGCGGACGTCGACTTCGACGCGGTGCGGGAGCCCCGCGCGTACCTGGTCCGGGTCGTCACCCGGCAGGCGCTCGTCCGGCTGCGCACGCTCCGCCGCCGCAAGGAGTCCTACATCGGCCCGTGGCTGCCCGAACCCCTGCTGACCTCGCCGGACGTGGCCGAGGACGTCGAGCTCGCCGACAGCATCTCGATGGCGATGATGCTGGTGCTGGAGACCCTCGGCCCGACCGAGCGCGCCGTGTTCGTGCTGCGCGAGGTGTTCGACCTCGGCTACGACGAGATCGCCGAGGCCGTCGGCAAGAGCCCGGCCGCCGTCCGCCAGATCGCTCACCGGGCCCGCGCGCACGTCGCCGCCCGCCGCCCCCGCACCGACGTCTCCCCCGCCGAGGGCCGCGCGGCGATCGACGCGTTCCGGCGCGCCCTCGAGACCGGCGACCTGCAGTCCCTCGTCGACATGCTCGCGCCGGACGTCGTCCTCCTCGGCGACGGCGGCGGCGTCCGGCAGGCCGTGGTGCGCCCGATCGTGGGCGCCGACAAGGTCGGCCGCCTGCTGGCCGTCGGCGTGCCCCGCTTCAAGGGCGACCTGGCGGTCGAGCCGGTGCAGGTCAACGGACGCCCGGCGCTGCTCGTCCGGATCGACGGGGAGATCGATTCGGTCGTCGCGATGCGGATCGACGACGACCTGATCACCGGCCTCTACGTGGTGCGCAACCCCGAGAAGCTCTCCCACATCGAGCGGGAGATCCCCGTGAGCCGCTGACCGCCCTCCGCGGGCGCCCTCGCGCCGCTCACCGGCCGGACCAGGACGGGTCGCGGCCGATGAAGCCGAGCATCCGGGTCTGGACGTCCGCGTCCGGGGGCACCTCGACGCGCGGGCCGTACTGGCCGGACGATCGGAGGACCTCGTCCATCGGCTCCATGCCGCCGAGGAGTTCGGCGCAGAAGCCGGGGTCGAGCCGGTCGTCCTGGCCGGTGGCGCGGGCGAGGTCCCAGGTGTGCATGAAGACGTCGGCGGTGTAGAACCGGTCGATCGCGGTCGCCAGCGGCAGGTCGCCGATGTGCGGGTTGCTGAACTGCCGACGCCCGGTCTCCGGGTCGTCCAGCACCTCCTGCACCGCGTCGCGGTGGACCCGCCAGGCGGCGACCGGGTCGTCGTCCACCGACGGTCCGCGGCGCAGGTCGATGCCGGCGCCGGCCGCCAGGAACCCGGGGAACCAGTCGGTCAGGTGGCGGACGACGTCGCGGGCGGTCCAGCCGGCGACCGGTGCGGGCGCGTCCCACGACCGGGTTCCGCGGACGCGTTCGGTGAACAGGCCCGCGACCTGCCGGTGCCGTTCGGCCGGGTGTTCAGACAGTGCCATCGATCAGCATCCTCTCCAGTTTGGCGTACCCCTCGTCGACACCGACGTCCATGCCGCCGCGCAGAAACGCGTCGCGGCTCTCGAAGCTGTCGACCAGCGACTGCGTGCGCAGCCGCGTGCGCCCCTCGGGCAGGGCCTCGAACCACAGCGTCTCCAGCGCGACCCGGTCGGGGTCGCCCTCGTACGTGAACGTCTGCACGATGCGGTCCGGTCGTATCTCGTGGAAGCACCCGTAGAACCGGTACTCCACGCGGTCGTGCTCCGAGACGTACCGCCAGCTGCCGCCGGTGCGGGCGTCCCAGTGCTCGATGCGGGTGCTCACCGGGTCGGGCCCCACCCACCGCGCGAACAGGACGGGGTCGGTGTGGGCGCGCAGCAGCCGCTCGGGCGTCGCGGCGAAGTCACGGGCCGTCCGGATCACCGGCAGGTCCGGGACGGCCTCGATGACCGTCTCCATCGTCGTCCTCCATCTCCGCCAGGACGGCGTCGAGGCGCCGGTGGCGTTCCTCGACGCGGCGCCGGTGGCGCTCGATCCAGGTGTCCATCAGGTCGAGGGCCCCGACCTCCAGGCGCACCGGCCGGGGTTGCGGTCCCCGCGGCCGGCTGACGAGCCCGGCGTCCTCGAGGACCCGCAGGTGCTTGTAGACCGCCTGCAGCGACATCCGGTACGGCTCCGCCAGCTCGTTCACGGTCGCGTCGCCCGCGGAGAGGCGGGCCACCATGTCGAGGCGGGTCGGGTCCGCGAGCGCGGCGAAGAGCCGGGGCAGCGTGTCCGTCGTCATCCTGCAGCTTTCAACTCGTTGGTTGAAAGTACCGTAGGGGTGCGCCGCCGCGCGCGTCAACCGCCGGTCGGCCGGAAGAAGCCGCGCACGTAGGGGTCGGCGAGTCGGGCCAGCTCGGTGAGCGCGCCCGTCGCGGCGACCCGGCCGCCGCGCATGAGCACGACGCGGTCGGCGACGCGGGTCGCGGTCAGCATCGGAACGTCGTGCGTGATCGCGAGGACGGCCGCGCCGCCGTCGGCGTACGCGCGGAGGGTCGTCCACACCCCGTACGCGGTCTCGAGGTCGAGCGACGCGGCGGCCTCGTCCGCGACGAGGACGTCCGGCGCGGGCAGCAGCGCGGCGGCGAGCGCGGCCCGCTGGATCTGGCCGCCGGAATGCTGACCGGGATAGAGGTCGAGCAACTCGGCGGGATACCGGGCGGCCTCGCACGCGCGATCGAGGCTCCACCGCCCGTACCGGCGCTCCAGCTCCCGCAGCTGCACGCCCACGGTCTCCCCCGCGTCGAAGGCCGTGACCCCCTCCTGCGGCACCAGCCCGACGGTTCCGCCGCGCAGCTCGCGCCACTGGTCGTCGCGGACGACCGCGCCGCCGACGTGGACCTGCCCGCTGCTGCGCGCGGACGCCGGCAACCGCCCCGCCAGCGCCGCGGCGACCATCGACTTGCCGCAGCCGGACTCGCCGAGCAGCGCCGTGATCCGCCCGGCCGGGACGTCGAGGTCCACGTCGTCGAGCACCGTCTCGGCCCACCGTCCCGTGTCGATGTGGACGGTCAAGCCGCGCAGTTCCGCAGTCGCCATCCGGCCACTCTGCTGACCCCCCGCCCGCACCGCAAGAGGCCCGGATGCCGCCGGCCGGAGCGTATGAGATGTCGGGCTCGTCGGCTCGAACGGCGCGGGCAAGACGACGCTGCTCAGCCTGGCCGCGGGGCGGCTCGCGCCGACCGAGGGCGAGATCACGGTGGTGGGCGGGCGGCCCGCGAGCGGGCCCGCGCGGCTCGCGAAGGTCGGGTTCGTCGCGCAGGACACCCCGACGTACGCGCGGCTCACCGTCGAGGAGCACTTCCGGCTCGGCGCCCGGCTCAACCCCGGATGGGACGGCGCCTGGCGCGGGAGCGCATCGACCGGCTCGGGCTCCGTCGTCGCACCTGGTGTCCGACCTCGAACGGGTCTGCGACCACCTGGTCGTGCCGGCGGCGTCCCGGGTGCAGGTCAGCGGCGACGTCGACGACCTGCTCGCGTCCCACCACCGGCTGAGCGGCCCGCGCCGGGACGCCGCGCGGCTGCCGGGCGACCAGCACGTCGTGTCCGAAAGCCACACCGACCGGCAGAGCACGTTCCTCGTCCGCTCGGACGGCCCGATCCTCGACCCCGCGTGGACGGTCGGGCAGGTCACCCTCGAAGACCTCGTCCTCACCATTCCTATTTCGAGGGGTTGATCCTGCTCGTCCTGGCCGTTCCGGCACTCATCGGGATCTTCTCTTGAACGGCGTCCGTCCGGGACCCGCCCCCGCGGAGTCCCGGACGGACGTCCGCCTAGAAGTCCGACCACGTGTAGGTCGGCCCGCCCTGGGCTTCGGCGTTCGCGTTCCACAGTTCGACGAACGCCTGCTTGGCGTTCTCGGCGGCCGTGTTGGCGGACGTGACCGCCCCGTCCGCCGAGGCGTGCGAGCACGCGCCGGTCGACACGGCGGCGTCCGCCCAGCGGATGTACTCCTCGTCCGCCGCCAGCGACAGCCGCGTCATCTCCGCGAGCGCGCTCCGCAGGGCGTCCGCGTCCATGGCGGTGCCGAAGTCGGCGCTCGCCGCGCTCTCCGCCTGCGCTCTGCGCTCCTCGGTCACCTCCCGCAGCACCGGCAGGTCGGACTCGACGGTGAGGCAGTCGCCGAGCGTGTCCGGCAGCTTCGACCTGGTCGCCCGGATCTCGGCGAGGAGGTCGGCCGCGGGCATCCCCGGGCTCTCGGGGGACGTCTCCGGGTTCTCCGCGGGGTTCTCCGCACCGATCGCCGGGACGCCGGTCGTCGCCGGCGCGGCGGACCCGGCCTCCGGCGGCTCGTACGTCTCGGGCCAGCTCGTGACCGTGAACCGCCCGCCCGCGACGAGCGCGGCGAACATGACCACCGCCACGCCCACGCTCTTCCAGGTCTCGGCGACGGCCGAGGGCTCGGCCTCTCCCGGCGGCGCGCGGTGCCCGTCCGGCGCGCGGGCGTCCCGCGGCCGGGGCATCTCCTCACCGCAGTGGGTGCAGGCCCGGCGGGTCACGATGTTGTCGTTGTCGCACCAGCGGCATCGCATCAGAGGGTCGTCTCCCGTCCGTGTCCGAGCGGGTCGTCGTCCGGGGCGGGGCGGGGCCGCGGGCCGGGGCCCGGCGCCCCGTTGGGGCCGGGCCGCGGACGGCCGGGGCCCGGGCCGGTGCCGCCGTGCTCGTGGCGCAGGCGCCGTCGGCGGCGGTCCTTGGCCTGCCGGATCCAGTCGCGCCCGTCGGCCGCCACCGCCTCCAGCAGGCCGAGCGCACCGCTCAGGTCGGAGTCGCCGGGCGGCGGGGCGTCGTCGCCGCCGGTCCGGCGGTCCGCGTCCCGGGTGAGCCACGCGTCCAGGTACTCCACGCGGATGTCCACCTGGTGGCCGCTGCCGAGGGTGAGCCGGAACAGCTGGTCGAGGACGAACGACGACCGGTCCGGCTCGGCGCGTCCGTCCGCCCGCGGCAGCATCGGCCGGCGCCTGCCGTCGTCCAGCCGGATGCCGCGCTCGACGACCTCGGCGGCGGTGAGCGCGTCGTACCGGAACGCGGTGCGGTGCTGGTCCTTGGCGATGCCCGTCGGGAAGTCGAGGTGGACGGCCACCTGCCGCACCCCGGACTCGGTGAGCAGGAACACCCACACGATGTACGCCGAGAAGCGCGGCGGCCCCCGGTGGACGCGCGCGCGGCGGGCGGTGGGCACGGCCTCGGTGAGGAACGCGTGCTGGAGGACGTCCCGGCTGCCGAGCCCGTACTGGTTCATCGCCAGTGACTTGAGGTAGATCTTGTCGAAGTCCAGCCAGCGGGCCATCTCGGTGTCGGTCGGACGGTCGCGGAGCAGCGCGACGCGCTCCTCGTACGCCTTCCGCTCCGCCCGCAGCCGCAGCTCGGCGGCCTTCTCCGCGCGCCCCGCGTGCAGCCGCGCCACGACCAGGACGTCCGCCCTGCCGAAGGCCGCGAGGACGGCGCCGCCCGCGACCCACGCCAGCATGACGAGCGCGATGTCCGGCTGGTAGAGCGACGCGACGGTCAGCAGGGTGAGGCCCGCGTAGGTGACCATGATGATCTCGGCGATGGTCAGCAGCCGCGGGGGCACCCGCTGCCACAGCCGCCCCTTCCCGCTGCCCTCGCTCCACTCCCGCGCGGCCTCCCGGGCGTGCCAGGCGATCAGCCAGTCGATCGCGCCCGCGTCGACCTTCGGCTCGGCGTACAGGTTGGCGATCTCGGTGGCGAGGGTGGACCGGCGCTGCCGCGTCGCGAGCGTCCACGCGGACCGCTCGACGACCCCGTGCGGGGCGCGCTTGTCGAACTCGACCTCGACGCGGTGGGCGACGTGGCGGCTGAACGGCGTCGGCACGGTCACCGGCCTGCGGGCCGGGAACGGCGAGTGGCGGCGCGGCGCCTGCCGCGGCGCGAACGCGCAGCCGAGCCCCGCCGCGGCGAGCAGCAGCACGCCCGCGACGACCGCCGACCGGACGTTCTGCTCGATCACCATCAGGAACGCCACCGCGAGCCCGACGCCCGCCAGGATCGACCCGCAGACCGTCAGCGCCCAGCGGAAGATCCCGGGCTCGAACGGGCGGGCGTCCAGCGGCCGCGGTTCCGCCGGGACGGGCTCGAAGAACTTCCACACCCGCTCCTCCCGGCCGTTCCCGTTGCGCCGCTCGCGGACGAGGTCGGCGAGACGGGCGTCGACGCGGTCCTGCGCGACGCCGCTCAGCAGGAGGTCGAGGTGGCGGTGGATCTCCTCCCGGCGCGGCTCGGGCAGCCGGTCGAACTCGGCGAGGACGTCGTCGAGGAAGCCCGGGCCGTGCTCGCCCGCCTGCTCGCCCGCCTGCTCCTCGGCGAGCAGCCGGCCGAGGAGCCGGTACACGACGTCGAGTGCCCGGCGCCACTCGTCGTCCGGTCCGCCGAGCGCGGCCGTGCGGGCCGCCTCGACGTCGCGGAGCCGGTCGCCGTCCAGCAGCTCGAACGGACGGTCGCTCAGCACGGCCAGCGCCCAGTGGTAGGCGGCGCGGCAGGCGAGGTGCCGCCGGGGCGGGTCGGCGAGCCGTCCCGACGCGACGAGCTCGCCGAGCAGTTCCTCGGCGCGGCGCGGCATGTCGCCGGCGAGGCAGTTCTCGGCGACCTCGAGCCTGCGGTCGGGCTCGTCGTCCTCGAGGGCGACGTAGATGTTCGCCTCGTGGACCACGCCCGCCTGGAACCCGACGCGGGTGTCGCCGTCGTTGGTGAACCGGGGCCCGGACCCGGACGCCCGCCGCGAGCCGTCGCGGTCCGCGCCGTTCACCACCCGCTCCACCCGCTCGAACGCCTCGCGCGCGCGTGCGCGGTGCGCGGCCGGGCTCACCGCCCGTCCCCCGAGCCGGTGCGGCCGTCCCCGTCACGGAAGAAGTCGGTGCCGATGGGCGCGGACTCCACCCGTCCCGCCTGGAAACCGACACGGGTGTTGTCGTTGTTGATGAACTGCGGACCGGCCTCGGGCCCCGGCTCGGGCTCCGCCGGCGCGGCCTCCTCCAGCCCGGGGACGATCTTGGTGAGGTCGCGCGCGAGCCGGCCGAGGTCGGCGTCCAGGTTCCGGGCGTCCAGGCGCGTGTGCTGGCAGAAGGCCAGCGCCTCCAGCTCCGGCGGCAACTGGTCGGACGTCGGCAGGTGCGCGTTGTTGAGCAGGATCGGGATCACCCGCACGCCGTTCCCGAACGCCTCGATGATCTCCCGGCGGACCCAGTCGTCCGGGTGGTCGATCCGGCGCCGGCCGTCCTCGCGGACCTCCAGCCAGCGGACGCCGATGAGCGCGAGCAGCGCGTCGCTGCGGCGGACGCCGTCCAGCAGCGCCCGCCGGTAGTCGTCGCCGAACGGGATCGACTTGCTCGCCCGGAAGATCGTCTCCCAGCCGAACCGGGCGGACAGCTCGCGGTCGAGGAAGGCGGCGACGTTCTCCCCGTCGCCGGTGCGGTAGTTGATGAAGATCTCGGGCATGGCGTGCTCCGTTCCATGGTTCGTCCGTGGTGCCGGGCTTCGGGGCCCGGTGAACGTGTCGCGGGGCGAGCGGCCGCCGGGTCAGGTCCCGGCGGGGCGCAGGGACGCGGTGAGCGCCGGGTACAGCTCGCGCACCGGCGCGTGGTCGCGGCGGCGGCCGAGCGTCCGGGCCAGCCGCCGCAGGTCGGTCGTGATCGTCGCCGAGCCGACGACGTCGGCGACGGGCAGCAGCGGGGCCGCCAGCGCGCAGGCGTGCTCGATCTCGCCCGCCGCCGCGTGCGCCAGCGCCCGCCGGACCCCGAACCGCGCGCGGGACCGCAGGGCCTCCGGCGGGATGCGCGCCACCTCGGCGTCCAGGACCTCGGCGGCGTCGCGCGGCCGGCCCAGCTCGTACAGGCACCAGCCGGTGACCATGGAGACCGGGTCGGGCAGGTTCCGGGACCCGAGCCCGGACGCCGCCTCCCCGGGGTCGGCGGCGAGGAGCGCGCGGGCGCGGTCGAGGCCGCGCATGCAGGCGTCGCCGTCCCCGGCCAGCGCGTGCCCCTGGGCCTCGCGCTGCGCCGCGAGACCGCGGATCCGCGCCGGGACGCCGCGCGCGGACCACGCGCGACGCGCGAGCTCGACGGTCTGCGCGGCGTCGTCCCGGTAGAGGGTCACGAGCGCCCGCCGGACGAGCGCGTAGGCGGCGAGGTCGCGGTCGCCGCCCGCCGCCGCCGTCTCGACGGCCTTCGCCGTCCACCACAGGGCCGCCTCGTCGTCGCCGGCCTCCTGCGCCATCCAGCCCGCGTACTCGGCGAACCGCGCGGCCAGCACGAGCAGGTCGTCCCGGGTCCCCGCGGGAGCGCGCGCCGCCAGGTCGCGCAGGACGTGCGTCTGGGCGATGACCGCGGGCAGGACGACGCCCGGGGCGGACGTCTGGCCGAGGTTCCGGAACTGGGTGAGCAGCGCGCGGAAGCCGTCCAGGACGGCCGGTTCGGCGGCGGTCTCCGTCATGCCGCGCGCGCCGAGCCCGAAGCCCAGGACGGACGTCGAGGTCACCGCGAGCGCCTCGCGCCGGTTCATGGGTCGGAACCGGCCTTCCCCGCCGAGCGGAAGGTTCATCAGCCACACCTCGTCGTCCGCTGCCTGTTCGGCGACCCGGCCGCCGCGCGGCGGCCGCGCGGCGAGCGCGATGAGCGCGCCCCCCGCGCCGAGCACCGCGTCGCTCATGCGCGCCAGTTCGGGCGACGGCCGCTTGGTCCCGTGCTCGACCTTGCTCAGGTGGCCCTTGCTGTAGTGCAGCCGGTCGCCCAGGTCGGCCAGGGACAGTCCCGCCGCGAGGCGCCTTCGCCGAAGCTCCGCACCGAATGTTGCCATCGTCTCCGGCATTCCGGTCTCCGTTTCCCGTTGTCGGTCCGGCGGGCGGGAGCAGACGCCCGGTCAGGCTTTCCGGACGTGCCGCGGTTTCACGATCGGACGGCGGGGGGCGCGCGGTGGCCGCGACGGAACAATGCGTCGGAAAACGGGAGCGGAATGCCGGTGATTCGTCGCGCCGGCCGGTGACCGGACGTCCATGGCCTGCGTGATCGTCCCGGCGCTGCGGGCGTCCGGAAGCCGCCGCGCACGCCTTCCCGGGCGATCATGGTGCTTTCGAGGATCGGGCATGAACTCCGGACACCTCCACGCGAACACCAGAGTACCAAGGGCGGGTAAAGCCTCGCGTGTGGTTTTCACATGCGTCGACCGAAAAACACGGGTTTCCCGTTTCCCCTTTCCGGGAGACCGCCCGCGCGCCCTTTGTGGATCATGAAATCGTCGCCTTTATGGATGACCTGCGCATAACAGGTCAAGTCGGACGCCACTCCTCCGGGCCGCTCCCCGCCGGCCGCGCACCCCCTCCGGCGAGTACTCCTCCGACGAGGACCCCAGAGGGGGCCAACCGGACTCCCGGGGACGGACGGGACACCGCGAGGGTGTACCTTGATGCACTTGCCGCGAGATAAACGGAGAGTTAACGGCAAACCGGGCGTTTCTTTGTGATCTAGGTCAACCCCCGGAGTGACCCGCCTCTCACCACTCCCCCGTTTCCGCTGGTCAGACCGCATTTACCAGCGACTGATAGGGAACCCTTATCGGTGCAGTGGGATAGATCGATTTCTCTTCTCGACGGCCGTACGGCACGCTGAGTGACATCGAGCCCCCCGAGGAGCCGTCCCGGGTGGCACTCCGACGCCTCGACGAAGGCGTTCCCTTTCTCGCGAAAAAGGAGCATGCGTGCTTACTGTCGGTGACCAGTTCCCCGAGTACGAGCTGACCGCCTGTGTCTCGCTGGACGCGGACAACGCCTTCGAGACGATCAACCACAAGACGTACGAGGGCAAGTGGCGCGTGGTGTTCTTCTGGCCGAAGGACTTCACCTTCGTCTGTCCGACCGAGATCGCCGAGTTCGGCCGACTGAACGAGGAGTTCGCCGACCGTGACGCCCAGGTGCTGGGCGCGTCCGTCGACAACGAGTTCGTCCACTTCGCGTGGCGCAAGGACCACCCGGACCTGCGGGAGATCCCGTTCCCGATGATGGCCGACCTCAACCGCGAGCTGTGCGAGGCCCTCGGCATCCTCACCGCGGACGGCGTGGCGCAGCGCGCGACGTTCATCGTCGACCCGAACAACGAGATCCAGTTCTCCATGGTGACCGCCGGTTCCGTCGGCCGGAACGTCAAGGAGGTCCTGCGGGTCCTGGACGCCCTGCAGAGCGACGAGCTCTGCCCCTGCAACTGGAACAAGGGCGAGGAGACCCTGGACGCCGGCAAGCTGATGGCCGGCGCCGGCGCCTGATCCAGCCCCGTGTCCGGCCCGTCCCGGACGCACCCGGTCACCCCGCCGGACGGCCCGCACGGGCCGTCCGGACCGGCGGCCGGTCGCGTAGCGCATGCGCACGCGCGGCCGGCCGTTCGCATGAAAGGACTTTCTGATCATGAGCGTTGACGCGCTGAAGAGCGCCCTCCCTGGCTACGCCAAGGACACCAAGCTCAACCTGGGCTCCCTGACGTCCACCTCGCAGCTCAGCGAGCAGCAGCTGTGGGGGACGGTCCTGGCGTGCGCGCTCGCCACCCGCAGCGCCGTCGTCATCCGCGAGCTGGCCGAGGAGGCCGGCGACTACCTGTCCGCGGAGGCGTTCGAGGCCGCCAAGGCCGCGGCGTCGATCATGGCGATGAACAACGTGTACTACCGCGCCACGCACCTGATCGGCGACGAGACGTACGCGACGCTGCCCGCGAAGCTGCGGATGTCGGTCATCGCGAAGCCCGGCGTCGAGAAGGTCGACTTCGAGCTGTGGTCGCTGGCCGTGTCGGCGATCAACGGCTGCGGCCGGTGCCTGGAGTCGCACGAGAAGGTCGTCCGCGAGGCCGGCCTGTCGCGCGAGCTGGTCCAGGAGGCGCTGCGCATCGCCGCCGTCGTGAACGCCGCCGCCGCGACGCTGGAGGCCGAGGCCGCCCTCGCCCCCGCCACCGTCTGACGGCGACGCGCGGCACGTGCGGCCCGGGTGCGAACGCACCCCGGCCCCACCGTTAGCCCCCGGGTTTACGCACGGGTGACAAACCGGCACCCCCGGGGCGCAGAGGTGCGCGGCCGTGA
>NZ_JBFAUZ010000058.1:0-60381 GCF_040679555.1 Spirillospora sp. NPDC052242
GTGGAGCGGATGATGCGCGACGCCAAGATCACGCAGATCTATGAGGGGACCAACCAGATCCAGCGGATGGTCATGGCCCGCCAGCTCCTCAAGTAACCGAACGCGCGGACGGCCGCGCGTTCGGCGTCGCCGTCCAGGACGAGCGCGCCCGCCAGGCGCTCAACCCGGTCCGGGAGGGGCGCCTGATGTACACGGGCGGCCCGACCGGCTATACCGACTACCCGGTCCTCCAGAACCCGATCCCCGTCTGAACGCCGCGCCCCCGAAACGCCGCGTCGCCCTCGTCCGCCGGAACGGACGAGGGCGACGCGGCGTTCGTCACTGCGTACCCGAAGGCTTCTCCTCCGCAGGCTTCTCCTGCGAGGGCTTCTGGTCTGCGGGCTTCTGGTCTGCCGGCTTTTGGTCCGCGGGCTTGTTGTCCGCGTCCCGGTGGCGGAGCTTGAGGACGACCTCGCCGTCCTCGGTCATGCGCGGCCGGATGCTGAGGCCGTCCCAGTAGATGTACGCGCTCCCCGGCCCGGACGCGACCGTGACCGTCGCCCTCGTCCCGTCGTCCCGGCGCGTCAACGTGACGTTGTTGCCCTCGACCTCGACGCCGATCGGGCCCATGCGGAACCTGTCGTCGAGCTTGATCACATCGCCGTCCCGCACGACGACCTCGCATTTGCCGTCGGCGCAGGCTTCGAGCCTCGTGCCGTCCTCCGCGACGGCCTTCGCCGGTTTCGCCGGCTTCGAGGGCGCCGCGGGCTTCGAGGGCGCCGCGGGCTTCACCGGCTCCACGGGCGGCTCCGGCGCCGCCACGGCCGCCGCGGGAACGGTGTCCGTTCCGAACGGGTTCGGCGCCTCGACGAGCGCCGCGCCGGCGAAACCGCCGAGCGCGAACGCGACGATGGCGGTCGAGGGCAGCAGGCCGAGATTCCTTGTCGACATGGTGTGCACTCCTGACGGTCGCACTTCGGCATCTCTCTGTATGCCTCTTGATACAGAGAGTAAGCGATCATCGCGGAGTCGTGATCGACTGGGGGTCCTCCGGCGTGTGCTCAGCGGGGCAGGTCGTCCACGAACATCGTCTGCAGCACGCGCCCGAGGTCACCGGACGCGTCCGCCAGCGAGCCCTCGCACAGCGCGCCGCCGCCCGGCGAGACCTGCAGCGACCCGGCCAGGCACAGCCACTCGCCGACGGGATCGCGGTGCAGCGCCACGGTCAGGTCCGTGTTGATCACCAGCCACGACGTCAGGTCGAGCTCGCTGCCCACGCCCGACACGCTGTCGGACAGGACGAGCGCCCGCACCAGCGGCGTGTCGTCCTCCCCGGCGACGAGCGGCACCCGCGACCGCGCCCACGTCGTGGCGGGCCCGGGCGCGGAGAACGAGCCCTCGACGAGGCGCCACTCCATCGCCGACAGGTAGCCGTCCATGTGCGCGCCCGCCCACGCCTCCAGGGGACCGGACGCGGCGGGCAGCGGCGGCGGAGGCGGCGTGCGGACGATCGGCGCGACGCCGTCCGGCGCCCGCTGCGTCCGCCAGGCGGCCGCCCGCACCACCGGGCGTCCCTCGTGGGTCAGCTCCGCCTCCAGCAGCGTGACGCGCCGCCCCGGACGGACGGTCCGCACCGCGACGCGCAGCGGCGCGACCGGCACCGGGCCGAGGATCTCCATCGTCATCCGCGCCACCCGGGTGCCCGGGACCGGCTCGTGCCGCTCGAAGGCCCGGCCGACCAGCCCGGCGACCGGCCCGGCGTGCTGGAACCGCGGCGACCACGGCCCCGCGGTCGCGGGGGTGGAGGCGAACCCGCCATCGGCCAGCGGCTCGTAGAACCCGTCCACGGCGGCTCCTTTCGACTAGAACCGCACTCTAGCCGCAGAGCTTCTGGGTCCCCGTCTCGACCGACGTGTCCGCGCTCGGCGACGGCGTCGGCTCCGCCGACTCGACCGTCACCTCCTCGACGTCGTCCCAGTCGCCGCCCACGTAGACCTGGATCTCCGCCTGGAGCTCGTCCAGCTCCTTCAGCTTCGCGCCCGGCAGCGCCTTCGCCAGCGTCTTCGCCGCCTCCGCCCGGGACGGTCCGTACCGGATCTCCGTCGTCTGCAGGCCGCGCCGCGCCAGCCCCGGCACGACGCTCGCCTGGAAGCCCGCCTCCTCCAGCTGCCGCCCGGCCTTCGTCGCCAGGCCCGGCGTCCCGATCGCGTTCAGCACCCGCACCGAGACGTCCTCCGGCGGCACCGTCAGCCGGTCCTCCGGCTTCTGCGTCGGGGACGGCGTGGACGGCGCGGGCGTCGGCGACTCCAGCGGCCGGTCGTCCTCGATCTTCTGGAACAGCTCCTGCGCCTGCTCCTCGTCCCACTTCACCGTCGACTGCGGGGCCGCCGCGTTCCACAGCGGGGCCTGGTGGTCCGGGTTCTCCAGCGGCACCTTCGCGAACGTCAGGTCGTCGGTCGACAGGTCGCGCATCTCGTCGACCATCTTCGGCAGGTCCTCCGCCAGCTGGTCGTCCACCGTCAGCGTGCCCAGCGCCGCGTCCAGGAACTTCGTCGACTTCACCGGGTTGCGCAGCGTCTCCGTCGACATCGCCTGCTTCATCAGCGCCGCCAGGAACTGCTGCTGCCGGTCGATCCGGCCGAGATCGCTCCCCCCGGTCAGCGAGTACCGGGTGCGGGCGAACGCGAGCGCCTTCATGCCGTCCAGATGGGACTTCCCGGCGGGCAGCCGCAGGCCGCTCTTCGGGTCGTCGACGGGCTGCTCGACGCACACGTCCACGCCGCCCAGCGCGTCGACCATCTTCACGAACCCGTAGAAGTTGACCTCGACGTAGTGGTCGATCGACACGCCCGTCGCGCGCTTCACCGTCTTCACCGCGAGGCTCGCCCCGCCGAACTGGTACGCCCACGTCAGCTTGCCCGGACGCGCGGGCACGTTCGACCCCTTCGCGCCCTCCGACCCGTTCGACTCGTGCGCCGGGATCGTCACGTACGAGTCCCGCGGCAGGCTCACCACCGAGATCCGCTTCCGGTCGCCCGACACGTGCAGCAGCATCATCGTGTCCGAGCGCTCGCCCGGGAACCTGCCCAGCTTCGCGGCCCTGATCTGCTCCTTCGTCAGCCCGTCGCGCCGGTCGACCCCCGCGACCAGCACCGTCATCGGGCCCTCGACGCCCCCGGCGTCCTTGTCCAGGCCGTCGATCGAGATCTTGTCGATCGCGCCCGTCACGTAGTTCTGGAACGCCCACGCCCCACCGGACGTGAGCAGCACGAACGCCGACATCCCCGCGGTGACCGCCAGCAGCCGCCGCTGCCGCCGCGCGCTCGACGCGGCCCGCGGGCTCAGCCGCGGCCCCGGCCTGCGCGGCCCCCGCGGGCCCTCCACCGGCACCCGCGGCGCGGGCATCCCGTCGATCGTCACGCCGTCGATGTCGCCGTCGTCGCCGTCCGCCCGTCCGTCCGCCCCGGGGCGGGGCCGGAAGTAGCGCTCCAGCGGATCGGCGTCACCGTCGGCGAACGGGTCGTCGCGACCCGAGCCGTGCCCGTCCGTCATGCCGCCGCCGCCTCCCGAAGAACGTCGTCGGATGTGCTGGGTGAGTCTCGACCACCTTAAAGTGGGGAACACCCGACTCACCGCCATCTGGACCGCGTGTCATTGCGGTAACGTAACGCCGTCCTGACCACACCCCGGCGGCCCCGCACGCGAACCTGGGCGACGTGGGCTGCGTCGGACAAGCGAGCAAGAGAGAGGAAGGGGGGCCTCCTCCGGCCTGTCCGGCCGGATGCGCCCGCGAGCCCATGAACCCGTCTCCCCATGCGCAGCGCGCCGCGCGGCGCGCGCCACGGACCAGCACCGACGCCGGCGGACGCACCTGGCCCGCGGTGTCGGTGGTCATGCCCGTCCTCAACGAGCAGCGGCACCTCACCGACGCCGTGCGCCGCATCCTGACCCAGGACTACCCGGGCGAGCTCGAGCTCGTGCTCGCCCTCGGGCCGTCCCGCGACCGCACCGACGAGATCGCCCACCGGCTCGCCGCCGAGGACCCGCGCATCGTCGTGGTGTCCAACCCGACCGGCCGGACGCCGCAGGGCCTCAACATCGCGATCAAGGCGTCGCAGTACTCGATCATCGTCCGGGTGGACGGGCACTCGCTGCTGCCGCCCGACTACGTCCGCGCCGCCGTCGAGACGATGGAGGAGACGGGCGCCGACAACGTCGGCGGGATCATGGCGGCCGAGGGCACCACCCCGTTCGAGCAGGCCGTCGCGCGCGCGATGACGTCCAAGCTCGGCGTCGGCAACGCCCGCTTCCACACCGGCGGCGAGGCCGGCGAGGTCGAGACCGTCTACCTCGGGACGTTCCGGCGCAGCGCCCTCGACCGGGTCGGCGGCTACGACGAGACGTTCACCCGCGCGCAGGACTGGGAGATGAACCACCGCATCCGGCAGACCGGCGGGCGGATCTTCTTCACCCCGCGGATGCGCGTCACCTACCGGCCCCGGCCCGACCTGCGCGCCCTCGCCAAGCAGTACTTCCACACCGGCCGCTGGCGCCGCGTCGTCGGCCGCGAGCACGCCGGCACCCTCAACCTGCGCTACCTCGCGCCGCCCATCGCGGTGCTGGCGATGACGGCGGGCGCCGTCGCCGGGGCGTTCGGGTTCTGGCCCGGCTGGATCCTGCCCGGCGGGTACGCGGTCGCGATGATCGCGGGCGCGGCCGTCGAGGGCCGCGGGCTGCCGCCGGCCGCGTGGGTGCGGCTCCCGCTCGTCTTCGCGACCATGCACGTCACCTGGGGCGTCGGCTTCCTGACGAGCCCGCCCCGGCTCGGCCAGCCCACCCCGGCGAAGCCCGGCGAGCCCGTCCTCTGACCGGCGGGCGTGCCCGCGTGAGGGAATCTTTCGGACATCTGGGGCGGAACCGGGGGTGTGCCCGGGGCCGTCTCAGGGTTACGGTGGCGAGACCCCGCCACCGGCCCGGCGCCCTGGAGGTGGCCAGATGTCCAATGGAGCACGTCACGCGCTCGGCGGCCTGATCGGCGTGGTCCTGGCCCCGCTGATCGCCGCGGGGCTGCTGTACGGCGCCTACCAGCTGCACCGTTCCGTGGGACGCGTGGCGGCCACGTTCGGCGGGGAGGCGGGCTCGGAGCGCTGGATCGGCGCGGCGCTCCTGCTGGGCACGGCCGTCCTGGTCGCGCTCGCGGTCGCGCCGCGCGTGTCGCCGCTCGCCTCGCTGATCCCCGGCGTCCTGCTCACGGCGGTCGGCGGCCTGTGGATCGTCGATCCGGGCCGGATGCTGCGGCAGGAGTTCACGCGGGACGTCCTTCCGGACGAGCTCGAACTGCCGTACGTCGGGATCGTCGGGCCGTACGGCGTCTTCCTGCTGCTCGGGCTGCTGCTGCTGGCGGCGTCGGTGGCGCCGAGCCGGTGGGCGGGCCGCGCCGCCGCGCCGCGTCCGGTGGGGCCGCCGCCCGCGCCGGTGGGGGCGGGCGGGCCGCCGCCGATGCCGGGCGCCGGGGCGCCGCCGCGGCCGCAGGAGCGGCCGGAGCCGTTCGCGCCGTCGTTCCCGCCGCCGGGGTCGTCGCAGCCGCAGCCGCCGCAGCAGCCCCGGCAGCCGCAGCAGCCGCAGACGCCGCCGTCCGGGGCCGTTCCCTTCGGGCGCGAGGACGAGCGCCCCGGGCCGTACCGCGGGCAGGGCGAGGGCGGCGAGTGGACCCGCATGTACGGGGACGACGACCTGCGCGGACGCTAGCGGGGGATCGGGATCCGGACGTTCGGCAGCCGCGGCCTCGGCTCGCGCCACGCGCCCGACAGGAGCACGCTGAGCGTGTAGGCGTGCCAGAGCTGGTTCGTCCAGCCCTTCGGGACCGTCGCGAAGTGCTCCTCGAACTTGCGGCGGTTCACGATGTCCCACAGTTCGGACGGGCCGTCCAGGACGTGGTCGCGCAGCAGGGCGAGGAACGGCTCGTCGAACTCGCGCCGCCAGTTGAACCCGGACGTGCGTCCCTTCGGCTTGACGGCGGCGCGGCGGCGCCACGCGGGCCACTCGCGGAGGCGGCGCGGCCCGTCCGCCTCGAACCGCCACCGCTTGCCCTCCGGCGGGACGGACGCCAGCTTCGGCGCGAGCGTCTCGATCAGCAGGAACACGACCTCCTCGCTCGCCCGCCATTCGGGCGGGAGCGCGAGCGCCTCCCGGACGACGCGGTTGTCGAAGAACGGGTGGTAGTAGGGCGTGTTCATGAGGGTCGCGGTGTGCGCGCCGACGATCCAGCGGCCGGACCGGTAGAACAGGTACAGCAGGTCGAGGGCGCGGGGGCCGTTCGCGGCGGCCCGTTCCGTCCAGACGCGCAGGTGCTCGTCGGCGGCGGCGTTCGCCTCGGGGGTGCAGAACGCCTCGGCCGACTTGAAGATCGTTTTGACGCGCTTCCGGATGCCCTCGGGGGTGAGGTCCTGCTGGTCGTAGAGGTGGCCGCCGCGCAGCGTCTCGCCGCCCGACCCGGAGGTCTTCGGGACGACCCTGTACGGGGCCCACCCGTTGACCCGCTCGTACGCGGAGGTCATGCCCTCGCAGCGGCGGATGACGTCGTACGCCCGCAGCAGCGGGTGGCCGACCTCGACCGAGTCGGCGGCGTCGTCCCCGGCGGCCGTCGCGGTGAGGTCGACGCGGTGCTCGACGCCGAGCCGCGCGGCGATCTCGCGGGCGAGGACGACGTCGGGGTCGTCGGCGAACCCGTGCGTCGTCGCGACCAGCGGCACCCCGGCGGCGGTGAGGACGGCCGCCATGAAGCGGCTGTCGCGCCCGCCGGACAGGGCGAGCTCGACGGGGACGTCGTGCTCGGCGAGGGGCGAGGCGGCGTCCACGAGGGCCTCGGCGAGCCGCTGCACGCGCCGGCGCCGCTCCCGCGCGTCGGACGGCATGGGCTCGGCCTCCGGGACGTCCCGCTCCCGCACCGCGACGCCGCGTCCGGGCGCGGCGGTGAGGACGGCGTCGGCGGGCAGCGCGCGGACGCCCGCGAAGGGCGTGTCGTCGTTGGTGAAGAACCCGTGCCGGACCATCGGCTGGAGCGCCATGACGTCGTGCTCCACCGGCGGTCGCGTCAGCCCGGTCGCGGCGGCGCGCGCGGTGAGATGCACGAGAAGCGCGCGACTGCCGATAAAACAGAAATCGGCTGATTCGCAGAAATAGATCGGGCATACGCGGGCGATGGACGTGGCGGCGTCGACGCCGTCGCGGTGCGCGCGGAAGACCGCGAACACCCCGCCCATCGTTTCGACGGCGGACGCCGGGTCGTCGGTCTCCAGGAGTTCCTTTTCGGCGATGTCCGGATCGACGAGGTAACCGGTGTAGCCGAGCGCGCGCTCGTCCCCGGCGACGAGCGGGCGGGGGAGCAGCCGGTGCTCCGGCTCGTTCGACCAGGACAGCAGGACGATCGAGCCGTCCGGCGAGGTCCACCGCGACGACGCGAGCCGGTCGGCGGGCACGGGGATCGCCTCGCCGGCGGCCGCGTCCGCAGACTCCAAGATATGTGGTGAAATCCGGCTATTTCTGCCTTTGCTCACCACGGCGAGATAGGCGCGCACGGAGGCTCCGTTCGATCGGTCGCGTGGACCGCACGACCGTCGCGCCGCCGGGTGAACGTCCGCCGAACCGTCTACATATGGTCGGTAAATTATGGCCTCGTTTACCGAAGGTTGCTTCTGTCCGGAAAATGGATCGGTCCATTTTGGGACGAATTACCCGTCCGGTGCGAGGTCAGAGGGCGGCGAGGACGCCCGGGACGTCGTTCACGACCATCGCGTCGATGCCCGCCTCCGCGTAGCGCGGGGCGTGCTCGGCCGTCGGGCACCAGGCGACGACCTCCAGGCCCGCCTTGTGCGCCGCGTTCACGCAGTGGTCCAGCGGGCGCAGCCGGGTGTCCGGGTGCTCGAACCCGCAGGACCCGGTGTGGACGGCCACCGCCTGCAGGCCCAGCCCCGCCGCCGCCGGGACCGCGTGCCACAGCGGGAACCGCAGCCACGTCAGCAGCCCGAGCGGGACGCCCGGCACCTCGTCCCGCAGGAACGCCAGCAGCGCCGGGTCGAACGACGTCACCAGCACCCGCCGCCGCCGGGCCTCCCGCCGCAGCAGCGGGACCAGCAGCGCGCCCGTCCGCCGGTCCGGGTCGTCCAGCGCGTCCTCCAGGACGGTCTTCACGTCGACGTCCACCGCCACGTGCGGCGGCAGCGCGTCCAGGACGTCCGCGAGGCGCGGCAGGCCACTGTCGGTCGCGGGCAGGTCGACGACGTGCGACCCGTCCGGGATCGTCGGGTCGTGCCGCAGGACGAGATGGTCGTCGCCCGTCCGCGTCACGTCGAGCTCGACCCAGCCCAGGCCCGCGTCCACGGCGGCCAGCATCGACTCGAGCGTGTTCTCCGCGACCGTCCGGCCGGTCCCGGGCACCGGCTGATCGCCCGACCCGAAACCGCGGTGACCGATGATCGTGGGGGTGTTCTCGAAGATCACGGGGACTCCTCCGCGGCGATGTGCTCGGCGAGCGCGATGTCCAGCGGGCGCGTGACCTTCAGGTTCCGGTCGTCGCCCGCCACCACGCGGATCGGCACGTCCGGCAGGTAGCGGTGCACGATCCCGCAGTCGTCGGTCGCGGCCAGCTCCGGATCCGCCAGCGCGATCTCGTACGCCTTGCGGATCGTGCCGAGCACGAACCCCTGCGGCGTCTGGAACCGGCTCATCGTCTCCCGGGGCGGCATCGACGCGACCAGGCCGTCCGCCACCACGACGATCGTGTCGGGGCTCGGCACCCCCACCGCGACCGCCGCGTCGTCCTCCAGGGCGTCCAGCACGCGGTCGATCACCGCCGCGTCGACGAACGGGCGGGCCGCGTCGTGGAACAGCACCCGGACGTCGTCCGGCCGGCCGGCCAGCGCCTCCAGCGCCGCCACCGTCGACGCGGTGCGGGTGTCGCCGCCCGCGATCACGCCCGTGACCTTGCCGAACGGCGCGACGATCGTCCCGGCCGCGCGCAGGTGCCCGGCCGCCATCACGACCAGCACCTCGTCGATGCGCGGATGCGCGTCGAACGCGGCGACGGCGCGGCCCAGGATCGGACGGCCGCCGACCTCGATGAGCTGCTTGGGGCGCCCGGCGCCCAGCCGCGCGCCGACACCGCCGGCGAGCACCACCGCGACCGTCCGCGTACCCATGTCTCCCCGTTCTCGACACAACCGGTCATCGAAGCATTACGCTCTGCCATGACCGTACGGCTCACGCTCAACGTACCGGACCCGCGGGCCTCCGGCCCGCCCGAACCGAGAGGCGACCGTGGAGCAGCAGACGGTGCGCCGCGCGGCCCGCTGGGGACTCACCCCCGGTACGACGGCGCCGATCTCCCTGGGCCTCGCCGTGCTGGCCGCCGTCTGGTTCTCCGACGCCGCCCGCACCGGGGCCGTCGCGGGCGCGCTGCTGCTCGCGGCGACGGTCGTCCTGGCCCGCGTCGACGTCGGCCTCGCCCGCGCGGGCGCCGCGACGCGGCGGCAGGTCTGGCGGTCGGCGCTGCTGCGCCGGGCCGAGGAGGCGATCGTCTACGCGGGCCTCGCCGCCGGTGCGGCGGCCGGCCCCGCCGCCGGCGGCGCCGGGCCGTTCGCGCCCGGCGGGCCGTTCGCGCCCGGCGGGCCCGCCGGGGTGTGGGGGATGGCCGCGCTCGCGCTCGTCCTCCCCGCGCTCGGCCGGACGATCGCCGCGTCGTTCGCCGCGCGCCACCCCGCCGCGGCCCCCGGCCGCCCCGCCGGATTCGGGAGGATCATCACACTGCCGCGCCCCGAACGGTTCGCGCTCGTCTCCGTCACCGCCGCCCTCGGCGACCCGGTCCTCGTCTTCACGGTCCTCACCGCGTGGGGCGGCGTCGCGGTCGCGGCCGTCCTGGCCGGTTGCCTCCTCCGCTCCCTGTGGCCGGTGACCCCGTGAACGGCGGGATCCTGCGGGTCTACCGGGACGACGGGCCGCTGGCGCGCGCGCTGGGCGTGCTGGCGCGCGGGGGGCTCCCGCCGGTGCCGGGAGCCGTCGGCGCGGCCGTCCTGACGACCGTCCTGTTCGCGGCGGACGAAGGCGGGAACCCGGCCCCGGCACTGTTCGCGCCGGTCATCGCGGTGCTGCTGATCGGGCCCGCGTCGGCGCACCCGCACACCGGCAGGCTCGACTGGACGGCGCCGCCCATGATCCGCGCAATCGAGTATGGTTACCTCACCGTGTTGGGGTTCGCGCACGCTGTGGCGGCGCCGCTCGTCTTCGCGCTCGTCGCCCTCCTCGCGCTCCACCACCACGACACCGTGCACCGCACCCGCAGGGGGCCGCGGCGGCAGCGGCTCCTTCGCGCCGGGCTCGGCTGGGAGGGGCGGATGCTCATCGTGGCCTGCGGGGGCCTCTCCGGGAGCCTCCCGTTCGCGTACGCTGCCCTGGCCGCCTACCTTGGCGTGTTGTTCGGCGGCGAGGGCGTCGCCGCGTGGGCGCGGGCCGGACCCGGCGGACGCGTGCAGGTCGACCTGAAGGAAGAGGAAGCATGATCGGCATGGTGCTGGCGGCGGGCGCGGGCCGGAGGCTGCGGCCCTACACCGACACGCTGCCCAAGGCTCTGGTCCCCGTCGACGGCGAGACCACCATCCTGGACATCGCCCTCGGCAACCTCGCCGAGGTCGGGCTGACCGACGTGGTGATCGTCGTCGGCTACTGCGCGGGCGCGGTCGAGGAACGCAAGGCCGCCCTGGAGGAGCGGTACGGCGTCTCGATCACCCTGGTGCACAACGACAAGGCCGAGGAGTGGAACAACGCCTACTCCATGTGGCTGGCGCGGGAGCACTTCTCCAAGGGCGTCCTCATGGTCAACGGCGACACGGTTCATCCCGTCAGTGTGGAAAAGACCCTACTTGCGCACCGCGGACCGGACATCCTCCTGGCCGTGGACGATGTGAAAACGCTCGGTGACGAGGAGATGAAGGTGATCCTCGACGGCGAGGGGCACCTCAAGACCATCACGAAGCTGATGGACCCGGCGTCCGCGAACGGCGAGTACATCGGCGCCACCCTCATCGAGCCCGCCGCCGCCGACGCGCTCGCCGACGCGCTGAAGGCCACCTGGGAGAGCGACCCCGACCAGTACTACGAGGACGGCTACCAGGAGCTCGTCAACCGGGGCGGCGGCATCTCCATCGCCCCCATCGGCGACGTGCAGTGGGTCGAGGTCGACAACCACGACGACCTCGAGAAGGCCCGCATGATCGCCAAGACGTACTGAGCGGGCGCACGGCAGGCAGTCGACGGCAGACAGACGAACGGCCCGCGTCCCGGGCGGCGCGGGCGACCGAGCGAGGAGGCCCATGCCCCTGCTGACGCGGATGCTGAACGCGCCGCTGTCCATCGACGTGCGGCGCGGAGCCGTCGCGGAGCTGGGCGAGCTGCTGGCCGACGGACGCATCGCCACCGAGGGACGGGTCGCGATCGCCGTCGGCCCCGGCCAGGGCGACCAGATCGCCGAGCACGTCCGGCCGTCCCTCGCCGCCTGCGAGGTGTTCCAGGTGGCGGGCGCCACCGTCGACGCGGCCGTCGACCTCGCCGCCAAGCTGCGCGGCGGCTCCTACGAGGCCGTCGTCGGCATCGGCGGCGGCCGGACGATCGACGCGACCAAGTACGCCGCGACCCTGTCGGGCATCCCGATGGTGTCGGTCGCGACGAACCTGTCCCACGACGGCATCTGCTCGCCCGTCGCGTCCCTCGTCCACGACAAGGGCAAGGGCTCGTTCGGCGTCGTGATGCCCCTCGCCATGGTCGTCGACCTCGACTACGTGCGCGCCGCGCCCGAACGGCTCGTCCGCGCCGGGATCGGCGACGTCCTCAGCAACTTCTCCGCCGTGGACGACTGGCTCCTCGCGGCGTCCGCGTGCGGCGAGCGCGTCGACCGGATGGCGCTCACCGTCGCCCGCACCGCCGCCGAGGCGCTGGTGCACCAGCCGGAGTCCATCGAGTCCGACCGGTTCCTCACCGTCCTCGCCGAGAGCCTCGTGCTGTCCGGGATGGCGATGTCGTTCGCCGGCGACTCCCGCCCGGCGTCCGGCGGCGACCACGAGATCCTGCACGCCATCGACCAGCTCTTCCCCGGCACCGCCAACCACGGCGAGCTCGCCGGCATCGGCGCCGCGTTCTGCTACCACCTGCGCGCCCTGCACCTCGGCGAGGGCGCCGAACGGCTCGCCGAGATCCTCACCTGCCTCGACCGGCACAAGCTGCCCCGGCTGCCCGGCGACGTCGGGCTGACCGTCGACCAGTTCACCGAGGCGGTCCAGTACGCCCCGCGGACCCGCCCCGGCCGCTACACGATCCTGGAGCATCTGGGCCTCGACGCCGACGAGACCCGCAAGGCGGTGGAAGACTATGTCCAGGCCCACGGAGGCTGACGTGCCCGCGCCCGCCGCGGAGCCCGAGCGGCCCGGCGACGACCGTCCGTCCCGCAACAGCGCCCGCGTCGCGGACGTCCGCGCCCACGGCCAGCCGCCCGGCCTCAAGGAGCGGCGCAACGAGGAGCACTGGGCCGGCCGCCTCTACATGCGGTCCCTCTCCCCGTACTTCGCGTGGCTCGCCCTCCGCCTCGGCTTCAGCCCCAACCAGCTCACCTACCTGATGATGCTGAGCGGCATCGCCGCGGGCGTCGTCGTCTCCCTGCCGCTCTCGCCGCTGTGGACGGCCGTCGGCGGCGCCGTCCTCATCCAGGTCTACCTCCTCCTCGACTGCGTGGACGGCGAGGTCGCCCGCTACCTGCGGCAGACGTCCGTCGCCGGGGTGTTCCTCGACCGCATCGGCCACTACCTGTCCGAGGTGTCGCTCCTCGTCGGCCTCGGCTTCGCCGCCCAGGGCGGCTGGGAGACCGGCGGCTACGTCGAGCTCGGCATGCTCGCCGCCCTCGGCGCCGCGCTCATCAAGGCCGAGACCGACAACGTCGTCGTCGCCCGCGCCAAGTCGGGCCTGCCCGCCGACCCGTCCGGCGGCGACCGCGCCCTGCGCCCCCGCTCCACCCGCATCGCGCTCGCCCGGCAGGCCGCGTCCATGCTCCGCTTCCACCGGATCATCGGCGCCGTCGAACTCTCCCTGCTGATCCTCGCCGCCGCCGCGCTCGACACCGTCCTCGGCAACGAGACCCCCGCCGCGATCCGCGTCCTCACCGTCGCCGTCGCCGCCGTGGCCGTCGTGCAGACCCTCCTGCACCTGGTGAGCATCCTCGCTTCCCGGAGACTCAAGTGAAACTCAGCGTCGTCGTGTTGACCATGGGCAACCGGCCCGAGGAGCTCTCGCGCGCCGTGCGCAGTGCCCTTGAGCAGGAGCACGTGGACATCGAGGTCGTGCTCGTGGGGAACGGCGTCGACCCGGTGGGCGACCGCGGCGGCGAGGCGCCCTTCGACGACGCCCGGGTGAAGACGATCGCGCTCCCGAAGAACGTCGGCATCCCCGCCGGACGCAACCGCGGCGTCGAGGCGTCCAGCGGCGACATCGTCCTGTTCCTGGACGACGACGGCTGGTACCGCTCGACGCGCCTCGGCACCTACCTGCGCGACCGGTTCTCCGCCGACCCGAAGCTCGGCGTCGTGTCGTTCCGCGTGCGCGACCCCGAGGGCGGTCCCGGCGAGCGCCGGCACGTTCCCCGGCTGCGCGCGGGCGATCCCGAACGCTCGTCCGCCGTCACCACGTTCCTCGGCGGCGCCTGCGCGATCCGCCGTGCCGCCTTCGACCTCGGCGGCGGTCTCCCGGAGGACTTCTTCTACGCCCACGAGGAGACCGACCTCGCCTGGCAGATCCTCAACGCGGGCTACCACATCGTGTACGACGCGTCCGCGGTCATGTACCACCCGGCCGTCCTGCCCACGCGGCACGACATGTTCTACCGGTACAACGCCCGCAACCGCGTCTGGCTCGCGCGCCGCAACCTGCCGTGGCTGCTCGCGCTCACCTACCTCGGCGTGTGGGTCGCCATGACCGTCCTGCGGGAACGCAGCCCGAAGGCCCTCAAGCCGTGGTTCAAGGGCTTCGCCGAAGGCTGGCGCAAGCCCGCCGGTCCGCGCCGTCCCATCTCGTGGCGCACCGCGTGGCGCATGACCCGTACCGGACGTCCGCCCATTATTTAGCGTTGCCCTTGGCAGCAGGGCGCAAGGCGGCCTTTCGGCGGGCGCCGTGTGCGATCGCCGCATCGCTTCGCTCACACTCGGCATCGCTCGCGATGGGGCCGGGATGGGAAGCTCTGGGCGATGGTCGGTACGGGAGGGGCGGGCGTGCACCCGTTGGAGCGGGACGATCCGCGACGGGTGGGGCGGTACCGGCTGCTCGGGCGGCTCGGCGCCGGGGGGATGGGCGTCGTGTACCTCGGGCGCTCGCCGGGCGGCCGTCCGGTCGCGGTCAAGGTCGTGCGGGAGCGGTTCGCGGCGGACGCGACGTACCGGGCCCGGTTCCGGCGGGAGGCCGCCGCGGCCCGCCGGGTGACGGGGACGTTCACCGCGCCCGTTCTGGACGCCGATCCGGACGCGGCCGTCCCGTGGCTCGTCACCGCCTACCTGCCCGGGCCGACGCTGCGCGAGGCGGTCGGGACGGCCGGTGCCCTGGACGCCGCGGCGGTGCGGGTGCTCGCGGCCGGGCTGGCGGAGGCGCTCGCCGACGTCCACCGGGCCGGGCTGACGCACCGGGACCTGAAGCCGGGCAACGTCGTCCTGACGGCGGACGGTCCGCGGCTGATCGACTTCGGGATCGCGCGGCCCGACGACGCCACCGCGATCACGCGGGTCGGCGCGGTCCTCGGGACGGCCGGGTTCATGTCGCCCGAGCAGGCGTCGGGGCGCGTCGCGGGCCCGGCGAGCGACGTGTTCTCGCTGGGCGCCGTCCTGCTGTACGCGGCGACGGGGCGGGAGCCGTTCGGCCGGGACGACCGGGACGCCGTGCTGCGCCGGGTCGTCGAGGTTCAGGTGGACCTCGGGGGCGTCGACGATCCCGGGCTCGCCGGGCTGCTGGCGGCCTGCCTGCGGAAGGAGCCGGACGGGCGGCCGTCGGCCGTCGAGGTGCTCGACCGGCTCGGCGAGGTCCCGGTCCGGGCCTGGCCGCCTGCGGGGCTGGCCGAGGTGATCGACCGCCGGGCGGTGCCGCCGGACGGACGGGCGTGGCGGGAGCCGGGGAACGCGGCGTCCGTCGTGGAGGGCGAGACCGTCGATCCGGACGCGGCGCCCCGGCTCGGCCGGCGTGCGCTGCTCGTCGCCGTGCCCGTCGCGCTCGCGGCGGCGGCGGGTGCGGTGGGCGCCGGTGCGGTGGGGGCCGCCCGGGGGCGGGGCTCCGCGCCGCCGCCCGCGAGCGCTCCGCCGTCGAAGGCGCCGCCGCCCCGGGGCGTCCCGCGGTGGGGGACCAAGGTCGGCGACTACTACCCGAAGGTCACCGTCACGGGCGGCGTGGTGGTCGCGGAGGGGCGGACGGGGGACGTGCACGCCCTGGACGCCCGGACCGGTGAGGTCCTGTGGAAGAAGCGGGCGGGGAACGGCAGCCACGCCTTGGACGGCGCGGTGTACCTGCTCGACCCGATCCAGCCGTGGCTGGTCGCCGTCGACGCGGCGTCCGGCGATGCGCGGTGGGAGTCGAACATCGTGGGCGCCGGCGGCGGCATGGCGGTGTCGGGCGGCCTCGCCTGCATCGGGTACGAGGGTCCGATCAGGGCGCTGGACGTCCGGGACGGCGCGGTGCGCTGGCACGCGGACGCTTCCGCCGAACTGGGGCTCGCGGCCGACTCCCGGGTGGTGGTCGCGGCGAACCCGGACGCGCTGGTCGGGCTGGACCCGCGGAGCGGGCGCGAGCGCTGGACACGCCGGCTCGACCTGCAGGACGTGCGGCCCCTCGCGGCGTTCCTGGTCGGGGACGGCCTCGTCTTCGTCGGCGACGACGGCGGTGTCCTGCACGCGGTGCGTGCGGACGACGGGTCGCCGGTCTGGCGCAAGGGGCTCGACGAGAAGTGGTTCAACGGCTCGTCGCTCCGGCTGTCCGGCGGGGTCCTGTACGCCGACTCGGGGTTCGGGACGGTGGACGCCGTGAACGCCGCGACGGGCGCGACCGTCTGGTCCCGGTTCGTCGACCGCGGCGGGAGCCGCCTCGCGCTGTCCGGCGGGACGCTGTTCGCGGCGTGCGCGCGCACCGGGACGGTGCACGCCCTGAACGCCGCCGACGGGCGCGTCCTGTGGACCCACCGGGCGCGGACGGACGCCGCGTCGGCGCCCGCGAGCAGCGGGGGCCTGGTCTACCTCGGCACCAGGGAGGGCGCGGTGGAAGCCGTCGGCCCGCCGGGGGGAGGCGCCGGTGCGGGCTCTTGAACCGGGCGATCCCCGGTCGGCGGGGCGCTTGCGGATCCTGGCGCGGATCGGCGCCGGGGGCATGGGGACGATTTACTTCGGGCGGTCGGCGGGCGGACGTCCGGCGGCGGTCAAGGTGCTGCACGCCGAGTTCGCCCGCGACCCCGCGTACCGGGAGCGGTTCCGGCGCGAGGCGGACGTCACGCGGGCGGTCGGCGGCCGGTTCGGCCCCGGCGTCCTGGACGCCGATCCCGGCGCGGACCGCCCCTGGCTGGCGACGGAGTTCCTGCCGTCGGTGTCGCTGCGCGAGGCGGTCGAGATGCTCGGCCCGCTGCCCGCGGGGCCGGTGCGGGCGCTGGCGGCGGGCGTCGCCGAGGCGCTCGCGTCCGTCCACGGCGCCGGGGTCGTCCACCTGGACGTGAAGCCCGCGAACGTCCTGCTGACGGCGGACGGGCCGCGGCTGATCGACTTCGGGGTCGCGGCGTTCGCCGGCGGGCCGCCGGATGGGGAGCGGGCGGGCACCCCGGGGTTCATGTCCCCGGAGCAGGCGGAGGGCGGCCCGGCCGGGCCGGCGAGCGACGTGTTCTCGTTCGGCGCGACGCTGGTGTACGCGTGCACGGGGGCGGCGCCGTCCGGCGGGAGCTTGCAGGGGGTCGCCGACGAGGGGCTCCGGGCGGCGGTCGCGGCGTGCCTGCGTCCCGATCCCGACGACCGGCCCACCGTGGCCGAACTGGTCTCGGCGTTCGCGGGCGAGCCGTCCGGCGGGTGGCCGCCCGCCGTCGCCGCGCGGATCGCGCACCGGGCGGCCGAGGCGGCGAACCCGCCCGTGCCCGTTCCCGTGCCGCGCCGTTCCGTCGGCCGTCCGGTCGCGCTCGCGGGCGGGGTGCTGGCGGCCGCCGCCGTCGGGGCCGCCGCCGTGCTCGCGGTGCCGGGGACGGACGAGCGCCCCGCGGCGGTCGCGTCCCGGCCGTCCGCGCGGCCCGCGGGGACGATCCCGCCGTCGGCGAACCGGACCGCGGCCCGCACGCTGGAGTTCTATGTGTTCGGCAGCAGCCGGCTCGAGTCGCTGACCATCACGGTGAACGGGAAGCGCACGGCCGTGCGCGACCGGCGGCTGCCCTACCGGAAGGTCGTCCGGATCCCGGCGGAGCCCACGTCGTGGCGGCTCGACTACCGCTTCGGGGAGGGCACGTTCGCCATCGCCGTCAGCGTGGACGGGAGCGAGCGCGGCGGCGCGGGCGGTTCCAGCCGGGGGCCCGACGTCACCGACTCCGCGGAGGGCACCGTCTGACGTCAGCCGCCGAGGAGCTTGTCGCGCCACCCGGGGTCGGCGGTGAGGACGGTCAGGCGCTGCGTCGCGCGGGACACGGCGACGTACAGCACGCGCAGCCCCCGCGGGGACTGCGCGGCGACGGTCTCGGGGGCGACGATCACGGCGGCGTCGAACTCGAGTCCCTTCGCTTCCAGGACGTCGAGCACCTGCACGCGCTCCGGCAGGCCCTCGGCGAGCCGCGCGCGCTCGGCGCCGTCCCAGGCGGTCGCGTCGAACAGGGTCGCCTGCCCGCCCGGTTCGAGGGCGAGCGGGACGATCACGCCGATCGTCCCCTCGACAAGGTGCAGCAGGTCCTCGGCCGCGACGCGGGCCGCGGCGGCGAGGCCGGACTCGGGGACGACGTCCACGACCGGGTCGATCCCGGACGCGCGGACGGCGCGGGCCGGGCGGGCGTCCGGGAGCGCCTCGGCGAGGACCCGCGCCGACACCGCCGCGATCTCGGTGGAGTTGCGGTAGTTCGTGGTGAGTTCGTACTCGTGGCGGGCGCGGGGGACGCGCTTGCGGGGACGGCCGCGCCCCTTCCGCTCGCCGCCGAGGGCGGCGTCCATCGCGGCGCGGGCGGCGTCGAGGTCCTCCCAGGCGCTCTGCGCGGGGTCCTCGACGATCGTCCAGCTCGCCTGCCGGCCCCGGCGGCCCAGCATCCGCCACTGCATGGGGGAGAGGTCCTGCGCCTCGTCCACGACGATGTGGGCGTACTCGGGACGCTCCTCCACGACGCCGTCGTCGACGCGGCGGGACCGTTCGAGCCGCTCGATGGAGGTCGTCAGCTCCTCCATCTCCGGCTCCCACGTCTCGTCGACGGCCTCCTCCCCGGTCAGGATGTTCACGCCGTCCACGACGAACGGGTCGTCCGCGGCGGGCGCGCGGCGGCGCCGGGACGGGCGCGGCGGGGCGCCCAGCAGCGCGTCGAGCTCGTCGAGCAGGGCGACGTCCTGGTAGCTGAGCGGGCCCCGCGCCCAGGACGCGGCGAGGGCGGGCAGATCCTCGCGGGGCAGGTCGCGGCCCGCGGCGCGGCGCAGCCGGTCCGGGTCGCCGAGCGAGCGCAGCACGTCCAGGGGGGTGCGCAGCGGCCACCAGGCGACCAGGAAGTCGGTGAACGCCCGCTGCTCCCGGACGCGCGCGTCGAACTTCTCCCGCGGCGAGCCGTCGGACGTCCCGGGCCGTCCGGTGTCGTCGTCGAGGGAGGCGAGCCCGTCGGCGGCGAGGATCGCGTTCCACAGCCCGGCCTCGGCGCCCTCGGCGGCCTCCGCCGCCTCCTGCCCGCCGATGCCGGTGAACCGGTCCCACAGGGCGTCCAGCAGCGCCTCGGCGGCGCGGCCCCGGGCGGCGTTGACGCTGCCGCGGCTGCGCCGGTGCACCTCCGCGCGGACCCGGTCGAGGCGCCCCCGGTCGAGCGCGACGACGACGCCCTTGAACACGACGCGCAGCTCGTCGGGCGCGCCGGGGGCCTGGTCGGTGACGGCGCGGCGCAGCACGGTCGCCATCGGCTCGGCGCCCTTGAGCCGCGCGAGCGCCGGCGCGTCGTGGACGGACGCGGCCGCGCCCTCCACGAGGTCGCCCAGCGAGCGCAGCGCGGCCGAGCCCTCGCCGAGGGACGGCAGGACGCGCTCGATGTACGAGGTGAACCGGGGGTTCGGCCCGACGACCAGCACGCCCCGCGACCCGAACCGCTGCCGGTGCCGGAACAGCAGGTACGCGACGCGGTGCAGCGCCACGGCCGTCTTCCCGGTGCCGGGCGCGCCCCGCACCAGCACGGTGCCGTCGGCGGGCGCGCGGATCACCTCGTCCTGCTCCCGCTGGATGGTCGCGACGATGTCGCGCATCGCGCCCTCGCGGGTGCGGGCCAGCGACGCGAGGAACGCGCCGTCGCCCACGACCGTCATGCCGTCGGACGCGGACGGGTCGAGCAGATCGTCCTCGAGGTCGACGACGGTGTGCCCGCGCGAGTGCAGGACCCGCCGCCGGACGACGCCCCGCGGGTCCTCGGGCGTCGCGCGGTAGAAGTCCTCGGCGGCCGGGGCCCGCCAGTCGATCACGAGGGAGTCGTGGTCGGGGGTGCGCACCCCGACGCGGCCGATGTACCGGACCTCGCCGGCCGCCAGGTCGAGGCGTCCGAACACCAGCCCGTCGTCGGCGATGTCGAGGGCCTGCGCGCGGCGCGCGGCCTGGTGCACCCAGGCGTCCCGGTCCACCAGCGACGCCTTGGTGCCGGCCTGCGCCTGCCGGAACCCCTCGCGGATCATGGCCTGCGCCTCGGCGCGCATCTCCTCCAGCCGCGCGTACGCGATGTCGACGTAGCGCTGCTCGGCCGCGATCTCGCGGTCCTTGACCGTGCCGCCGGGATCGGCCGGCCGCCCGGTGACCTGGGACGACATGCAGGCTTGCTCCTCCGCATCGCTGCACCGGGGGGTGTCCCCGGCACCCCCGAAGGGGCCGAAACAGCCAGCTTATTCTCCCGATCAGCGAGCGACGACCCGAGAATCCCGGGCGGATCAGCGGGAGAGGATGCGGGGGCGGCGGGTGGGGTGGAGGGTGAGGGTGCGGGGGCGGCGGGCCAGGGAGCGGTCCACGGCGTCGAGGACGTCGCGGGGCGGGACGTCGGGGGGTGCGGTGGCGTGGCGGAAGCGGACGCCCGGGGCGGGGTGGTCGGCGGCGAGGGCCCGCAGGTAGGCGGTCAGGGCGGCGGTCGCGGCGGCGTGCGCGGGGGAGCGGGACGGGGGCTCGGTGAGGACGATGATCTCGCCGCGGCCGCGGTCGAGCATGCCGGGGAGCGCGGCGTCGATGCAGGAGGACGCGGCCAGCACCGTCGTTCGTAGAACGTGTTCCAGCTCGGTGGACGGGGCGGTGGGGGCGCACACGAGGCGGTGCACGGGGCCGGTGACGGCGAGGACGGCCGCGACGGCCTTCGGGTCGGTGGCGTCGCAGACGCGGGTGTGGGTGTTCGGCGAGCGCAGCGCGGTGCGGGCCAGGCCGGGCTCGTCGGTGCCGACGGCGACGACGTCCCACGCGTCGGCGGCGAGGCGCTGCGCGGCGCGGGCGCCGATGCCGCGGGCGGCGCCGGTGACCAGGGCGGTGGGCCTCACGGGCGGACCTCCTCGGCGGCCTCGAAGGTCATCCGCAGGTGCCCGACGGTGCTGGTGCTGAGCGCGCGGGCGCCGTCGAGGCCGAGCCCGCGCAGGTCGTCCGCGACGGGGTGGTCGCCGAGGCGGAGGGTCGCGCCGCCGGGCCGCATCCGGACGCGCGCGGGCGCGACCTCCCACGGGACGCGGCGGGTGACGCCGTCGAGGTGCGAGTAGGCCGTCACGCGCGGGCTGCGGGACCCGGACGGGACGGGCGCGCCGGGCCGCACGGCCAGTTCGATCGCCGTGCGGCCGCCGAAGCGGACGGCGCAGCGCTTGACGCGCGAGGCGAGGTGCATCGGGATGTCGGCGAGCTCCTTGGGGAAGCCCCAGATGCTGCGGCCCGCCTCGAGAGTGAACTCCTGGTTGACGGGCAGCCAGTGGATGAACGCGCCGACCTCGCCGCCGGGCGGGCGGGCCAGGAACGCGACGGCGAACTCGTGGTAGGGCCCGAGGTCGCCGTCGACGTACCGGACGAACGCGAGCGAGCAGATCGCCCGGCCGCGGACGGGTTCGAAGACGTCGAGGCCGGAGTAGGCGATCAGGGCGCGGGCGGCGGGCGCGCGGACGGCGAACATCGCCGAGGCCACGGCGGCTTCGCGGATCCGGACGGGCATGGCGACCCGTTCGCCCTGCACGGTGTGGTCGGTGCTCACATTCCTTAGTAGAACAGGTTCTCGTTTTCCTGTCACGTGCCGGGTGCGCGTTCGACGCCCGTCCGGATCCGGTCGAGGGTGGCGCGCATCCCGCGCCGGTTCACCGCGGCGCGGCGCTCGGCGGGGACGCCGGTGAAGACCCGGCCGAGGAGGGAGACGAACCCGGCGCCGCGGGTGTCGCGGCGGAGGTCCTCCCAGTACTCGGTGAGCCGGGTGCGGGGCGTGCCGTCGACGTCGAAGCCCTCGACGCGGTACCCCCACAGCGCCACCGGCATGCCGAAGCTCGACACCCGGAAGGCGAACGCGCGGCCCGGCTCCGCGACCGTCACCTGGCAGTTCGTGAACCACACCCGCCACCCGAGCCGGTTGAACCCGACGAACCGGGTGCCGGGCGCGATCGTCCGGCCGCGGATCCACGTCGCGAACACCTCGGGACTCCACTCGCCCATCCGGCGCAGGTCGGCGACCGCCGCGTACACGGCGTCCGGCCCGGCGTCGATGGCCACGCTCTCCTCGACCACCCACTCGCGTTCCATGGCCCCGATCATCCCGCACCCTAGAGCAGGTGCGCGTACCGCTCCCGCCACGCCGCGTACCAGGACGCGAACCACGGCTCGTCCCGGGCCAGCGGCACGATGTAGGTGACGGTCTCGGCGTAGTAGCGGCGCTGGAAGTCGGGCGGCATCCGGTCGAGCGTCTGCACGTTGCTCACCCGGTCGGCGAGCTTCACCCGGACGGCGTCGCGCGGGGCGTCCCGCAGGCGCCGCAGGTACGCCGACTTCGCGGCCCGCTTCGCCTGCCGGCCGGCGCCGGCGGCGGGCGGCTTGGTCACCCAGTCGACCAGTTCCGCCACCCGCGGCCCGAACTCGGCCTCGACGTCGGCGACGGTCGCGGGCGTGTCCTCCACCACATCGTGCAGCAGGACGGCCGCCAGGACGTCCGGGTCGGTCTCGCCCGCGCCCCGCACCAGGACCTCGAGGGCCTCCAGCAGGTGCTCCAGGTAGGGTGCGCCGGTGGGGCGCCGCTGGTCGCCGTGCCAGCGGACGGCCGCGGCCGCGGCCCGCCCGACCCGATCGGCGTCGAGGCCGGTGCCGGCGAGGTCCGCGCGGGCGTCGTCCCAGGTGCGCCAGCGGTCGAACACTTCCATGGATTCCTCCCCTTCCGTGCCGGAGTTTCTTTTTCCGGTCGTGTCGCGCGGGCGCCCCGGGACAGGGCATGGTGGAGGTTCACCTTAGAGCGGAAGGAGGCGGCGCGGTCGTGGTCGGGAGCCGGCAGCGGCCCGGCGGCCGGCCGGAGCCCGCGGGCAGGGTCCGCATCGTGCTCGGGCTCATCGCCGGTGGGCTGGCCGTGGCGCTGTGCGTCGTCCTCGTCGACCGGTTCGTCCTGCACGCGGAGTGGTGGGAGGTTCGCCACAGGGTCACCGGCGAGTCCGTCGCGCCGCTCGGCGACGTCGGCCCGCCGCCCGGGCCCCTCGCCGTGAGCTGGGAGCGGACGACCCGCGTGCACCGCGGGTCCGTCGCCGGGTACGACACCGTCTCCTACGACGTCGCCCAGGGCCAGATCGTCACCGTGTCCGGCCAGGGCGTCCAGGTCGTGGACGCCCGCACCGGGGCGCGGCGGTGGAGCTACAGCCGGTCGGACTGGTCGCTGCTCGGCTGGACGTCCACCGAGTCGCGGCTCGTCGGCTACTTCGAGCGGGACGGGCACCGCGCCGACCGGGTCCTCGTCGGGTTCGACCTGCTGTCGGGCTCGCTGCTGTGGAAGAAGGAGGGGGCGCGGCGGCCCGCCGCGGTGTCCCGCACGACGCTGCGCTTCCCGGCCGGGTCCGGGGTCGTCCTCACCACCGACGACGACCGCCGCACGCTGGTCGGGCTGGCGGCCGCGACCGGCGAGCCGCAGTGGCAGCGGCCGGTGCGGCACGGCTGCCGGCTGTTCGAGGGCGCCGCGCAGCCGTCCGGCGACCGCGAGTCGCTCGTCGCGCTGGCCCTCGACTGCGCGCGCCAGTCCCGGCCGAGCCGCCTGCTCGCCCTCGACCCGCGGAGCGGCGACGTCCGCTGGGACGAGGTGCTCGGCGCCGAGGAGGCGCCCGAGGTGACGATGCTGGACGGCGTCGCGCTCGTCTCGGACGGGACGGCGCTGCGGGCGTTCGACGAGGAGGGCGAGGAGTTCGCCTCCTGGGACGGCGACGCGGTGTGCGGCGACGGCATGTGCCCGAGCGTCCTCGCGGACGGGCGGCTCATCGTCGTCTACCATCCGGCCGGGACGAAGCGCGGCACGACGCTCATGGAGGCGGTCGACGTGTCGTCCGGGAACGTCGGGTGGGCGCGCGAGGTGCCGTCCTACACGGCGCTGGCACGCGCGGGCGGCGACGTCTACGCGCTGCGCCCGCGCCTGTCGGAGCTGCTGCTGCCCGCGGGCATCGACGTCGTCTCGCCCGCCGACGGCACCGCCACGACCGCGCCCGCGCCGTTCACGATGGACCCGGACCTGCCCGGCAAGCGCCCCTGGATCGCCGCGGCGGGCGGCCTGCTCTACGTCGCGGTCGCCGAGGCGGTGCCGCGTCCGGCGGGCGAGTCCCGGCTGGTCGCGCTGCGCGGCGGCCGCACCGGACCCGGGCCCGACGAACTCGGCGGCGTCCCCGTGGCCGACTGGCCGGACGCCTGCGCGCTGCTCGAGAAGGAGGACCTCGCGCGGGTGGGGCTGGAGGACTACGTCACCGAACCCGCCGACGCGGAGGTCGGGACGGCCCGCCTGCCCGACCCGGTGTCCTGCACGTACGAACCGGTCGAGAAGAAGCCCGGCGAGGACGACGACCCCGGCGACGGCGCCGAAGGCGCCGAGGGTGCCGACGGCGGTGGCTCGGGCGAGGGCGCCGGGTCCGGCGAAGGTGCCGAATCGGGCGAGGGCGCCGGATCGGGCGGGAGCGCCGAGGGGGCCGGGGAAGCCGAGGGGTCCGGGGCCGCCGAGGGGGCCGAAGGGGCCGAACCGGGGACGGGTGATCGGCCCGGTGCGGGACGGGCCGGGGCGGCGCCGTCGCCGTCGGCGTCGGCGTCCGGGGCGGGCTCGCCTTCGCCGGGGGCGTCCACCGGGAGCGGCGGGCCGAGTGCGCATCCGACGAGTCCGCCGCCGCCCACCGGCGTCCCGACCGGGGCGGACGGGGAGCGGGCGACGGCCGTCCGGGGCCTGACGGTGAGCGTGCGGTGGGTGGCCGAGACCGACGACGCCGCGTCGCAGATGCTGGACGCGTTCCAGTCCGTCCAGTCGCAGGTGCGGCGGCGGGAGAACCTCGGCGGCGACGAGATGTACGAGATCGGGACGACCGCGGGGGTGATCGCCGTCCGGGTCGGGCGGGTCATCGCGGTGGTGGAGGCGGGGAGCCCGACGGGCGCCGCCGCGCGGCTCGCGAAGTCGCTCGCGGTGCGGCTGGAGGAGCGCGAGCAGGAGGCGCGGGCGGCCGAGGCGAGGCGGCTGGCCGAGGAGCGGGAGAAGGCGGCGGAGCGGGCCCGCGAGGAGCGTGAGGAGCGGGAGGGGGCCGGGGGACCGGTCAGTGATCCGCCGCGGGCTCCATGACGGCCGACGGCTGGGCGCGTCCCGCCCAGGATTCGAGGTGGGCGACGAACCGGGCGGCGTGCACCGGCCAGTGGAACTGCTCGCGGGCGGCCTTGTGCCCGCGGCGGCCGAACTCGGCGCGCAGGTCCGCGTCCTTGCGCAGCCGCAGGACGGCCTCGGCCGTGGCGGCGGGGTCGTTGAACGGGACGACGAAGCCGCACTCGGCCGGTTCGACGATCTCGACCGCGGGCGGGTTCGGGGTGGTGACGACCGGCACGCCCCGCGCCATGTACTCGATGATCTTGGTGGGGACCGAGTGCCGGTAGTTGGGCTCGTCGTGCAGCAGCGCCAGCCCGACCATCGCGCCCTCGGCGATCCGCAGCGCCCGGTCGTTCGGGACGAACCCGTACCAGCGCAGGACGTCGTCGCGCTGGGCCTCGCGCAGCGCGGGCTTCACCGACTCGTCCGCCGAGCCGATCAGCTCGACGGTGACGCCCTCGGGGGCGAGCAGCCGGGCCGCCTCGATCATCTCGTGGGCGCCGCGCGCCGCCGAGATGTGCCCGACGTAGACCGCGCGGTTGTCGTCGGGCGCGCCGGGCGGCTCGTCCGCGACGTAGGTGGTGTTGGGGACGACCGGGTGGTCCCCGCTGAACCGGGCCCGGTAGCCCTCCTCGGCGAGCAGCAGCCGGTGCCGCCGCTCGGCGCGCTTCTCCAGGCGCCGGACGGCCGGGCGCACGAGCGGCCGCACCGGTGCGGGCAGCCAGCCCTTCATGCCGAGCGCGGCCGCGGTGTCCTCGTGGACGTCCCACACGACCGTCCGCGCGCGCGCCCGGCGGGGCAGCGCCATCAGGAGTTCGGGGTCGTGCAGGAGGATGACGTCCGCGTAGGACGCGTGGTCGGCGAGGGCGCGCCGGGCGGCGCGCATGGCCTTCAGCCGGTGCCGGCCGGTCGCCCGGGGCACGTCCACCGGGCTGACCTCGCGCCACGGCGCCACATTGCATGCCCGAAACGGGGCCATATATGTGACTTCATGACCGGCATCCAACAGTGCCCGGATTTGTCGGTGCAGAATGCGCGCATCCTCCGGATGGTGCACGATCGTGCAAACACAGACCCGCATTCCACTCACTCCGCAACCTGCCGAACCTACGCCGCCGAACCGGCTTCTACCCGGGATTCTGCTACCGCGATGGAAATGGTGGATGAATTCCCGTCGACCACCGCGTGGACGGCACCGGGCGATTGCCGATCTCTGGTATGGGGCCCGCCCGGGCCGTCCGTCCGCCGTCCGGACCCGCGGGTCAGAGCAGCTCCACCGTCTCCTGCCGGACGCCCCGCGTGCGGCCCCGCGTGTCGAACAGCAGCCGCGCGTGCCGCGCCAGCGTGGCGGCGTCGTAGTCCGCGTGGTCGGCCAGGACGATCGTCAGATCGGCGTCCGCGAGCGCGGCCGGCAGGTCGTCGCCCGCGTCCCGCACCGCGGCGCCGTCGACCTCCCAGCCGGACACGTACGGGTCGTGGAACGCGAGGTCGGCGCCCAGCCGGGCCAGCCGCCGCGCCACCGGGCGGGCCGGGGACTCGCGCTGGTCGGCGATGTCGGCCTTGTACGTGACGCCGAGCAGCAGGACCTTCGCGCCCTTCAGCGCCCGCCCCTCCCGGTTGAGGAGCTGCTGCGCGCGCTCCGCCACGTACCGGGGCATCCGGTCGTTGATCTCCTGCGCCAGCTCCACGAACCGGAACGGGTAGCCGAGCGAGCGGACCTTGTACGACAGGTAGTTCGGGTCGATCGGGATGCAGTGCCCGCCGACGCCCGGACCCGGCCGGAACGCCTGGAAGCCGAACGGCTTGGTCGCCGCGCAGTCGATCGCGTCCCACAGGTCGATGCCCAGCTCGTTGCAGAACACCGCCATCTCGTTGACCAGCGCGATGTTCACGTGCCGGTAGGTGTTCTCCAGCAGCTTGGCCATCTCGGCCTCGCGGGTGCCCTTCGCCTGCACGACCTGCTCCACGAACTTGCCGTAGAACGCCGAGGCGGCCGACGCGCACGCCGGCGTGAGCCCGCCGACGATCTTCGGGGTGTTGCGGACGCCGTAGACGGGGTTGCCCGGGTCGATCCGCTCCGGCGAGAACGCCAGGTGGAAGTCCTCGCCGGCGATCCGGCCGGACTCCTCCAGGATCGGCCGGACGACCTCCTCGGTCGTGCCCGGGTACGTGGTCGACTCCAGCACCACCAGCGACCCCTGCGCCAGGTGCCGGGACACCGCCCCGGCCGCGCCGCGCACGGCCGTCAGGTCGGGCCCGCCCTCCGGCGACAGCGGGGTCGGGACGCAGATCACCACGGTGGGCGCGCCGTCCAGGACGTCCTCGGACGTGCTCGGCGCGAACCCGGACGCGAGCATCTCCGCGACCTCGTCGGCGGAGACGTCGTCCACGTGCGAGCGTCCGGCCCGCAGGCCCTCGACGACGCGCTCGTCCAGGTCGAGCCCGCCGACCTTCAGCCCGGCGCGGCACGCCTCCCGGACGAGGGGAAGCCCCACATAGCCGAGTCCGATGACGACCAGATCCATCACTCGGCTCCCTTCACGGATTTACGGAAATCACGAAACTTCACGGTGAATCAGCGATCATCGGTTGTCGTGCGCGCCCCGTACGCGTATGCGGCGCGGTATCCGGACGCGACGGCGCCCCAGGTGCGCTCGGCCCGGACCCATTCACGGGCCGCCTGACCGATTTTTCGCCTTCTTTCTGGACTGTAAGCCAGTTCCTCCAGGTGATCGGCCCATGCTTCCGGGTCTTCCGGAAGTGTTAACGTCCCGGTCACGCCGGGTTCGACGATTTCGCGAAGAGCCTTGACATCACTGGCTATAACGGGGATTCCCCCTGCCATCGCCTCGATCGGTTTGAGGGGCGTGACCAGCTGGCAGACCCGGTCCGCCCGTCGGGGGACCGCGAAGACATCGAGGAGTGCGTGGTGGCGGCGTACGGACCGCATCGGAACCCGGCCGGTGAACACGGCGTGAACGCCGTGCCCGGCCGCGCGCCGCTCCAGCGCGCCGCGCTCCGGTCCGTCCCCGACCAGCAGCAGCGTGACGGGCGTCCCGCGGTCGCGCAGCAGCGCCGCCGCGTCGATCAGCGTGTCGATGCCCTCGTAGCCGAAGAACGACGACGTCAGCCCCGCCACGAAGGCGTCCGGCGCGATGCCGAGCTCGGCCCGCAGGTCGGACGCGTCCGGCAGCGGCTCCAGGAACGCCTCGTCCACCCCGTTCGGCACCGTGAAGATCTTCTCGGCGGGCACCCCGCGGGACGCGATCTCCGCGCGCATCGCCTCGCCGAGCGTGACGACCGCGTCCGCCTCGGCCATCCGGCGCGTCTCCAGCTCCCGGGTGAGCCGGTAGAACTCGTCCGTCTCGCGGTGCGCCGGGTCGCGCGACAGCCAGGAGTCCTCCAGGAACCCCCGCACCTCGTACACGACCGGCAGCCCGCGGCGGCGCCGCAGCTCCAGCGCGACGGCCGCGTTCAGGTGGTTGCTGACCGCGTGCAGGACGGCCGGGCGCACCTCGTCCACGATCCGTTCGGCCAGGTCGGCGCCGCGCTCGACGGCCCGCACCGGGTCGGCGGGCGGCAGCCACGGCAGCAGCCGGTGGTAGGCGACGCCGTCGACGTCCACCCGCGGCCGGGCGTCGCCGATGCCCTGGCTGAGCGGGTACCCGAGCCGCGTCGCGACGTGCACGTCCCGGCCCTGCGCGCGCAGCGCCAGCGCGATGCGGTGCGTGCGGACGGTATAACCGGCGTTCGTGTTCGGCAAGGCGTTCGTCACGAACTGCAGGACGGCGCCGTCCGCCGGGGAGACCTCCGGTGCGGGCCCGCCGGCCGGCGCGGCGGCCCCCGCACCGGCCGGCGGAGTCTGCGGGGCGGGCGGATCGTGCGCCAGCAGCGCGCGCAGCTCGGCGTTCTCCCGCGTCACGACGCGGGGACGCGGAACCGCGAGCCGGGACCGCGCGAGCCGCGCCCCCGGCCGTCCCGGGGTCGCCCGGGCCAGCATCCGCACGGCGAGCCGCGGCGCGCGCGCCGGGTCGTCGCGGAGCTGCCGCAGGGCGAGTCCCGGCAGGTAGACGGATTTCTTCAGCACGGCGGGGAAGCGTAGGCAGACCCGATGAACAGAAGGGAAATTGTGTTGGCACCCATCGTGCACGTCCTCGGGGCGCGGCCGAACTTCGTCAAGGCGGCTCCGGTCATCCGGGCGCTGGAGGCCGCCGGCGCCGAGCAGGCGGTCGTCCACACCGGGCAGCACTACGACGCCCGCATGTCCGAGGTCTTCTTCGACGAGCTCGGCCTTCCCGAGCCCGACGTCAACCTCGGCGTCGGCTCCGGCTCGCACGCGGCGCAGACGGCCGCGCTGATGACCGGACTGGAGGAGGAGTTCACGAGCCGTTCACCCTCGGTCGTCATCGTGTACGGCGACGTGAACTCGACCATCGCCGCCGCCCTCGTCGCGGCCAAGCTGCACATCCCGGTCGCCCATGTGGAGGCCGGGCTGCGCAGCTTCGACATGACGATGCCCGAGGAGGTCAACCGCCGGCTCACCGACCAGCTCTCCGACATCTGCCTGGTCACGAGCCCGGAGGGGATCGGGCACCTGGCGAACGAGGGCGTCCCGGTGGAGCGCGCCCACCTGGTCGGCAACCCGATGATCGACACGCTGCTGGCCAACCTGGACGCGTTCGACACCGAGCGGGTCCGCGCGGAGCACGGGCTCCCGGACCGGTACGTCCTGGCGACGATGCACCGGCCCGCCAACGTGGACGCCCCGGACACCGCGGCCGACCTCGTCCGGCGGCTGCACGGCATCGCCGACCTCGCCGACCTGGTCATCCCGGTGCACCCGCGCGGCCGCGCCAACCTGATGGCCGCCGGGCTGGACGACCACGACGGCGTCCACGTCCTGGAACCGCTCGGGTACACCGACTTCATCGGGGCCGTGCGCGGCGCGGACGCCGTCATCACCGACTCGGGAGGTCTGCAGGAGGAGACCACGATCCTCGGCGTGCCGTGCCTGACGGTCCGGCCCAACACCGAGCGTCCCATCACCATCACCCACGGCACGAACCGCCTCGTCACGTTCGAGGAGCTGGTGCCGCAGGTGCGCAAGGTCCTGGAGGCGGCGGCGGGCGAGGACGCCGCGGCCCGGTACGAGAACGCGCGGAGGCCCCCGCTCTGGGACGGCGCGGCCGGCCCCCGCATCGCAGAAGTGATCATGGAGTTCATCGGTGACTGATCCGATCCGGCGCGGCGGGGACGACCCCCGGGCCGCCGCGAACGCCCGCGCCGCCAAGGACGGCGCCAAGGCGAAGCAGCAGGCCGCGCGGCTGCGCGCGGCGCTGCGCGAGCGGGAGGCCCGCGTCCAGGAACTCGAACGGCGGCTGGCCGCCCTCGAAGCCTCGACGACCGTGCAGTTCGGCCGGC
This sequence comes from Spirillospora sp. NPDC052242, assembly GCF_040679555.1. Classification (NCBI taxonomy): domain Bacteria; kingdom Bacillati; phylum Actinomycetota; class Actinomycetes; order Streptosporangiales; family Thermomonosporaceae; genus Spirillospora; species Spirillospora sp. NPDC052242. Next base: position 30,443 of record NZ_JBFAUZ010000058.1, read on the forward strand.
TCGTCGCCGGCGCCGCCCGCAACCCCAAGCGGCGCGGCGCGCGGCTGCCCAAGGAGCTGTACCAGCTGTGGCGCAAGCGCAGCGCCCCGGCCGCGGCCCCGAAGACCACCGACGCGGGGAAGGTCCAGCTCGACCCGGTGACCCGCAGCGAGGACCGGCTCCTCGTCGCCGCCCCCTACGAGGGCATCGTCGTCGCCGGGATCCTCGGCGCGCGCGCGGCGGAGACCCTCGCCGCGCACGCCAAGGTCATCCGGCTGTACCCGCACGACGCCGCGATCGCGCTGGAGTCCGCCGACGCCGACCTGCTCGTCGTCGACGCCGCCGCCGGCGCCCCCGGCGAGGCGTGGGCGTACCTGGGCGTCCCGGGCATGTACGACCGCGACCGCGCGCTGAACGACGTCCGCGCGCTCGCCGCCTCCCGCGACATGCCGCTCGTCCTGTGGAACGACCGGCCGGGCGACGGCGCCGCGGCCGTGCCCGCCACCCTCGCCAACCTGCACTGGGACGCCACCGCGGCGGCGCCCGGCCGGCTCGCCGAGCTGCTCGAGACTCCGCTGGAGCCGGCCCGTTGAAAGGAGACCACGTGAAGCCGCGCGCACTCGTCTACGGCGACGTCGACCTGAACCTGATCGACGGGTCGGCGATCTGGGTCCAGGGCATGGTGCAGGCGCTGGCCCGCGCGGGCTGCGAGGTGACGCTCGTCCTCAAGGCGCCGGTGCGCACCGGGCGCCTCGTCGACCCGCTGCGCGGCCTGCCGGGCGTCACCGTCCGCAGCCCGCACGCCGAGCGCCTCCTCGACGGCGACGCCCCGATGCAGCCGCGGACCGCCGCGGTGACCCTCGCCCGCATCGACGAGGAGAAGCCGTTCGACCTCGCCGTCGTGCGCGGCCGCCGGCTCGCCGGGAAGCTGTGCCACACCGCCCTCGCGGGACGGCTGTGGACCTACCTCACCGACGTGCCGCAGTCCGCCGGGCAGTTCGACAACGCCGCCAAGGCCGAGCTGCGCCGCATCGCCGACGCGTCCCGGCTGCTGCTCTGCCAGACCGAGGAACTCCGCGGCTTCCTGGAGGCCGCCGTCCCCGCCACCGCGGGCAAGAGCGTCCTGTTCCCGCCCGTCGTCGTGCTCCCCGACGGCCTGGAGCCGCGCCCCGCCGGAACCCCGGACGGACGCGCCCTCCGCCTCGTCTACACCGGCAAGTTCGCGCCGCGGTGGAACACCTACGAGATGTGCGCGCTGCCGCGCCTGCTCGGCCAGCGCGGGGTGGACGCCGAACTCCACATGGTCGGCGACAAGATCCACGACGATCCGGACGACCCCGGCTACGCCGACCGGATGCGCACCGCCCTCGAGACCGGCCAGGGCGTCGTCTGGCACGGCGGCCACCCGCGCGCCGAGGCGATGCGGCTCACCGCCGGCTGCGACGTCGGCCTGTCGTGGCGGCACCCCGAGATGGACGCGAGCCTCGAACTGTCGACCAAGCTCCTCGAATGCGGCATGCTCGGCGTCCCGGTCGTCCTCAACCGGACGCCCATGCACGAGCGGCTGTTCGGCGCCGACTACCCGCTGTTCGCCGCGTCCGAGGCCGACGTCCTCGACGCGCTCACGCTCATCGGCAAGAACCCCGAGGTGTTCACCCTCGCCGTCGACCGCTGCCGCGCGGCCGCCGCCGACTTCGGCCTCGACGCCGCCGCCGGGCGGCTCACCGGGTACCTCGCCGAGACGTTCCCCGAGCCCGTCGAGCAGGTCGCGGCCGCCGCGGCCGCGTACCGTCCGGGCGCGCGGAAGCTGCGCGTCGGCGTCGCGGGACACGACCTGAAGTTCTTCACCCGCCTCCTCGACTACCTGCGGTCGCGCCCCGACATGGAGATCCAGGTCGACCACTGGGCCGCGCTGAAGGCCCACGACGCCGACCGCAGCCGCGAACTCGTCGAGTGGGCCGACGTCGTCATCTGCGAGTGGTGCGGCCCGAACGCGCTCTGGTACGCGAAGAACAAACGCGCGGGCCAGCGCCTCGTCGTCCGGCTCCACCGGTTCGAGCTGTACGCGCCCTGGCCCAAGCAGCTCGACATCGACGCCGTCGACCAGGTCATCTGCGTCAGCCCGCACTACACGGATCTGACCCGCGAGATGACCGGCTGGCCCGCCGAGAAGGTCGTCACCGTCCCGAACTGGGTGGACGACCGGCAGCTCGACCGGCCGAAGCTCGCCGGGGCGCAGCACCACCTCGGGGTCATCGGCATCGCGCCGTCCCGCAAGCGCCTCGACCTCGCCGTCGACGTGCTGGAGGAGCTCCGCCGCGACGACCCGCGCTTCACGCTCTTCGTCAAGTCCAAGCTCCCGTGGGAGTACTGGTGGATCTGGCAGAAGGACGAGGAGCGGGAGCACTACGAGAAGCTGTTCCGCCGGATCCGGCGCTCGCCGCTCCTCGCGGGCGGGGTGGTGTTCGACTCCTACGGCCGCGACGTCGCGTCCTGGCTGCGCCGCATCGGGTTCGTCCTGTCCACCAGCGACGACGAGAGCTTCCACCTCGCGCCCGCCGAGGGCATGGCGTCCGGCGCGGTCCCGGCCCTGCTCCCGTGGCCCGGCTCCGACACGATCTACGACCGGCGGTGGATTCACGACGACCCGTCCGCGATGGCGGCGTCGATCGCCACGACCGTCGCGCTCGGCCGCTGGGAGAGCGACGCGGCGGACGCCCGCGAGCAGGTCCGGACGGCCTACGGGCTCGACGAGGTCTGCCGCCAGTGGACGGACCTCCTCGCGCGGCCCCCGGCGCGCACCGAGGCGCCCGCCGCGCAGTAGCAGCCGTGCAGTAGCCGCCGCGCCGGAGGCCGCAAAGGTTTCTTGGCCCGCCGGTGGCTTACCGGACGCCCTTCCCCGGGAACTCCCGCCCGGAGAAGGGCGTCCGTTTGTTCGCGGATGTGCGGACCGGCGGCGCCCTTCGCTTATGCACCGACATGAGAGGGGCGCGACCTGCGATGGGGTACGTGAAGACGCGGGACGGCGAGGAGATCTTCTACAAGGACTGGGGCTCGGGCGACCCGGTGGTGTTCATCCACGGCTGGCCGCTGAACGCCGACGCCTGGGAGGACCAGATGCGGGCGGTCGCCGAGAACGGCTTCCGGGGCGTCGCGCACGACCGGCGCGGCCACGGCCGCTCCAGCCAGCCCTTCACCGGCTACGACTTCGACACCTTCGCCGACGACCTGAACGACCTGATGGAGCACCTCGACCTGCGGAACGCGACGCTCGTCGCGCACTCCATGGGCGGCGGCGAACTCGCCCGCTACATCGGCCGCCACGGCACCGGCCGGGTCGCCCGGGCGGTCCTGCTGTCGGCCATCCCGCCGCTGATGCTCCAGGGGCCCGGCAACCCCGAGGGCGTCCCCGAGCAGGTCTTCGAGGACATCAAGAACGGCATCATCACCGAACGGTCGCAGTACTGGAAGGACGCGTCCGAAGCGTTCTTCTCCGCGAACCGCCCGGGCAGCAAGGCCACCCAGGGCAACCGGGACGCGTTCTGGTTCATGGCGATGCACGAGAACATCCAGGCGGGCCTGAAGTGCGTGGACGCCTTCGCGCGCACCGACTTCACCGACGACCTGCGCCGGTTCGACGTCCCGACGCTGGTCGTCCACGGCGACGACGACCAGATCGTCCCGATCGACGCCACCGGCCGCAAGTCCGCGCAGATCATCCCGGGCGCGGAGCTCAAGGTCTACGAGGGCGGGTCCCACGGCATCGCGATGGTCCCGGGCGACAAGGAGCGCTTCAACCGGGACCTGCTCGAGTTCCTCAAGCGCTGACGCCGCGGCCCGCGGTCCCGGGCGGGCGGGTCAGCCGGCGCTGGTGCCGGCGCCCGCCCGGATCCGCTCGACCTCGTCGACGGGCAGCCGGTCCCGGTAGCCCGCGATCTTCTCGTCGAGTGCGCGCATGTTGCGGTTGTAGGCGTTCGTCGCCATCCAGAACTTGTAGATGACCACGAGCTCGAAGAACAGCATCCCGGCGGCGCTGACCGCGACGACCGGGATGATCGCGCCGGGGACGATCGCGGCGGCGACCGGCGCGACGATGAACACGCCCATCTGGAACTCGATGCCGCTGAACAGGTGCGGCCGGATGCGCCCGCGCATGAGCACGTCGCGGATGCGGACGTACCAGGGGAACCGCGTGTAGAGGCCGCGCTGCATGACCGCGTCGGCGGCCTTCTCGGCGGCCTCCTCGCCGACGACCCGGTCCTCGTCGTCGTCGGCGGCCTCGTCCAGGGTGCTCTCGGCCGACGCGAGCCGCGCGCCGACCTCGTCCGGCTCGGCGCCCCCGGCGCGCAGCTCCGCCAGCTCCAGCGACTCGGCCTCCCGGCGCGTCTTCGCCAGCGTCGACCGCATCTGCGCCCGCACCTTGAAGATCTCGAGGGAGTCCATGTAGCGGAGCATGTCGAGGAAGACGACGGCGAGCGCCGTCCACACGTAGGCGACGTTGCCGGTGGCGACGTACTGCCCGGCCATCAGCGCGATCGCGCAGGCGAGCACCCGCAGCCGGTCGAAGATGTAGTCGAGCCACGCGCCGAACACCGACCCGGTGCCCTTGAGCCGCGCGATCTTGCCGTCCATGCAGTCGAGCGTGAACGACAGGTGGTACAGCAGCGCGCCCGCGAGCAGCCACTGCCAGTCGGCCAGCGCGAAGCACGCGCCCGCCGCCAAGCCGAGGACGAGCGCCGCGACGGTGAGCTGGTTCGGGGTGATGCGGGTGCGGTTGGCGGTGACCTTCACCAGCCGCGCCGCGAGCGGGTCGACGAGCAGGACCGTCCACCACGCGTCACGCGCCTTGTACGTCCGTTGCCGAACGTCGTCGAGCGTGAAGTTCGCCATGGTGGGTTTCCTTTCGTCGTCAGGGCCGTTCCCGATGCTAGCGACTGACCGGAAGTGGCCTCCGGCATTCTCCCCGACTGTCGGCGCGAGATCCGCGAAACCGCCGGTTCACCCCCCGGACATGTCCGGTATCGAGGGACGTCGCCAACGAATCGCGGTGAGGTCGTCAGCGGAGCTCGGTGAGGTCGTCAGCGGAGCTGGGTGAGGAGGTCCTCCCAGTCGGCGGCGACCGACCGGACGGCGTACCGGCGGGCGCTGTCGGGCGCCGCCGCGGCCATCCGGCGGCGCAGCTGCCCGTCGTCGATGAGCCGGACGAGCGCGTCGCCGAGGGCGGTCGGGTCCTCGGGCGGGACGAGCAGGCCGTCGTGCCCGTCGGTGATGATCTCGCGGGGGCCGCGGGGGCAGTCGAACGCGACGGCGGGCAGGCCGCACGCGAAGCCCTCGACGATCGTCATGCCGAACGCCTCGGCGCGGGACGGCACGGCGAGGATCGACGCCTTCGCGAACTCGCCCTCGATGTCGTCCGACGGGCCCATCAGCATGACGTTGTTGTAGAGGCCGAGGCGGGTGACGCGGCGGCGGAGCTGCTCCAGCCGGCCGCCCTTGCCGTGGATCCGCAGCGTCCACTCCGGGTGCTTCTCCGCGACCCGGGCGAACGCCGTGATCAGCAGGTCGTAGCCCTTGATCCAGGCGAGCCGCCCGGCCGCCACGACGATCTTGTTCTCCTGCCGGGAGCGCGGGTACACGCGGTCGGGCAGGCCGTTGCGGAGCGTCCGGACGGTCGTGCCCGGGATGAGGCGCTCGTAGCTCTCCCGGTCGGCGGCGGTCAGCGTGGTGACCGCGTCCAGCCTCGGGTACCAGCGTTCGATCTCGGCGAGGATGCCGGGCTCGTGGATGCCGAGGTGCAGGTGCTCCTGCCCGATGCGGGTGACGCGGGACGGCGCGAAGCGGGCCGCGGCGATGTTCAGCCCGGCGCGGGTCGTGACGAGCACGTCGGCGCGGAGCCGCCGCAGGGCGCGGGGGATGCGCTCGTCGGTGAGCCCGGAGAAGAAGCGGTAGGAGCGCTCCTCCGGATGGACGAGCGCGCTGGGCTCCTCGTGGAGGCGGCGGGCGCGGCCGGGCCGCAGCCGCGCGAGCTTCGCCTCGTCGCGGGTGTCCACGAGGTGCTGCAGCCGGACGCGGTCGGGGAGCGGGAACGCCGGCGCGTCGGTGGTGCGCAGCACGCTGACGATCTCGACGTCGTGGCGGCGGGCCAGTTCGCCCGCGAGCGTGAACGTGCTGCGGACGGTGCCGTCGAGCGCCGCCGCGTCCAGCAGCATGAAGACGATCCTCATCGGGCGTCGTCCCCGGCGCCGTCCCCGCCGTCGAGCGCGTGGCAGGCGACGGAGAGCTCGTCGCGCACCGTGTAGTACGGCCGGACCGAGCGGTCCCCGGCGACCTGGCGCGGGTAGGAGACCTTGCCGCGCTTGCCGGGGGCGTCGTCGAGCCGGGTCGCGAGCCGCGCGTGGACGTCGGCCGCGTCGAGCCACAGGTCCCAGATGGCGGGCGGCTCGGCGGCCAGGACGTCGACGGGCGCGCTGGCGCGGAACGCGGTGCCGTCGAGGCGCGCGGGCCAGGCGGCCCGCCGGCCGGTGCCGCGGGCGACGGCGACGAGGCGGGCGCCGCCGGGCCGGGGGCCGGTGTAGGCGAGGCGCCCGGCGATGCGGATCTCGCCGCCGCCCGGGTGCACCGTGCGGACCTCGGCGTGCGGGGCGACCGCGCCGACCTGCAGCCCGGCGCGTCCGTCCGGGGTGCGGGTGACGCGGACGGCGCGGTCGCGGGGCCGGTCGGCGTAGGCGAGGAGGCCGTCGAGGGAGAACCCGGGGTCGTCGGTGCGCAGCGGCCGGGTGATGCCGCCCGCCTCGATGCACGCCTCCCAGGCGCCGTCGTCGAGGTCGCCGACCGGCAGCGTCCAGCGGGCGCCGTCGCCGGCGGCGCGTCCCGGCCGGACGGCCCCGGACGCCGCGTGCCGCAGCACGACGCGTTCGCCGTCCGGCAGGGGCTCGGCCCAGCCGATCGTGAGGACGTCGTCGGCGTCGACCCTGACGTGGTCGGCCACGGTTGCCAAAGGTGCGGACCCTCCCCGATGAGAACGCAGATTTTACCAACGCCCCTGGGGCGTCAGGTCACGAGTGAGGCCGCCGCGGTCACCCCGTGCCGTTCGCGTCCTTCTTCGGGAAGGGCGCGCGGAGCCGCCGCTTGGCCGACCGCGCGAGCGCGGGCACCTTGCCGGGCACGACCTCGACCGACAGGTTCCCGCCCTCGGTGCGGTAGAACGACGCGCTGCGCAGCCCGAGCGGCGCGCACGGGACGGGCGCCGACCGGTCCGCGCCGGGCGCCGGCGCCAGCGGCACCCGCACCCGCGACCGGTCCCCGCCGACCGTGACCTCCAGCCAGACGTCCCAGCGTCCGGCGGCCAGCCCGCGCGGGTCCAGCAGCGCCGCGAAGCCGTACCCGTCGCCGTCCCCGGCGTCCCCGGCGGGCTCGCCCGGGAGCTCGTCCCACCGGACCTCGCCCGGCAGGGACGTGCCCTGGGTGCGGTGGTCGATCGCGACGCCGAGCCGGACGAGCGCCGCCGCGGCGGGCGTCGCGGGGAGCCGGCCGCGCACCCGCAGCCGTCCGTCCGGCGCCCACTCGGCGCCGTCGAACCGCAGCAGCCGCACGGCCCCGGCGGTGCCGCGGGTGACGGTGAACGACAGGTTGCCGTACTCGCGGGTGAAGAACGGCTCGACGGCCGCGCCGGTCCCGTCCGCGCACCGGACGAACCGTCCGGCGGGCTCGGTGACGCCGGGGGCGCGCGCGGCGCCGAGCCGGGCCTCCTTCGCGAACTGCCCGTGCCGGGCCTCGACGTGCAGGTCCCAGACGCCGTTGGCGGCGGCGGCGAGCTCGGCGCGGTGGCCGTCGCCGTCCGGTTCGGCGGCGAGCCGGTGCTCGGCGCGCCCCTTCCGGGACCGCAGCAGCAGCGCGACGGCCCCTTCCGCCGGGTCCAGCCGCGGGATCTCCGCCGTCCAGCCGACCCGCAGCCGGTCGCCGGCCCACTCCAGCGACGTCAGGGACCGCCGCAGCCGCAGCCGGTCGGTGACGTCGTAGTAGTCGTCGGGGACGCCGGCGGCCGGGTCGCGGAAGCCGGGGTAGCGGGCGTGCGCGCGGTCCTTGTCGACGACGACCGGGACGGGCCCGGCGGCCTCGGCCTCGATGACCCGCACCAGCAGGTCCTCGTTCCCGTGCCGCAGGCAGTGCGCGACCAGCCGGAACTTCGGCGGCATCCGCATCAGCACGGGTTCGGTGAGGAACTCGTCGCAGAGCGCGCGCGCCTCCTCCCAGAGGCGGCGGCGCCGTTCCTCGGACGAGCCCGGGTAGTCGGCGTTGAACGCGTGCAGGACGTCGCGGTGGAAGTGCCGCAGCAGCATCCGGTCCCGGATCGGGCCGGGCTCGCGGTGCGTGACGACGTTCTCCAGCAGCGGGCGCGCCGCCTTCGGGTAGTAGCCCGGCCGGGCCGCGAGCCCGTTCTGCATGAGGCTGCTGCCGTCGTCGCGCTCCACCAGGTAGTAGCAGTCGTGGTCGGCGACGACGGACACGCCGCCGGACGCGTGCAGCAGCGCGTGCGCGGTGAAGACCTTGTCCTCGCCGGTCGGCGCGTCCTCGGGGAACCGGATCCGGTGCTCTTCGATCACCGACCGGCGGAACAGCTTCTGCGCGGTCAGCGACTTCGCGTAGATGTCGAAGTCCGGGTCGTCCACGGAGACGTGCGCGATGTTCTCGGTGAAGTTCGCGACGGGCCGCCCGACCCCGACGTACCGGCCGATGACGACGTCGGTGCCGTGCGCGTCCGCGGCGGCGCACATGCGCTCCAGCGCCTCGGGGCCGAGCCGGTCGTCGGCGTCCAGGAAGAACAGGTACTCGCCGCGGGCGGCCGCGATGCCGGTGTTGCGCGGCCCGCCGGGGCCACCGGAGTTGGGGCGCTTCAGCACGGTCAGCCGCGGATGCAGCGCCGCGAGCCGGTCCAGCTCCTCGGCGCTGCCGTCGGTGGATCCGTCGTCGACCGCGATCACCTCGACGAGTTCCGGGGCGATCGACTGCTCGAGGGCGGTCTGCAGCGCCGTCGCGACCGTCGCGACGCAGTCGTAGACGGGCACGACGACGCTGACCTTGATGGGTGTCACGTGCGGTTGTTCTCTCTAGGTCGTCGCCCGGCGTCAGCCGGACGACCCGAAGACGCGGTCGACCGTGCGGGCCGCCGCGTGGCCGTCGTCGAGCGGGCAGAACCGCGCGACGAAGTCGTCGTACCGGCCGGCGTGGCCCGCGGTGGCGGACTCGACGTCCCGGATCGCGTCGATCAGGTCGTCGGACGTCTCCACCAGCGGGCCCGGGGCCTCCGCCTCGAAGTCGAAGTAGAAGCCGCGGAGCCGGTCCCGGTAGTCGGCCAGGTCGTAGGTGAAGAACAGCATCGGCCGCCGGGTGTTGGCGTAGTCGAACATCACCGACGAGTAGTCGCTGATCATCATGTCGGAGATCAGGTACAGCTCGGTGATGTCGGGGTACAGCGACACGTCCCGCACGAAGCCGTCCGGGTCCTCCTGGACGCCGTCCACCACGTTGCTGTGCAGGCGGACGAGCAGGACGTGGTCGTCGCCGAGCGCGTCGCGCGCGCGGTCGAGGTCGAGGCGCATGTCGTGCTTGTACCGGCCGCGGCTGTAGTACTGGTCGTCGCGCCACGTCGGCGCGTACAGCACCACCCGCTTGCCGTCGGGAATGCCGAGCCGGGACCGGACCTGCTTGGCGACGGCGTCCGCGTCGGGGCTGTGCAGCAGGTCGTTGCGCGGGTACCCGACCTCCAGCATCTCGCCCTTGAACGCGAACGCGCGCTTGAAGATCTCGGTGCTGAACGGGTTCGGCGACAGCAGGTGGCTCCACTCGGGGACGGACGGGCCGGACGGCCCCTTGTCCTTGCTCTGCAGCGCGGACTTCATCCCCGGCGCGTACGCGAAGTGGACCTCCTTGACGTCCCGGCCGATCTTCTTCAGCGGGGTGCCGTGCCAGGTCTGCAGGACGATCTGGTCGGGGTGCCGCTGGAACCAGTCGCCGAGCCGGTGGTTGGTGACGATGTACTTCGACGTCGTCACCGCCTCCTGCCACTCCTTGCCGTTCAGCCGGACGGCGTTCAGCGTGTCGGGCAGCTCGCACTGGGCGTCGTTGACGACCCAGAGCTGCTCCAGGTCCGCCCCGCGCCGCAGCAGCTCCTCGTGGATCGCCTTCGGGCTGTCGGAGAACTGGCGGCCGTTGAAGCAGGAGAACAGCACGGCGTCGCGCAGCCCGTCGCGGGCGACCCGCTTGCGCGCCTCCTCGCGGTACTTCGCGCCCGCGCTCTTCTCCTCGCCCGACACGTCGCCGGTGACGGCCACGACGAGCCGCCCGTTCTTGGTCTCCAGCTCGTAGCCGCGCCGCGCCACCTCCAGCGGCCCCGGCAGGGCGCGCTGCGCGGCCTCGGACAGCCGCACGGTCAGCGCCCGCTCGCCGGGCGGCCGGAACAGCACGTCCCAGCGGCCGGGCCGCAGCGGCAGCACGCCCGCGACGCTCGGCACCGCCGCCGTCGGGACCGCCGCGCGCAGCACACCCGAGTCGTCCCCGACCAGGTCGAACGCGAACTCCTTGCGGCGGCCGCGGCTGCGCAGGACGATCTGCCCGGACGCGTGCGCGGGGTGCGTCGCGGCGAGCGTCAGGGTCCCGTCGGGACGCCACCCGCACTCGTCCACCGACAGCCGGATCGTCGCGCGCCGCACCCGCACGTACCCGCTGGGGCCGCGGCCCGCGCTCACCTCCAGCGCGCCGAACGTCCGCGCCGCCTCCGCCACGCCCTCCGCGAGGACGAGCGGGCGGTCGTCCCCGCCGTCCGCCGGGACCGACAGCGACCAGTCGCGGGTGTCGTCGATCGAGTCGGGCTCGATGTCGACGTCGAGGGCGTCCGGGTCGATGCGGGCCGACCAGCCGCCGGGCCGGGCCGCGACCGGGACGGGCACCCGCGAGTCGCCCAGCGTCAGCACCGCCTCGGCGGGCGCGCCGCCGGCCGACTCGACCTCGACGACGAGCGTCCGGCCGTCCCAGCGCAGCGCCGTCGCCTTCTCCCGGACGCGCTCCACCTGCACGACCAGGTTGCCCTCCACGACCTTCGGGACGACGCGGACGTCGTCGGCGACGTACCGGTAGGGCGGGTTCGCGCCCGTCCCCGAGCCGCCGCCGCGCACCGGGCCCTGCCGGAACACGCCCGCGTTCAGCACCGAGGCGTGCACCTCCCAGGTGCCCTCGGCCCAGCCGCCGCGCTCCTTCAGCTTCGCGGCCTCCAGGGAGAACTCGAAGCCGGTCCAGCCGCCGGACGACTTGCCCGGCTTCGGCGTCTGCCGCGCCCGCGCGGTGATCTTGCGGCGGCCGTTGCGCAGCGTCACCGTCTTGATCGCCGTCCAGCGGCGGCGCGAGCTGACCGAGTTGATGTACGCCTCGCCGGTGACGACGAGCCGGTCGCCCTCCCAGGCCACGCCGTGCGCCCGGCCGCGCATCTTCACCTCGTCGCGCGCCCGGTACACGTCGCGGGGGACGTCGACCTTGGCGTCCTTCCAGTACGGGTAGACGACGTAGCGGCGCAGCGGGTCCCGGACGATCGACGGCGACGACTTGCCCCGCTCGTACCGGACGACCTTCACCAGCTCCATCGTGTGCCCGCTCGCGGCGAGGTGCCACTTCAGCCGGACCAGCGCCGTCGCCTCGGCGAACACCTTCGCCGAGACGCCCTTCCCGTACGCCGCGGCCAGCGCGATGACCTGCTCCCGCTCGTCCCCGGACAGGTCCGGCAGGACGTCCAGGAACGTCTTCAGCTCGTTGGTGACGAGGGCGAGCTGCAGGCGCCGCAGCTCCCGCGCGTCGCCCTGCTCGGCGACGAAGGTGGTGGCGAGGTTCGCCGCGGCGAAGCCGTCCGCGATCTCCTGCAGCTCGGTCGTCGGCGCGTACCGCCGCGACCGCCGGTGCAGGACGACGTCCGGCACGACGTCGACGGACTTCGCCAGGTGCAGCGCCCGCACCATGACCGGCAGGTCGTCGTCGCGGGACAGGTCGGGGAACTCCAGGCCGTGCGCGTCCCAGAACGAGCGGCGCAGCAGCGTCCCGACGATCTTGCGGTCGGACAGCAGGTCGGGGCTGCGGCGCAGGTCGGTGCCCGTCGCGGGCGCGGCCGTGTCGCCGCGCGCCTTCCACTGCGACACCTGCCCGGTCCACTTGCGGGACGCGTCGGGGCCCTTCGCCAGCTCGGCGCCGGACGCCTCGAGGGCGCCGAGCAGCGCGGCGATCGCGCCCTCCGGCAGCGGGTCGCCGGAGTCGGCGAACAGCAGGAACTCGCCGCCGCTCTCGGCCACCCCCAGGTTGCGGGCCGCGCCCCGGCTGGGCGCCCCCCGCCGGAGCAGCCGGAACCGGTCGTCGGGCAGCGGCGCGCGCGCGGCCGTCCCGGTCCCGTCGTCCACGACCAGGACCTCCAGGTCACGGAACGTCTGGGCGGCGAGCGACTCCAGGACGTCGCCGAGGTCGTCCCCGGCGCCGTGGGAGAGCACGATGACGCTGATGCGGGCGGACATGCCCACTCCTTCGTGAGCCGGCGATCCGGACGGTGTCCGGTCGCGGGACGGTCATTGGGGGATGTGACGGTCCTGCGGGGCGGCGGTCAGGACGCGCCGGACGCGGACGGCCCGGCGCCCGCCGCCTCGACGCTCCCCGACTCGCGGGGCGCGGCGACCGCCGGGAGCTTCTCGCCGAGGAAGACGCGGCGCACGGCCCGCTCGGCCGCGTCCCCGTCGTCCCACGGGCAGAAACGCGCGCGGAACGCCTCGAGGTTCTTCGCGGCCGCGTCGCCCCACGCCGCCCGGGAGACGAACGCGTCGACGAGCTCGGACTCGGTGCGGGCGACGACGCCGGGCGGGAACTCGGTGAGGTCGAAGTTCACGCCCCGGGTGAGGCGGTAGGTCTCCCAGTCGTTGGCGTAGATCACGATCGGCTTGCCGAGGTTGGCGTAGTCGAACATGACGGACGAGTAGTCGGTGAGCAGCGCGTCCGACGCGATGGACAGGTCCTCGACCGACGGGTGCTTGGACACGTCGATCACCCGGTCCTCGGGCCAGCCCATGTCGGCCGCCATGTCCTTGAGCTTGTAGAAGTAGTGCGCCCGCAGCAGCAGGACGTGGTCGTCGCCGAGCTGCTCGACGACCCGGCCGATGTCGAACATCGGGCTGTAGCGGCGCTGGTAGTCGCGGTGGGTCGGCGCGTACAGGATCGCCGTCTTGCCCTCGGGGATGCCGAGGTCGGCGCGCGCCCGCACCCGGTCCTTCTCGGTGGCGCGGACCAGCCGGTCGTTGCGCGGGTAGCCGATCTCCAGCATCTCGTAGCGGCACGGGTACGCCCGCTCCCACGCCTCGCTCGACAGCGGGTTGGACGAGACGAGGTAGTCCCAGCGGTCGCACCGCTCGATGAGGGCCTTGAAGTCCATGTCGGCGGCGCCGACCGGGTACTCCATCTGGTCGAGGCCCATCTTCTTCAGCGGCGTGCCGTGCTGGGTCTGCAGGTGCACCTGCCCCGGCCGCTTGACGAGGTGGTCGGGGAAGTTGACGTTGTTCACGAAGTACTTCGCCGCGGCGATCGTCCGGTAGTAGTCCGCCGACCCCGACACCACGTACTCCACGCCCTCGGGCATGTCCTTGCGGCCGCCCGGCTTGACGACCCACACGCAGCGGATGTGGGGGGCGAGCTCCCGCACCTTCTCGTAGATCGCGGCCGGGTTGCAGGCGTACCCGCGGTACCAGTAGGCGGCGAAGACGGCGAGGTTCTCCTCGATCGGCATCCGCAGCCGCATCTGGTAGAAGTACCGCTCCTTCGCGACCTGCTTGGAGCGGACGACGCCGCGCTTCTGCAGCTTGCGGACCTTCTTCGTGCCCTTCTTCGCCTTCGTCGCCAGCTTCGGCGAGCTGAGCCGCTCCCAGGCCCGGAAGTCGTTCCGCTCGATCGCGCGGTGCTTGTCGGCGAGGCGCGGCTCGTCCTCCGGCGGGACGTGCCCCGGCGGCCGGTACCGGTTGTACCACTTCGACATCTCGGTGAAGAAGCGCTGCTTCTCCGACGCGACGATGCGGTCGGGCCGCTCGATGATGACGAGCAGGTGCCAGATCGCCCGGTTGAACATCGTCGGGCGGAACCGGTCCACCGACGGGCCGAGCTGGTCCATGAACGCGAAGATGCGGTCGTACTGGTCGAACGCGTCGAAGTGCTTGGCGCTCGCCGTCTTGGTGATCGCGCCGCGGCGGCGCTGCCGGTAGATGTAGCAGACCCGGTCCAGCAGGCTGATGCGCTCGGCGGCCATGAGGATCGGGTAGGTGATGCTGACGTCCTCGTAGTAGCCGCTGTTGGACCGCAGGCCCGTCTCGATCAGGAACTCGCGGCGGATCGCCCGGTTCCAGATCGAGGTGAACATCTCCAGGCACTGCGGGCGCTCGGCGAGCGAGAACACGTCCGGCGCCGGCGGCTCCCGGAACAGGTGGTTGATGATGCTGCGCTTGACCCGCCCGTTCCAGTACGACCGCGCGTAGTCGAACATCAGGACGTCCGGGCGCGTCTCGGCGAGCCGGTCGAGGATCGCGCGGACGGCGCCCTCGGTGGCGTAGTCGTCGCTGTCGAAGAACCAGACGTAGTCGCCCGTCGCCATGTCGAGCCCGACGTTGCGGGCCTGGCCGAGGCCCACGTTCTCGGTGAGGTGCCGGACCCGGACCCGCGAGTCCCGCTCGGCGAACTCGTCGAGGATGAGTCCGCAGGCGTCCGGCGAGCAGTCGTCGATGGCGATCACTTCGAGGTTCGGGATTCCCGGCTCGAGGATCGACTCCATGCACTGGCGGAGGTAGCCCTGCACCTTGTGCACCGGGACGATGATGCTCAACGAGACGTCGTTGTTGTCACTGCTCACGCGCTGGCCAATCGGTTAACGGGAGACGAAGGAACGGTAGCCGCTAGCGTAGATCGATACTACGTCCTGCTTTGCCGTGGCTTGAGAAGCCATTCGGCGCGGGGTTCGACGGCCCAGCGGAACAGCCGCCGCACCGGGGAGGTGCCGAGCAGGACGCCCAGCGCCACGGCGCTCAGCGTCACCGCGACGATCCCGGCGGGGGTGTGCAGCGCCTCGGTCTCGAAGTGGCCGCCGTAGTCGAACACCTTCACGACGAGGCCGTGCAGCAGGTAGATGAACATCGTGCGGGCGCCCATCGCGGTGAACCACGTCGTGTTGCGCGGGATGACCGCGAGGAACGCCGCGCCGAGCAGCAGCGCGGCGAGCATGGTCGCGAACCGCAGGCCCATGCCCTCCAGGGCGGAGTACTCCATGTCCTCGTAGCCCCGGTTCCACCACAGCAGGTCCGAGTTGATCTCCGGGACGACCGTGCCGAGCTGCCACACGTAGGCGATCGGCAGCGCCGCGACCAGCACGGCCGCGCCGGCCCAGCGCGCCCACCGGGCCTTGAGCCGCTGGACGCGCGCGGGGTCGATCGTCAGGCCGAGCACGAAGAACGGGAGCAGCCCGACCGTCCGGGCGACCGTCCCGTCGGCGTTGAACGTCCAGCTCCCGGCGATCAGGCACAGCACCACGGAGACGGTCGTGGGGTACCGCAGGTGGTTCCACAGCGGCGCGCTCAGCCGCCAGAACACCATGGCGACGAGGAACCACATCAGGTAGTGCGGCCGGAACAGCTCGTGCAGGTTGAAATCCGCGCCGTTGATGAAGACGAGCTGCAGCCGGTACGGGACGATGAAGATCAGGTACGGGACGACGAGCGTCGGCAGGATGCTGCGGAACTTGTCCGTCGACCGCATGAAGCCGCGCGAGAAGAAGCCGGAGATGAAGACGAACACCGGCATGTGGAACGCGTACAGCACGGTGTAGGCGGCCGCCACGGCGTGGCTGTCGCCGAAGTTGGCCCAGACGTGGCCGACCACGACGAGGACCGCCGCACAGAACTTGGCGTTGTCGAAGAAGGCGTCCCGCCGTCCGGACGGCCGGCCCGGGGGGTCGGCGGGGCCGTGCGGGGCGTCCGTCCCGGAGGACGGTGCCGGGCTGCTCGGCGAAGGACTCGACGAAGGGGAGGTAACAACCATGTTTCCGAGGGGAGACGTCACGGCGCCGTGGAGGTAACGGCACGGTCACTGTACTGGTGCTCCGGCCCTACGGCGGACGATTCGGGTCTTTCGCCG
The DNA here is from genome assembly GCF_040679555.1 of Spirillospora sp. NPDC052242. Lineage (NCBI taxonomy): Bacteria > Bacillati > Actinomycetota > Actinomycetes > Streptosporangiales > Thermomonosporaceae > Spirillospora > Spirillospora sp. NPDC052242. The sequence goes on from NZ_JBFAUZ010000058.1 coordinate 46,610, forward strand.
CGGGTCGGCTACTTCTTCGCCGGGCGGCGCAGCGGGGTGAACATCCAGGTCAGCTTCGGCTCCAGCGCCCACCGCATGGCCCGGACGACCGGCGGCGTGCACAGCAGCGTCACGACCACGGCCGCGATCGCGACAGCGGCGAGCACGCCGGGCTCGGTGTTGAGCCAGCCGATGTCCCAGCCGTCGGTGAAGTTCATCGCACGCGTCAGGAAGCCGTGCAGCAGGTAGCCGTACAGGGTGGCGGCGCCGAGCCCGGTGAACCAGTGCCGCCCGCGCGGGACCACCGCCAGGAACGCCGCGACGAGGACGGCCGCGGCGCCGAACATCGCCACCCGCATCAGCGTGCCGGTGACGTTGGCGACGCCCAGCTCCTTGTGCGTGTGCCGCCAGAAGATCCAGTCGATGTTCATCCGGTCCATCGCCAGGTAGGCGAAGCCCAGCCCGCCGATCAGGACGGCCCAGCCGATCGGCCGCGCGATCGGCCGCTTCAGCACCTCGAAATGCTCCGGCCGCAGCGTCAGCCCGAGGACGTAGAACGGCAGCAGCCCGAGCACCCGGTGCAGGCTGAGCGTCGAGCCGAGCTCGCCCGTGTAGGACAGCAGCGCGATCACCAGCGACAGCGCCACCGGCCAGCGGACCTGCTGCCACACCGGGGTCGACAGCCGCCACATGAACAGCGCGAGCAGGAACCAGGTCAGGTAGTAGGGCTCGAGGAGGCTGACCTCCAGCCGCCCGCGGCCGGTGCCGGCCCAGTCGTAGAGCGAGTAGGCGATCTCGAACACGACGTAGGGCACGCCGACGGCCGTGATGAGCCGCCGGGCCTTGCCGCCCGAGAACGTCCAGTTCCGCGACATGTAGCCGGTGAGCACGATGAACACCGGCATGTGGAACATGTAGATGAACAGGTACAGGCCCTTGGCCATCGGCACGTTCTGCAGGTACGCGATGGAGTGCCCGATGGCGACCAGCACGATCGCGAAGTACTTCGCGTTGTCGAAGAACGGGTCCCGCTGCTTGCGCGGCCGTCCGGCCGCGGGCGGGGGACCGGCGGGCGCCGGGACGGCCGCCGCGGGGGCCGTCCCGTCCGGCGCGGGCTCGCTCGGCGCGGGCGGGCTCTGCACGGGCCCGTCCGGCGCCGCGGCCCCCGGCGGCGGGACCGTTCCCGCCGCCCGTGCCTCCGTCTGCGATGTGGACGTGCTGTGGGTCATGCGCCTGCCCCGATCGATCGACCCCTGGATCAGGTTTCGCTGCAGATGTTGTCGCTGGCGCGGATCTCGCCCTGCTGCTCCGGGATGCCCTGCTGCCCGCCCTTGAGGTCGGTCCAGTCCGCGCCGATGACGAGGTCGACGACCCCGGGCTCCGCACCGCTGGTCTGCGCCGCGGGCGCCGGCTTGCTCGGGATGAGGGCCGCCAGGCTCTTCGCCTGGTTCTCCGCACCGGAACCGTACAGCACCCTGGTGGCCGTTGTCCGCTCGGCGTTCCCGCCGACCGTGACCTGGAAGCCCTGCGCCTCGAGGGAGTCGGCGACCCGCCCGGCCTGCCCGTCCGTGCCGCTGCCGTTGAAGACCCGCACCCGGATCTGGTTCGGCGGGATCGTCGGCACGGGGGTCTTCGGCTGGGCCTCGGTCTCCTTCTTCTCCTCCGGAGGCTTCTTGTCCTCACGGACGGACTTGAAGAACTCGTCGGCGCCCGGGGCGAGGGCGAGCCGGTTCTTGTCGAGGGGGTCCTGGCCGTTCGGGACGGTGACGAAGCGCAGCTTCCCGGACGAGAGGCCCTGCATGCCCTGCGCGATGTCCATCATCGCGGTGACCGACAGCTCGCTGTCGGTGGTGAGGGACTTCGTCGTCGCGTTGAGCAGATCGAGCAGTGCCTTGGGGTTGGTGAGCACGCCCCGGCTCATCACCTTGGAGGCGAGCGCGCCCAGGAACTTCTGCTGCCGCTTGATCCGGCTGGTGTCGGTGCCGTCGCCGAGGGTGTAGCGGGCGCGGACGTACGCCAGCGCCTGCTCGCCCTGGATATCGTGCGTACCCTTGCTGAGCTTCAGCCCGGACTTGGGGTCGTTGACGTTCTCGTTGAGGCACACCGGGACGCCGCCGACGGCCGTGGTGATGTTTTTGAAGCCCGCGAAGTCGACCTGCACGAAGTGGTCGATGCGGATGTCGGTCATGGCCTCCAGCGTCTTGATGACACAGGTGGCGCCGCCGACGGTGAACGCCGTGTTGATCTGCACCCGGTTCGAGCCCGCGACCGGCTTGCCCTCGCGGTCCTCGCACTCGGGGCGCTGCACCATCAGGTCGCGGGGGAAGCTGATCGCCATCGCCTGCTCGCCGCCGGGGGACAGGTGCAGCAGGATCATCGTGTCCGAGCGCGGCGGCTCGTCCTTCATCTGCCGGCCGTACTCGGCGTTGGCGCCCGCGCGGGTGTCGGACCCGAGGAGCAGGATGTTCATCGCCTCGTTCAGCTTCTCCGGCCGGTCGGGGCCGAGCTTGGCGTTGACGTCCTCCTGCGCGATGTTGCCGAACGCCTGGCGGTACAGGCCGTAGGCCGTGAGAGAGCCGACCACCATGACCGCCGACAGGCCGATGCACACCCAGCCGAGGATGCGCCAGCCGCGCCGAGGCGGCGCCGGTTCCTCAGGGTCGGCGTCGTCGACGTACTCCATGTACATCGGGTTGCTGTTCATCGGCTCCGTGGTTCCGGTGGGCCCGCTTTCACAGGTCGGGACGCGGTCGATGGGTCAGGGGGGAGGCGGCGAGCGGGCAGGGGGCAGAGCGGACGCAAGGGAAGCGTAGTCAGGCGAGTCGGCGTACGGACCCGGATGCGTCATTCCACCCCGGGAGCCCGGCCACCGCCGTCACATGCTCTACCGACACTCGCCTATTTACGGCGGCTTTGTCGAAGTTTCGTTGGATTATGACGGAAGCCCCTGAGGCTAGTGGTGCGAGCAGCCCGGCCAGAACCCCGTCGAGTGTGGCGAACGACATGTCAACCAGGAGCCGGTCCCGGGCGTCGAGCTCCCATTTCTCGGCGGCGGCGCGTGCGGCGCCTGCCAGGTCCTCGCCGCTGAGTGTGGCGTTTGTCACAGTCAGCGCGGGCGAGCGCGGCGAGACCCCCGGACCCGGCGCGAACCGGTCGCCGTACGAGCGGACCTCCGCCGCGTAGTCCACGACGCCCGGCGGGCAGTGCCCGAGCGGCGCGCCCAGCGCGTGCAGCGACAGCCCGACGATCTCCTCGGCGTCCGCGTCGGCGAGCACCTCGTCGAGGGCCTCCTCCGACGTCGCCAGGACGTACGGCGCCGCGGCCCCGAACGGCTCGGCGACGCCGTTCTCCGACCGGGCCTCCAGCGAGCCGGGCGTCACCGGCTCGGCGACCAGCCCCGCCGACCAGCAGGCCATCAGCCACACCGACGTCTGCCAGTGCGGCGGCAGCGCGAGCACCGCACGGGTCCCGGGCTCGACGCCCAGACCGTCCACCAGGAAGTTCGCCGTCTTCGCGACCCAGTTGTCGAACGTGCGCGCCGACAGCTCCACGCGCTCGCCCGTCCGGTCGTCGTAGAAGGTCACCAGCGGCCGGGACGGATCGTCCGCCACCCGCCGCCGCAGCAGCTCCACCGGCCCGGCGTTGCTCTCGCTCATGAAGCCGAGCGTAGAACCTCCCGCGGGTGATCAGGGGTCAAGGCACCGTCTCGGCTGCCTCGGCGGGCGCCCGGTGCCGCTACGCTCCGCACCGATGAACGAGCGGACGAGTACGTCGGCGGGCCGCGTGCTCGCCCTGATCACCATCGCCCCCGCGCTGGTCGTCGCGGCCTGGCTCGCGGTGTCGCTGCCGCTGCTGCTCGCGGGCGTGTTCCACCCCGCCCCGGCCCTCGCGCTGTTCGCCCCCGCCGCCGCGCTCATGCTGCGGTACGGGCTGCGGACCGGGACGCGCGAGGGCGCGCCGCCCGACGCGCCGCCCGTGCTCGACGGGACGACGCGGTGGTCGGTCGCGGGCGTTCTGGGAGTCGTCGGCGCGTTCACCGTTTACCAGGTCTTCATGTGCTCGGAACAGATCATTGTCCGGCGCGACCCCGCCTCGTACGTCCAGTTCGCGGTGTGGCTCGCCGAGCACGGGTCGCTGCCGATCCCGCAGGACCGCCGGGCGTTCGGCGGCGCCGACCCCGCCCTCGCCTTCGAGAGCCCCGCCTTCTACGCCGAGGGCGGCGCGATCGTCCCGCAGTTCATGGCCGGGTTCCCGATCGTGCTGACGCCCGGCGGCTGGCTCGCCGGGGCGCACGGGATCCTGCTGACGGCGCCGCTGCTCGGCGCCTGCTGCGTGCTCGCCTTCGCCGGGCTCGTCGCGCGGCTCGTCGGGCCGCGCTGGGCGCCCGCCGGGGCGCTGCTGCTCGCCGCGACACTGCCGATGCTGTGGGCGTCCCGCAACACCCTCAGCGAACTGCCCGCGATCATCCTGCTGCTGGGCGGACTGTCGCTGATCCATGACGCGCGCGGCGACGAGCCGCGGACCGCCCGCGCGAAGTACTTCCTCGCGGGCCTCGCGCTCGGCCTGATCGTCCTCGTCCGCATCGACGGCCTCCGCGACGTCCTGCCGCTCGTGGCGCTCGCCGGGCTGCTCGTCGGGCTGCGCCGCCGCGAAGGGTACTTGCTGGCCGGCGGGCTCCTCCTCGGCGTCGCCGCCGGGCTCACCGAGGGCGTCGTCCTGTCCCGCCCGTACCTCGAGTACCTGCGGGGCTCGGTGATCCCGCTGCTGGTCATCGCGGCGGGCGTCGCGGCCGCGACCGTCCTGCTGGCGGTCCTCCTGCGCACCGGCAGGACGAACGCGCGCCTGCGGGCGCTCGCGGGCGCGGTGCGGGACGGGCGGCTGCCGGACGTCCTCGCCGGGCTGACCGTCCTCGCGTTCCTGGCGTTCGCCGCACGGCCGCTGTTCCAGACCGCCACCCGCGTCCCCGACAACCCCGACGACCGGCTGAACGCCCAGTTCATCGAGGCCGTCCAGAAGATCAACGGGATGGCGCTGGACGGCACCCGGCAGTACACCGAGCTGTCGCTGTACTGGGTCGCCTGGTACATCGGCGTGCCCGCGCTGCTGTTCGCCGTCGTCGGCGCGGCCGTCCTCGGGCGGCGGCTGCTGCGCGGCCAGGCGGCGTGGTGGCTCCCCGCGTACGCGGTGATCGTGTGGACGACGGCGCAGGTGCTGCTCCGCCCGGGCATCACGCCCGACCATCCGTGGGCGTCCCGGCGGCTGATCGGCCTCGTCATCCCGGGCCTGCTGCTGTTCGCGGTGTTCGGCGCGGCCTGGACGGCCCGACGGGTGCGGCGCCTCGGCTACTCGCCGCGCGTCCTGCGCTGGGGCGTGGGGACCGGGTTCGTGGTGATGCTCGTCCCGATCGTCCTGGTCAGCGCCCCCTACCTGGTGTCGCGGACCGAGCAGGGCGAGGTCGCGGCCGTCCGGAACCTGTGCGGGCGGCTCGGCGACGACGCCTCCGTGATCGCCGTCGAGCGCGCCACCGCCGACCGGTTCCTGCAGGTCGTGCGGGGGATGTGCGGCGTGCCGGCGGCCCGCACCGCGCCGGACGCCACGCCCGGGGACGTCCGGCGCGTCATCGGGAAGGTGCGCGCGGCCGGGCGCACCCCCGTGCTGCTCGGCGCGCGGCGCGCCGACGTCGCCCCGTACGGACCGGCCGAGCAGGTCATACGGCTGCGGACGGAACAGGACGGACGGACGCTCGACGAGCCCCCGCGCGGCACCTGGGGCCTCGGCATCGACGTGTGGACGTCCCGCCCCACCGGCCCCGGGGTTCCCGATGACGGCGGGTCGGGCGGCTGAGGCGAGTATCCTCGCCCTGCGTGAGCACCCAGCCTGCCGAGTCCGCGCCCGAACACGTCCACGTCACGATCGTCCTGCCGTGTTACAACGAGCAGGACCATGTGATCGACGAGGTCGAGCGCATCTGCAAGGCGATGGACAACAGCGGCAAGACCTACGAGCTGCTGGCCGTGGACGACTGCTCGACCGACGACACGCTGGCCCGGCTGCGCGAGGCCGAGCCCCGGTTCCCGAACATGCGGATCATGGCGTTCCAGCACAACAGCGGTTCGGGGACGGTCCGGCGCATCGGCTCGCAGCAGGCCCGCGGCGACATCGTCGTGTGGACGGACGCCGACATGTCCTACCCGAACGACCGCATCCCCGAGCTCGTCGAGATCCTCGACGAGAACCCGGCGATCGACCAGGTCGTCGGCGCCCGCACCAGCGAGGAGGGCACCCACAAGGTGCTGCGGGTGCCCGCCAAGTGGTTCATCCGCAAGATCGCCGAGCGGCTCACGAACTCGAAGATCCCCGACCTGAACTCCGGGCTGCGGGCGTTCCGCCGCCAGGTGTCGCTGCCCTACCTGCGGCTGCTGCCGCCCGGGTTCTCCTGCGTGACCACGATCACCATCGCGTTCCTGTCGAACCAGCACCCGGTGCACTACGAGCCGATCGAGTACGCCAAGCGGGCCGGGAAGTCGAAGTTCCACTTCACCAAGGACGCCTACCGCTACATCCTGCAGGTGCTGCGGATGGTCATGTACTTCAACCCGCTCAAGGTGCTGATGCCCCCGGCGCTCTGGCTGATCCTCATCGGCCTCGGCAAGGGCGTCTTCGACATGATCGTCCACTTCGGGTACTTCGCGAACAATACGATCATGATCTTCGTCACCGGGTTGATCATCGCGTCGCTGGCGCTGCTCGCCGACCTGATCGTGCGATCACGCGGCGACGTCTAGCGTGGGGCGGATGGACACCACGGGCATGCAGATCGCGATCGTCGGGCCCGCGTTCCCGTACAAGGGGGGCGGCGCCCACCACACCACCGAGCTGGCGCACCGCCTCGCCGCCGCCGGGCACGACGTCGTCATCGAGTCGTGGCGCGCCCAGTACCCGTCGTTCCTGTACCCGGGGCAGCAGACGATCGACGCGCCGGAGGGCGAGCCGTTCCCCGGCACCCGGCACCGCCTCGACTGGCGCCGCCCGGACGGCTGGTGGCGCACCGGCCGGTCCCTGCGGTCCCGCGACCTCACCGTGCTGGCCGTCCTGAGCCCCGTGCAGGTGCCGTCCTACCTCAGCATCCTCGCCGGGCTCGGCCGCCGCGCCCCGGTCGTCGCGCTGTGCCACAACGTGCTGCCGCACGAGCGCAAGCCCTACGACGTCCCGCTGATGCGGCGCCTGCTGCGCCGCGTGAACGGCGTGCTCGTCCACTCGGAGGCGCAGGCCGAACTGGCGCGGGGGCTGACGGCGCGTCCCGTCCGGGTGGCGGAGATGCCCGCGCACCTCCCGGCCGCCCCCGGAGCCCCCGGCGACACCGCCGCGCGTGCCGACGGGGTGCGGCGGCGGCTGCTGTTCTTCGGGATCGTCCGGCCGTACAAGGGACTGGACGTCCTGCTGCGCGCGCTCGCGAAGGGCCCGGACGACGTCGCGCTGACCGTCGCGGGCGAGTTTTGGGGCGGGCTCGACGACACCGAGAAGCTGATCGGCGAGCTCGGTCTCGCCTCCCGCGTCGAGCTGCGCCCCGGGTACGTGCCCGCCGCCGACGTCCCCGGCCTGTTCGCGGACGCGGACGCGCTCATCCTGCCCTACCGGACCGCCACGGCCTCGCAGAACGTGTGGATGGCCCACGAGTACGGCGTCCCGGTGATCGCGACCGACGTCGGCGGGTTCGCCGGTCAGGTCCGCGACGGCGTGGACGGTCTGATCTGCGCGCCCGACGACGTCGCGTCCCTGGCCGCCGCGCTCGACCGGTTCTACGCGCCGGGCGAGCCGGAGCGCCTCCGCTCCGGCGTCCGCCCGGCCGACCACGGCCCCCTCTGGGACGCCTACGTGGCGGCGCTCACCGAGGGGACCGGCGGGGGACCGGTCAGCTCTTGACCGCGTCCAGGTGCGGCTCGATGATCTTCAGGAAGGCCCGCTTCGGCTTCGCGCCGGTGACCTGCTCCACGACCTCGCCGTTCTTGATGAGCAGCAGGGTCGGCAGCCCCAGCACCCCGTACTTGCCGGGCGTCGCCGGGTTCTCGTCGTAGTTGATCTTCGCGATCTTGAGCCGGCCGTCCAGCTCGGCCGCGATCTGGTCGAGCACCGGCGCGATCATCTTGCACGGCGGGCACCATTCCGCCCAGAAATCGACCAGGACGGGGACGTCGCTCTTCAGCACCTCGGCGTCGTACGTCGCGTCGGTCACGGTGACCGGACTTGTCACGGGGACTCCTTCGTCGGGGACGTACCGTTGACAAGTCCCGCCGTCCGCCGATCATTCCCGCCGCCGTCCGCCGCGGCGGCCTTCGGCGGCTTGGTCAGCACGAACGCGGCGCCCGCGATGAGCAGGTCCGCGGCCGTCAGCAGGACGCGGCTCGCGATCGCCACCACGACCGCCGCGCCCCCCGGCAGCGCCGGGCTCAGCACCACGGTCAGCGCGGCCTCCCGCGCCCCGATCCCGCCGGGCGCGATGAACACCAGGAAGCCCACCACGAACGCCAGGGCGTACGCGCCCGCCGCCAGGAACGGCAGGCCCTTCCCCTCGCCCCCGACGCCCGCGCACAGCAGCCACGTGTGGACGCCGAACAGCGCCCACCCGAGGACCGTCCAGCCGATCGCCCGCAGCGTCACCGCCAGGCTCACCGGACGCTCCAGCGGCGGCCGCCGCAGCACCTTCAGCATCAGCCCCAGCGCCCACGTGACGATCTTCGGGTGCAGGGCCGCGAGCAGCACCGGCGCCAGCAGGAACAGCCACCAGAACCGGTCCCGCGCGGTCGCCGACGTCAGCGGCAGCGTCACCGCCGCGACCGCGAGCCCGCACGCCGTGGACGTCGCCACCGCCAGCAGCGTCGAGCCGAAGCTCCGCTCCGCCGGCACCTTGTGCTCGCGCGTCATCTCGATCTGCGTGACCAGCGCCCACACCTTGCCGGGCACGTACTTGCCGAGCTGCGAGATCCCCGAGATCCGGAACGCCGCGCCGACCGGCAGCGGCGACCCGAGCCCGCCGAGCAGCGCCCGCCACCCGAGCATCCACACGAACAGCCCCGCGAGGCCCGCCGCGAGCGAGCCGGCGAGCGCGGGCCACGACATGTCCCGCAGCGCCCGCACGGTGGCGTCCCACTGCGACGCCACGCTGTAGGCGCAGAAGGCCAGGGCGAGCAGAACCAGCAGCACCCGCAGGACCCGCACGGCGACGACCTTCTTGTTCACGCGCCCCAGAGTAGGCGAACCCGGGTGCGCGGGAGGCGGACACGGGCGCCGAACGCGGCACCCGCACCGTCCGTCCGCCGTACAGTAGGCGCGATGAAACTCTCGGATGCGATCGCCTTCATGGGCCACCAGGTGCACGTCTGCCGGTACCGCGAAGCCGGGACGCTGCTCGGCTGGATGGGGCGCGACCTGCGCGGCCGCCGGGTCCTCGACGTCGCGGGCGGCGACGGCTACTGGGCCGGGCAGGCCCGCAAGCGCGGCGCCGACGCGGTGTCCATCGACCTCCACCGCGGCAAGATGGAGTACGGCCGGACGCTCGCGCACGCGCCCTCGCTGATCGAGTGCGACGCGCTGCGCCTCCCGTTCGGCGACGCGTCCTTCGACGCGATCCTCTCCGTCTGCGCCATCGAGCACTTCGACGACGGCGGGAAGTCCCTCGACGAGATGGCCCGCGTGCTGAAGCCCGGCGGCGCGATCTTCATGTCCGCGGACGTCCTCAGCCGCGCCGACGCCTGGCCGAAGCTGCGCGACGCCCACAAGGCGAAGTACCACGTCCAGCACACCTACACCCACGAGAGCCTCCGCAAGCTCATGGACGAGCGCGGCCTCGACCTCGTGCGGCACAGCTACCAGTTCCGCACCGCCGCCACCGAGCGCCTCTACCTGTCGCTGTCCACCTACGGCGGCAAGGTCGGCTTCAACGCCGCCGCCCCGCTCACCCCGCTCGTCGCCCTCGCCGACCGCCGGGCCCCCAACGAGCGCGGCAGCATCGTGCTCGTCGAGGCCCGGAAGCGCACCGACTGACCGTCCACTAGGCTCGGCCTCCACACGGCGGTGGAGAAAGGAGCCAAGTGGAAGCGATCCTCCTGGTCGGAGGCAGGGGCACGCGCCTGCGCCCGCTCACCATCTCCACCCCGAAACCCCTCCTCCCCACGGCCGGTGTGTCGTTCCTGTCGCACCAGCTCGCGCGCGCGCACGCGGCGGGCGTCGAACGCATCGTGTTCGCCACGTCGTACCGGGCCGAGATGTTCGAGGCGGCCTTCGGCTCCAAGGCGCACGGGCTCGAACTCGTCTACGTCAGCGAGGACCAGCCGCTCGGCACCGGCGGCGCCATCCGCAACGCCGCCCGCGCCCTCGCCTCCGGCCCGGACGACCCGGTGCTGATCCTCAACGGCGACATCCTCTCCGGCCACGACGTCCGGGCCCAGGTCGCCCTGCACGAGGAGACCGGCGCCGCCGTCACCCTGCACCTGACCCGCGTCGACGACCCGTCCCGCTTCGGGTGCGTCCCCACGGACGACACGGGCCGCGTCACCGCGTTCCTCGAGAAGACCTCGCACCCGGTCACCGACCAGATCAACGCGGGCTGCTACGTGTTCCGCCGCTCCGCGATCGACACGATCCCCGAGGACGAGGTCGTCTCCGTCGAGCGCGAGACGTTCCCCGCCCTGATCTCCTCGGGCGCCCGCGTCATGGGCCACGTCGAGGCCGAGTACTGGCTCGACGTCGGCACCCCCGAGGCGTTCGTCCGCGGCTCCTGCGACCTCGTCCTCGGCCGCCTCGCCTCGCCCGCGATGCCCGGCGAGCCCGGCGAGCGCCTCGCCCTCCCCGGCGCGACCGTCGCGCCGGGCGCGATCGTCCGCGGCGGCACCACCGTCGGGCGCGGCGCGACCGTCGAGGCCGGCAGCACCGTCGTGGGCAGCGTCCTGCTCGACGACGCGTTCGTCGCCGAGGGCGCGACCGTCCGCGACTCCGTCCTGTCCCGGGGCGCCCGCGTCGGCCCCGGCGCCGTCCTGGACGGCGTCATCCTCGGCGACGGCGCCGTCGTCGGCCCCGGCAACGAGCTCCGCGGCGGCCTGCGCATCTGGCCCGGCATCGAACTCCCCCCGACCGCCGTCCGCTTCTCCACCGACGCCTGACCGACCCGGCCCGTTTCACTTGCGAGGCGGAGGGCCGCCGACGCGGACGGGTGCCGTCCATGACGGAACACGGGTTCACACGTTCGCCGGAAGTCGCTCCGCAGAGGGCCGGAGCCGGGCGTCGGCCCCCGGACGGCGACGCAGGTGGTAGGCGATGGCGAGGACGATGACTGCGGGGCCCCACACGCGGAGCGGAGCGGTGCAGATCATCGCCAGTGCCTTCCACCAGCCGTTGTCGTACGCCTGGTTCTCGGTGACGCCGAACATGCCGAGTTCCCGGTCGGCGCCCAGCGGTACGGACGTGAACAGCACGGTCAGGACCAGCCCGCCGACGACGGCGGGGACGAACGCCGCGAGGGGCCGGACGCGCTTGCCGCCGACGAGGGGGATCCAGGCGGGGGTCACCTCGCCCCAGCGGCGCACCAGACCGGTGCACAGGAAGGCGATCAACTCCGTGATCACGCTCAACGCCAGGACATAGGGGACGCTCACCCAGTAACTCGGCATGCCGCCATCGTGTGTCTGCCCCATGTCGAAGTGGACCGCGAACGGCAGCCGCCACAGGCAGGACGGCAGCAGGAGCAGCGGCATCGCGTAGGCGAGACGAAGGACCCACCGCGGCACGGGCCGTTCGGTGTCGCCGGTCGCCGGAGCGGTGTGAATGACGGTGCGGAACAGCCGTTTGATCATCATGGCCATCACTGTTCCGGCCCGAGGCGGTTCCCGTGATCCCCCGTGCGGGCGACCGGCTCACCCGATCTGGTGATCCGCGAGGGCCGGCGGGGCGGCCGCGCCCGCGATGGCGCGGGTTCCGGCGGTGCGGCGGATCCGGCCGCACCCGCCCGCCGGGCGGAGCCCGCGTCGACCGGGCGAACATCGCCGGAAATCCGCAGTTCAGGTGCCGTCCATCGGTGTGCACGATCATTCCGGCGCAGAGCACGTGAACGGAGAACGGAGACGCCGAATGACGCCGAACCGACGGACCTTCCTGCGCGGGGGACTGGCAACGGGCGCCGGAGCCGCCATGGGGACGCTGCTCGGCGGCGGCACGGCACTGGCGGGGCCCGCGTCGCCCGGGCTGGTGCGGGGCCGCCCGCGGCTGACCCACGGTGTGCAGAGCGGCGACGTCACCGCGCACGAGGCGGTCGTCTGGGCCCGCTCGGACCGGCCCGCGCGGATGCTGGTCGAGGTGAGCCACCGGCCCGACTTCGCCCACGCGAGGCGGATCCCGGGACCGTTGCTCACCCCCGGCACCGACCTGACCGGCAAGGCGTTCCTGCGGGGCCTGCCCGCCGGGCGGGACGTCCACTACCGGGTGGTGCTGGCCGACCCGGACCGCCGCTCCGCCCTGTCCGAGCCGGTGACCGGACGCCTGCGCACCGCGCCCCGCGACCGGTCCGACATCCGCTTCGTCTGGTCGGGCGACCTGGCGGGCCAGGGGTGGGGCATCAACGGCGGCCTCGGCGGCTACCGCATCTTCAACGCCATGGGCGCCCTCGACCCGGACTTCTTCCTGTGCAGCGGCGACCTCGTGTACGCCGACGGCCCGCTGCAGGAGACCGTCCGGCTGCCGGACGGACGGACGTGGCGCAACCTCGTCACCCCGGAGAAGAGCAAGGTCGCCGAGACGCTCGCCGAGTACCGCGGGCAGTTCCGGTACAACCTGGAGGACGCCGCCATGCGCGCGTTCAACGCCCGGGTGCCGATGGTCTACCAGTGGGACGACCATGAGGTCGTCAACAACTGGTACCCGGGGGAGATCCTGGACCTGCCCCAGTACACCGAGAAGCGCGTGGACGTCCTGGCCGCGCGCGCCCGGCGGGCGATGTTCGAGTACACGCCGACCGCCGTCCGCGCCCACAAGAACGGCCGCCTGTACCGCCGCATCTCCTACGGGCCGCTGCTGGACGTCTTCGTCCTCGACATGCGCACCCACAAGGACGCGAACGGGACGAACGACTCGCCGACCGCGGGCGAGGGCGTCCTCGGCGCGGAGCAGCTCGCGTGGCTGAAGCGCGAGCTGCGCCGCTCCCGGGCGACGTGGAAGGTGATCGCGGCCGACCTGCCGATCGGGCTGATCGTCCCGGACGGCTCGGCCCAGGAGGGCATCGCGCAGGGCGACGGCGGCGCGCCGTTGGGCCGCGAGCGCGAGATCGCCGACCTGCTGTCGTACGCGAAGCGCAAGGGCGTCCGGGACATGGTGTGGCTGACGGCGGACGTCCACTACACCGCGGCGCACTACTACGACCCGTCGAAGGCGGCGTTCCAGGACTTCGACCCGTTCTGGGAGTTCGTGTCCGGCCCCCTGAACGCGGGCGCGTTCGGCCCGAACACCCTGGAGGGCACCTTCGGTCCGCAGCTCGAGTTCCACCGGGCGCCCAAGGCCCCGAACACGTCCCCGGCCGAGGGCTTCCAGCACTTCGGCGAGGTCGACCTCGACGGCGAGTCGGGCGACCTGACCGTACGGCTCCGCGACATCGACGGCGCCGTCCTCTACACCCGCACCCTCACCCCGCGGCGCTGACGCCCGGCCGTCCGAGCGGGTGCGGGCGCCGGGGCCCCCCCGGCGCCCCCCCCCCCCAGAGCACAAACACAAAACCATGGGTATGAAAGGGGGAATGGAGACTAAGACGACAC
>NZ_JBFAUZ010000059.1:0-57946 GCF_040679555.1 Spirillospora sp. NPDC052242
GGGCCCGGTGGGCGGGCGGTTCAGCGCTCCCGCACGGCGAACGCGAGGAACTGCGTGACCTCGCGGTCGTCGAAGTTGTCGTCGGAGCCGATCAGCAGCGTCCGCTCCCCCGTCCGCAGGCGCGGCCCCCACGCCATCGCCTCCAGGTTCTGCATCGGGTCGGCGTACCGGCCGAGGTCGGCGACCAGCCGCTTGGCCACCGGCCGGTACGGGGCGTCGTCGAGGCGGTCGCGCCGCAGGACGTCGGTGGCGCCCCGGACGTCGAACGCGTACAGCCGCACGCGGTACCCGACGCCTTCCATCCAGGAGCGCTCCAGCGCCAGGTACCGGTGGTCGTCGATCGCGAGGATCTCCGACACGCCGCTGTCGGCGTCCCCATCGGCCGGCACCGGCGCGGCCGGGAGCGGCTCCACCCGGTAGGCGTGCTGGGCGCGCAGGTCGCCGTCGCGGTTCCACAGGGTCAGCCGGACGGACGCGCCCCGCTCGGCGGTCGGCGGCGCGCCGTCCTCGTGCCGCGGGCCCTCGGCCATCGCGGCGATGCGGTGCGGCGCGACGGCGACGGCCTCGAAGCCGTAGTTGCGGCGCGGCCCGCGGTCCTCGGTGGTCTGCTCGAGGTTCGCCGGGAGCGGGAGGGCGCCGCGGTGCTCCCCGTCCGGCCCCGCCCACTGGACCGTCAGCGGCGACAGCGCGATGTCGGGATGGGCGGCGTCGGGGCGGTCGCCCTCGTTGCCCCACAGCAGCCGGTTCCCGCGCGGGTCGAACCGGATCGCCTCCGGATCGGCCGACCCTGGCTTGCCGAATCCGGGGTAGGGGCTGCCGTCGGGCCGCTTCAGCGTGCGGACGCCGCTGATCCGCACGCCGGAGAACACGCCGGTGCGCAGGTCGATGTCGACGTGCCCGGTGTAGAAGCGCGCCGGGTCGTAGCGCCACCGGTCGTCGGAGATGAAGTACCAGGTGCCGGTGCGCGGGTCGCGGTCCATGCCCGAGATCCCGCCGACGGTCGTCCCCTCGAACTCCATCTTGTGCGGCAGCCGCCGCTCGCCGAGGAACCGCGAGATCCGCACGCCCGACGCCGCGTCCGCGTGCTGCGCGCCCGCCGCCGGCCGCGGCCCCGGTCCCGCGGCCGGGGACGCCGCCGCGGCCGCGGGAGCGGGCCCCGCCACGAGCAGCGCGGCCGCCAGCACGGCGCCGCCCCGAAGAACCTTCTTGTCGTCCACCCGACCTCCGTCACCATGTGCATCCGTTCGGACACTCTTCGCGACGGTCAGTATCGCCCAACTTCCGGGCCGGCGGCGGCTTTTCCGCGAGGTGTCGGCCGGAGACGGGAGGGAACGCGGGACGGAACGCCGGTCGGTGCGCGGGGACGGGCGTTCGCGGGCGGGTCAGCCCGCGGGCACCGAGGCGCCCTGGCGGGGGTCGCAGGCGAGCCGGTAGCCGCGCTTGACCACCGTCTCCACGATCCCGGGACGGCCCAGGCCGCGCCGGAGCCGCGCGACCGCCATCTCCACCGCGTGCTCGTCCGCCTGCGGGCGGGCCAGGACGCCCGCGCCGCCGAGGCCGGGGACGCCGGCCGTGCCGCCCGCCCCCGAGGCGTCGGCGGCACGGATCGGCCGTCCGGGCAGCGCCCCGGACAGCTCCGCCCGCGACACCACGTGCCCCGGGCGCCGCGCGAGCGCCCGCAGGATCGCCATCGGCGCGGGCGCGATCGGGCGCAGCTGGCCGTCCAGGACGACCGCGTGGCCGCGCAGTTCCAGCGCCAGCCCGCGGACCCGCAGCCGGCGCGCCCGCCGGCGGGGCAGGTCGGCGGCCAGGGTCCGCACCAGCGCGCCGAGCCGGCCGCGTTCGGGCTGGACGGTCGGGACGCCGCGGGCGGTCAGCTCCGCCGCCGTGACCGGGCCGACGCACGCCGCGACCAGCGGCCCGCGCATCGCCTCCAGCAGCGGCTCGGCGAGCCCGTCCGCGGCGGCCGCGGCCAGCGTCGCGGCGACCGCCGGGGCGCTGGTGAAGGTGATCGCGTCGACCGTCCCGGCGACGGCCTGCCCGACGAGCCGGTGCAGCGGCGTCGGGTCGTCGGCGGGCGCCCACCGGTACACCGGGACCTCGACGACCTCGGCGCCGGCGGCGCGCAGCGCCCCGGTCAGCTCCGGCTGCGGCTCGCCGTACAGCTGCACGGCGACGCGGGAGCCCGCCAGGTCCTCGGCCAGCAGGTGCCGCAGGACCTCGGCCGTCCCCTCCGACTCCGGCGACCACCGTTCCCGCAGCCCCGCCGACCGGACGGCGCCGCGCGCCTTCGGCCCGCGCGTCAGCAGGGCGGCGCCGCCGAGGCGGGCGACGAGCTCGTCGCGCATCCCCCACCCGTCGGCGGTCTCCAGCCACGCGCGGAACCCGATCCCGGTGGTGACGACGACGTGGTCGAGCGGCGCGGCCAGGCACGCGCGGGTCGCCTCCAGCAGGCCCGTGTCGTCGGCGAGCGGGACCAGCCGGATCGCCGGCGCGAGCACCACCCGGGCCCCGCGCCGCTCCAGCAGCGTCGCGAGCTCCTCCTGGCGGCGGGCCGCGGTCACCCCGACGGCGAACCCGGCCAGTGCGTCACCGACGGTGCTCATCGGGGACCGCCACCTCCACCCGGCCGCCCGCGCGCCGGACGCCGTACGCGGGCAGCGCCACCCGCGGGTCGTCCAGGCAGACGCCGGTGCGCAGGTCGAAGACCTGCTTGTACATCGGCGAGGCCACGGTGGGGATCCCGTCGCGGGTCCCGAGGATGCCGCGCGACAGCACGTGCGCGCCGCTGAACGGGTCCAGGTTGGACAGCGCGTACAGGTCCCCGTCGAAGGTGCGGAACACCGCCACCTGCGTCCCGCCGATCATCGCGCAGACGCCGCGCTCGGGGATGAGGTCGGCGTAGGCGCACACGTCGACCCATCGCCGTTCCGTTCGGGTCTGCGCCGTTGCGTTCTGCGGCGATCCGTTCTGTGCCGTTCCGTTCTGTGCCGTTCCGTGCTGTGCCGTGCGGACGGACTGGGGAGCGCGGGCCTCGGGTGCGAGGGTCGCTTCGGTCGTGCTCATCGTGCGGCAACCTCCTGGCTCTCGACCACTTCCTGGCTCGTGATCGCTTCGATCCTCGGCAGGGGCGGTTTCGCGATTGGGTCCCTTCTGTCACCGGCGTGTTAAAAGACGCTCACGGGGGCCGGGCGGGCGGCGGGCTCCAGCCGCACCGCGCACACCTTGAACTCGGGCATCCTGGACACCGGGTCGAGGGCCGGGTTGGTGAGCAGGTTCGCGCGCCCCTCCCCCGCCCAGTGGAACGGCATGAACACCGTGTCGGCGCGGATCGCCTCGGTGAGCCGTGCGGTCGCGAGCGCCGCGCCGCGGCGGCTGCGGACCCGCACCGGGTCGCCGTCCTCGACGCCCAGGCGTCCGGCCAGGTCGGGGTGCAGTTCGACGAACGGGCCCGGTTCGGCCTCGGCCAGCGCCGGGACGCGCCGGGTCTGCGCGCCCGACTGGTACTGGGCGAGGACCCGCCCGGTCGTCAGGTACACGGGGTAGTCGGCGTCGACCTCCTCCGCGGGGCCGCGGTGCCCGACCGGGACGAACCGGGCACGCCCGTCGGGCGTCGGGAACCGGTCCAGGAACGGGCGGGGGGTGCCGGGGTGGTCGGGGGACGGGCACGGCCAGAAGACGCCGCCCTCCCGCTCGATCCGCCCGTAGTCGATGCCGGAGTAGTCGGCGGGGCCGCCCGCGCTCGCGCGGCGCAGCTCGGCGAACACCTCCGCCGGGTCGTCCGTCCAGTCCCCCGGGGCGTCCAGCCGCCGCGCGAGGTCCGCGAGGACGGCCAGGTCGGTGCGGACGCCGTCCGGCGGGGCGAGCGCCCGCCTGCGGCGCAGCACCCGGCCCTCGAGGTTCGTCATCGTGCCGGACTCCTCGGCCCACTGCGCCGCCGGGAGCACCACGTCGGCGCGCGCGGCCGTCTCCGACGGGACGAAGTCGGCGACGACCAGCAGGTCGAGCGCGGCGAGGCGCTCCTCGACGGCGGCGGCGTCCGGGGCCGACACCACCGGGTTCGAGCCGAACAGCAGCAGCGCGCGCGGACCGGCGGGCCCGCCGAGCGCCGACAGCAGCTCGTGCGCGGACCGTCCGGGTCCGGGCAGGGAGTCGGGGTCGACGCCCCAGACCCGCGCGACGTGCTCCCGTGCGGCGGGGTCGTCGATGCGCCGGTAGCCGGGGAGCTGGTCGGCCTTCTGCCCGTGCTCGCGGCCGCCCTGCCCGTTGCCCTGCCCGGTGAGGCACCCGTACCCCGACCCGGCGCGTCCCGGCAGGCCGAGCGCCAGCGCGAGGTTGATGAACGCGGTGACGGTGTCGGTGCCGTGGGCGTGCTGCTCGGCGCCCCGACCGGTGAGGACGTGCGCGCGTTCGGCGCCCGCGAGGAGCCGGACGGCCTCGCGCATCGCCGGGACGGGCACGCCGGTGATCCGCTCGACGCGGTCCGGCCAGTAGGAGTTGACGGCGGTGCGGGCGGCGTCGAAGCCGGTGGTGCGGGCCGCGATGTAGGCGTGGTCGGCGAGGTTCTCGGCGAGGACCAGGTGCAGCAGCCCGTTGGCGAGCGCCAGGTCGGTGCCGGGGAGCGGCTGCAGGTGCAGGTCGGCCTGCCGGGCGGTGGCGCTGCGGCGCGGGTCGATCACGACGAGGGCGCCGCCGCGGTCGCGCATGGCGGTGAGGTGCCGCATGAACGGCGGCATGGTCTCGGCGACGTTCCCGCCGGCCAGCAGCACCGCGCCGGACTCGGCGAGGTCGGTGACGGGGCCGGGCAGGCCGCGGTCCATGCCGAACGCGCGGCCGGACGCCGCCGCGGCCGACGACATGCAGAACCGCCCGTTGTAGTCGATCTGCGACGTGCCGAGCGCGACGCGGGCGAACTTCCCGAGCGTGTACGCCTTCTCGTTCGTCAGGGACCCGCCGCCGAACACCGCGACGGCGTCCGGCCCGTGCGCGGCCCGCAGCCCGCGCAGCTCCCCCGCGACGCGGTCGAGCGCCTCCTCCCACGTGCACGGCCTCAGCGGCGCGTCCCGGCGCGCCCGCATCAGCGGCGCCGTGAGCCGGTCCGGGACGGTGAGCAGCTCCGCCGACGTCCAGCCCTTGCGGCACAGCCCGCCCTGGTTGGCGGGGACGTCGTCGCGCGGCGTGACCTCGACGGGCGGCGACGCGGGCGGCGCTCCGGGGGCCGCGAGGCGGAGGGTCATGCCGCACTGCAGGGCGCAGTACGGGCAGTGCGTGGGTGTCCCGATCATGCCCGCGAGCCTGCCCGGTGGCCGTTTCGCGGCCGATTCCCGCGGATGACCGCCGTGTTAAAAGGCGTTCACGCAGCGCGCACGGCCGTCGTCCGGCGCCGGTCCGGGGCATGAGAATCTCAGCGTCTGACGATCTCGTGTCAAGCGTTGTCGAACGCTGTCATGGCCGTTTCGTCGCCTTTCACCCGATTACCGAACGGATTCGCGGTGACCCCGCGGCGCCCCGGAACGATGCGGCCCCGGCCGCCGACCCCGTCCTGCCGTCCCACCAAGATCGCGCCTAACCTCGGTACATGCCCGACCTTGCCTACTACGCCTCACTGCCGCGCTCCCGCGGCGCCGCGGCGGCCCTGCTCCTGGACGACCTCGGGCGGGTCCTGCTGGTCAAGCCGACCTACAGCGAGGGCTGGTTCCTCCCCGGCGGCGTCATCGAGGCGGACGAGTCCCCCCTGTCGGCCTGCCTGCGCGAATGCGAGGAGGAACTCGGCCTCGTCCCGCGCCTGGACGGCCTGGCCTGCGTCGACTGGGGCTCACCGCGCTCGGACGGCGTCGACTCGGTCAACGTCTTCGTCTTCGGCGGCTCCATCACCGGCGCGGAGGCCGACGCGATCCGGCTGCCGCCCGACGAGCTGTCCGACCACGTCCTGGTCGCGCCGGAGAAGATCCCCGAGCTGGCGCCGCCGCACGTCGCCCGCCGGATGGCGCCGGCGCTGCGCGCCATGGCCGAGGGCCGCGCCGTCTACCTCGAGGACGGCGTCGAGCAGCCGTTCGGCACCCCCGCCCTCGGCCGCCGCTGAACCGCCGTTCCGGCGTCAGGCCGGAACGGCGTCCTTGATCTGCACGCCGCGCTCCGGATCGGCGACGCGCGCACAGTGGGCGCAGCAGTACCAGTGCCCGTCCACGTCGACGCCGTGCCCCATGATGCGGCACTCGCAGTTCTCGCACACCGGCGCCATCCGGCTCACGGCGCACTCGAACGAGTCGAACGTGTGCACCTGCCCCTGCGCGTGGACCTCGAACGCCATGTCGTAGTCGTTCCCGCAGACCTCGCAGACCGCCATTGCCGTTCCCTTTCCCCCGTCGCGTCGCGTGACGTCACCCCCCGCCCTACCCGCGAACACCGCCCGTACCCGCGGAAACGCCGGGGGCCGCCCCCCACCCCTGGTGGCGGCCCCCGGCGGGCTCTCAACGGGCCGCGCGCGGCCCCGGCCCGGTCACACCCCGGCCTCCGCCAGGCTCACGCGCCGGTCACCGAGCCGCACCCGGCGCATGTACGCGGCCCAGGTCAGCACCAGGCACAGGCCGTAGAACACCGCCAGCGCGACCAGCGCGGGGGCGATCCCCCCGGTCCGCTCCACCGAGATCCGGAAGGTCTGCTGGATGAGCGCGCCGCCGAGCGCGCCCACCGCGGAGATCAGCCCGATGGCCGCCGCTGCCTCCCGCCGCGCCACCGCCAGCGCGCGCTCCCGGGCCTCCCGGCCGTCCCCGGCGGTGCGCGCCGCCGCCCGCGTACGGAAGATCGACGGGATCATCTTGTAGGTCGAGCCGTTCCCGATGCCGGTGGAGGCGAACACCCACAGGAAGGCGCCGAGGAACAGGCCCCACGACCCCGTGTTCACGCCGCCCCAGACCGCGACGACGCCCAGCCCCATCCCTAGGAAGTTCCAGAACGTGACGGTCGTCCCGCCGAACCGGTCGGCCAGCCAGCCGCCGAGGGGCCGCGCCGCCGACCCGACCAGGGCGCCGATCCAGATGTAGTTGGACGCGTCCACCTCGGGGAACTGGTTGCCGATCAGCACGCCGAAGGAGAACGAGTACCCGATGAAGGAGCCGAACGTCGCGATGTACAGCACCGACATGACGATCGTGTGCGGCCGGGCGGCGATCCGCCCCATCTCCGCCATCGTGTAGGACCGGCTCGCCCCCGTCAGGTTGTCCATGAAGAGGTAGGCCCCGGCGGCCGCCAGCAGGATCAGCGGCATCCACACCCAGCCGACCGCGATCAGGCCGAAGGCGACGATCAGCGGCGGCATCGTCAGCTGCGTGACGCTCACCCCCACGTTGCCGCCCGCCGCGTTGAGCCCCAGCGGCAGCCCCTGCTTCGCCGTCGGGTAGAAGTGCGCGATGTTCGACATCGAGGAGGCGAAGTTCCCGCCGCCGAGCCCGGTCGTCGCGGCGATCAGCAGCAGCGCCCAGAACGGCAGCCCGGGGTTGGCGATCGCGAACACGAACAGCCCGCACGGGATCAGCAGCAGCAACCCGCTGACGACCGTCCAGTTGCGCCCGCCGAACTTCGCCGGACCGAACGTGTACGGGATCCGCAGCAGCGCGCCCACCAGGTTCGGCAGCGTCGTCAGCCAGAGGGTCTGCCCCACCGACAGCGCCGTGCCGTTGTCCGCCAGGTGCAGGACCGCGATGCTCCACAGCAGCCAGACGCAGAACCCGAGATGCTCCGTGAAGATCGAGAACACCAGGTTGCGGGTGGCGACCCGCCGCCCCGTGCGCTCCCAGAACTCCGCGTCCTCCGGATCCCAGTGATCGATCCACCGGCCGCCCCGCCGCACGGCCTCCGGCCGCGCGGCGGACTCGTCGGTCAGCGCCGTCATGCTCGGTTCCTCCAGACGTCTCGTGGACACCCGAAGGACGGTAGGGACGGCGGATTACACCGGACGGCGCGGCGCGTGCACGCGCTGCAACATCCTCCGCACAACCCCGCCGAGGACGCTGTGAGGGCGGCTCACCCGGAGCCGGGCCCGCGGGGCGAACGGACGCGCCGCGTCCGGCCCGGCGCCTGCCGGCCCGTGCGCGCCCGCCCCGCCGAAGCACCGGACGTCCCGGCGGAGCGGCCGTCCGGGGCGGCGTCGGGCTCCGGCCAGCGCGGCGACCGGCCCGACGCGCGCAGCACCGCCTCCCACCCCTCGCCCGAGGCCAGCGGCAGGTGCGGGACGCCCCAGTGCCACGCCGACACCAGCAGGTCGGGGTCGCGCGGCCGGTAGTCGGTGCCGAGGGCGCGGGCCATGTCCCACGCGTGCAGGTGCCACTCCACGCACGCGGCGCCCGCGTGGTCGCCCACGGTGTACTTGGTGCCCCGGTAGATCAGATGGGTGCGGTCCCACATGTCCGGCATCAGGTCGGCGTACGCGCCCGCGGACACGCCGAACGCCATGATCCGGTCGGGGCCCGTCTCGGGCGGCAGCACCGCCAGCTCCGCCGCGTTCTGCCGGGCCTGCTGCCGGATCAGCACGGCCGTCGCGGCCTCCTGGGCGAACAGCTTCGCGAGCCGGCTGTCCGGCGCGTCCTGCAGGTACTCCAGGAAGTTTTCGGCGACGCACCGCAGATGGCCGGCGAGATCGATCAGCTGCCAGTCCGAGCACGGCGTCGGGACGTCCCAGTCGCCGGCCCGGCCCGCCAGCTCCCGGATCGCCCGCACCCCGTCCTGGTAGGACTCGAGTACGCGGCACCGGTCCGGCGGCGTGCGCTCCACGTGACTTCCCCCCGCGTCCAGAGCACCTGTGCCCTCTCCACCGGGACGTCCTCCCGCCCGCGAACGCGCGGCGGCGGGCGGGGCGCCCCGGTGCTCCCCGAGAGGGCAGACTCTCAAAGTTCGGTGGCCGCTGCCACCCGGTGACGCTGTGTCGCCCCACGTCCGGGCCCCGTCGTCCGCCCCTCCCCCGGGGCGGACGTCCGCGGACGCGGGCCGACCGGCGACCGTCAGACCGCGGCGGTCGGCCGCGTGCGGAAGCTCAGCCGGTGCGCCTCGCGCGCCGTGCGCAGCCGGTCGACCTCGTCGGTCCACGGGCGGACGGCCGCGGTCGCCTTCGCCTTCCGCGCGGCGATCTCGGCGGCGCGCTGGGCCTTCGCGTCCTGCGCGTCGGTCGGGTACGCCTTCGGGCCCATCGCGGCGCGCTCGGCGGCCTCCGCGGCGGCGAGCGCCTCGGTCAGCGCCACGTCGAACGCGATCGTCAGCTCCTGCAGCTCCTCCGGCGTCACCGCGCCGCCCTGCGCCTCGCGCAGCGCCCGCTCCGCCTCGTTGGCCGCGGCGAGCCGCTCGGCGTACCCGGCGGCCAGCTCCCGGTCGGCCTCGTGCGACTCCGCGACGTCCTTGCTCACCCGGCGGCCCAGCGGCATGGTGCACTCCCTCAAGCTCACGGTCTTCTCGATCGGTCCGGCCGTTCGGTCCCCCGACCCGGCGCGTCCGATCGAGGCAAGCGTACGCGGGTGGCGCGCTCATTGTGACGGGGGACACCGAAGTTCGGCCCTTTACGCAGTAAGGTCAGGCCGGCTTCCGACGCCTCCGGCGCGTTTCGCCGCCGGACCGGACCTTTACGCAGTAAGGTCTGGTCATGGTCCGGCAACCTGCGATCAACGCGCGGAACCGCGCGCCGCTGTCCACCGAGCGCATCATCGAGGCCGCCCTGCAGATCGTCGACGGGCAGGGGCTCGGCCGCCTCACCATGCGCCGCCTCGGCGACGCGCTCGAGGTGGAGGCCATGGCGATCTACCACCACCTCCCCCGCGGCAAGGAGCAGCTCCTCGACGGCCTCGTCGCGCACGTCGCCGCCGCGCCCGTCTCGGCGGACGTCCCGGACGGGCGCGCCGGGGACGCCCTGCGCGGCTGGGCGCGCGACTACCGCGCCCGGCTGCTCGAGCACGCCGGCGTCCTGCCCCTGGTCGTCACGCGCCGCAATCCCGCCGCGCTGACCGCGACGATCGCGTCCCTGCGGGAGATGCTGCGGCTCGGCGGCGCGGCCGAGGAGGCCGCCGCCGTCACCGCGCACACCCTGCTCGGCTACGTCATCGGGCACGCCGCGCTCGAGGTGCGCGGCACCGCCGAGGACGGCGCCGACCGCGCGGTGAACTGGGACGCCCGCTTCGACGCGGGCCTCGACGTCGTCCTGACCGGCGTCCGGTAGCGGCCGGGGGTCCGGCCCGCCGGATCAGTCCTCGACGACGAGGATCTCCAGGTGCCGGGGGCCGTGCGGCCCCGGCACCCGCACCGACTCGACGTCGCGGGTCGCCGACGGGCCGCTGATCCAGGTCAGCGGGCGCGCCGGGTCGAGCCGCGCGACGACCTCCGGGACCGTCCCGGCGATCTGGTCGGCGTGGACGACGCACAGGTGGTAGTCGGGCACGAGGGTGAGCGCGCGCCGTCCCTGCGCGCGGCCGCCGTCCAGCACGACCGTCCCGGTCCGCGCGACGGCCGCCGCGCAGCCCGTCACCACGCCGTCGGCCGCCGCGAGCGCCTCGGCGTCCAGGGCGGGCGCGTCGGCCAGCGCCCGCACCCCCTCCAGCTCCGCCAGCCACCCGAACGGCAGGTCGGCCGGGACGACGATCTGCTTCGCCTCCCGCCCCCACAGCGCGGCGGCGACGGCGGTGCCGACGTCGTCGGCGGCGACGTGCCGGACCGCCGCGCGGTTCTCCGCGACCCGCTCGGTGAACAGCGCGAGGACGTCCGCGCGGGACGCCGCCTCCTCCGCCGTGAGCCGCCGGGCGTAGCCGCGCGGTACGGGCGGGGCGGTGCCGCGCTCCCCGCCGAGGGCGTCGCGGACCCGCCGCAGGATCTCGTCGCGGGCGCTCACCGGCGCCCCCACCAGTCGCGGAAGCTCTGCGCGGGCGGCGCGGGCACGTCCCGGGCCTCGGTCCACTTGCCGAGCAGGCCGGGCAGCCGCCGGATCCGGCCGCCGCGCGACAGCAGCCGCGCCCACCGGGTGCCGCGGCGGACCGCGAGGCGGTGGCGGCGGGCGTCCGCCATCGTCCAGGCCAGGCCCCGCATCAGCACCAGCTCCGGCGTGGGGACGGGACGGGCGCGGCGCGACTCCACCACCACGCCGCGCAGGTGCACCAGTACCTCCGGGATGTCGATCTTCACGGGGCACACGTCGGTGCAGGCGCCGCAGAGCGTGGACGCGAAGGGCAGCGACGCGTTCGCGGCGCTCTCGACGCCGCGCAGCTGCGGGGTGAGCATCGCGCCGACGGGCCCCGGATACACCGGCCCGTACGGGCCGCCCCCGGTCCGCTCGTAGACGGGGCACACGTTCAGGCAGGCCGAGCAGCGGATGCAGCGCAGCGCCGCCCGGCCGACCTCGTCGGCGAGCGCGCCGGTGCGCCCGTTGTCGAGCAGGACGAGGTGGAACGCGCGGGGCCCGTCGCCCGGGTGCACGCCCGTCCACGCCGACACGTACGGGGTCATGCGGTCGCCCGCCGAGGCGCGCGGCAGGAGCTGCAGCAGTACCTCGAGGTCGGTCCAGGACGGGACGACCTTGTCGATGCCCGCGACGGTGATCAGCGTGTCCGGGAGGGTGACGCACATCCGTCCCTCGCCGCCCGACTCCACGAGCACGGCCGTCCCGGTGTCGGCCGCGAGGAACGCCGCGCCCGTGACGGCGACGCGGGCGCCGGCGAACCGGTCGCGCAGGTGCGCGCGGGCGGCGGCCGCGAGGGCCGCCGGGTCGTCGGACAGCTCCGGCGGGGCGCCCGGCAGCGCCCGCAGGAACAGCTCCCGCACCTGGGCGCGGTCGCGGTGCAGCGCCGGGGACGCCAGGTGCGTCGGCGCCTCCTCCCCCAGCCGGACGATCAGGTCGCCGAGGCCGGTCGCGCGGACGGTGACGCCGGCGCGGGCGAGCGCGTCGGGCAGGCCCGCCTCCCGGACGGTCGCCGACGGGGCCTGCAGCACCTCGCGGGCGCCCGCGGCCCGCACCAGCCCGGTGACGATCCGGCGTGCCTCGGCGGCGTCCACGGCCCAGTGGACCGTGCCACCCGCCTCGGTGACGGCGCGTTCGAGGCGTTCCAGGTGCGTGTCGAGGTCGAGGAGCGCCGCGTCCCGCAGGGCGCGCCCGGCGTCGCGCAGCTCCTCCCAGTCGGCGGGCTCCGCGGCGGCCGCGGCGGCGCGGTCGCGGGCGGCGGCGACCGCCACGCCCAGGTTGCGGCGCAGCCGGGTGTCGGCGAGCGCGGGCCGCGCCGCGTCGGCGAACCGCGACGCCCGCGCCCCGGCGGCGGGCGCCGCGCCGGGCGCGATCGCCGACGCCAGGGCGTCCGGCGGCTCGCTGCCGGGGGCCGTCACGCGGGCCCCGTCCCGGCGAGGATCTCGGCCAGGTGGGCGACGCGGACGCCGCCCCGCAGCCGCGACAGGGCCCCGCCGATGTGCGCGAGGCAGGAGTTGTCGACGGCGCACACGACGTCGGCGCCGGTGTCGCGGATGTGCCGGATCTTGTCGGCGACCATCGCGACGGACACGTCGGCGTTCTTCATGGCGAACGCGCCCCCGAACCCGCAGCACTCGCCGGCGGCGGGCAGGTCGACCAGTTCCAGGCCGCGCACGGCGCGCAGGAGACGCTCCGGGCGGTCGGCGACGCCGAGGGCCCGCGCGGACTGGCACGTCGGGTGGTAGGTGACCCGGTGCGGGTAGTAGGCGCCGACGTCGGTGACGTCCAGGACGTCCACCAGGAACTCGGTCAGCTCGTACACGGCGAGGGCCTCGGCGGCGCCCGCCAGGCCCGGGTCGCGGACGGTCCGCGCGATCCGGGGGTAGGCGTCCCGGACGGCCGCCGCGCACGACGCCGACGGCGCGACGATCGCGTCCGCGCCGGCGAAGACCCGGGTGAAGGCGCGGGCGAGGTCGGCGGCCTCCCGCCGGTACCCGGTCGTCCAGTGGAACTGCCCGCAGCAGGTCTGCCCCGGCGGGTGGACGACCTCGTGGCCGAGCCGCTCGAGCAGCACCGTCACGGCCTTCCCCGTGTCGGGGAACCACGCGTCGTCATAGCACGCGACGAACAGCGCGACGCGCATAACCGGCCTCCCCCTCCTTCGGCCCGCTCCCCCGGGGGACATCGTAGGGCGCCCGGAGGCCGCCTCCGGCTGAAACGATCGCATCCGGTGGCCGGAACCGGGCGGCCCGGTAACGGGCGCCGGACCTTTTGAAACGTTTGCCGATCTTCGGCGTGTCGTTCTTCATCCGTTATCGAGCGCGGGGGACGCTATGTACTGCACCTCAGGGTGAGGCGGGTCACAAAATGCCCCTGCCGCGGTACCAGAGGACAATCGTCCCAACGGGCTATAGGCGGCGAGGGCGAACCGTTCCACACTGGGGTGCGTCAATTAAGGAAAGTCCACCGACCAGTAGTTGAGACCGGAGGCACGCCATGTGCCCGCACCAGCCGCCCTGTCCCTCGCACGACGCACCCGACCGCGACGCCGCCCGCACGCTGGCCGCGCACCCCGAGCAGGGGTGGAGCCTGCTGTGCAACGGCGTCGTGCTCTTCGAGGACACCGGTGAGCTGCTGCCCGACGGGGGAGTCATCGCACCGCACCGGCCGACGGACCTGCAGGCGTCGCCCGCGGCCTAGGCCGTCCGGGGCCGGTCGCCACGGGGAGACCGGCCGCACCGATGATCGCTCCGCGGGGGCACGCGCCACCGCACGGACCTCTGGGCCCGCCCTCCGGGCCCAGAGGGAACCCTCGCATCCGCCCGAACACCGATTCCGTTCACGGGGAGACGGCGGTCCGGGACGCCGCCCAGCGCCGCAGCCACGGGACCGCCGCCGCCGCGACCGCGGCGGGATCCTTCGCCAGCTCGTGCCGCTCCCCCGGCAGCACCACCACCCGCGCCGCGTCGGCCGGGTCCGGGACGCCGAACGGGTCCCGGTCGCCGTTCACCACGAGCACCTCCACGCCCGCCGAGCGCAGCTCGTCCGCCCGCGACCGTTCCGGCCTGCGCGGCGGGTGCAGCGGGAACGCGAGCGCCAGCACCCCGGCCGCCCCGGCGGCCCGCGCCGTCCGGCACGCCACCCGGGCGCCGTTGCTGCGGCCGCCCTGCACCAGCGGGACGTCCCCGAACCGCTCCCGCAGCGCCGTGACGATCTCCAGCCACGCCTCGTCCTGCTTCACCGGCGACCCGGGCGCCCGGCGCCCCGCCAGCCGGAACGGCTGCATCACCCGCGCCACCGCGCCGCCGAGCCCCAGCGCCGCGTCCCGGACCGCCAGCAGGTCCGGGGCGTCCACTCCCCCGTTCGACCCGTGCGTCAGGACCAGCAGGAACGCGGGGTCCGCGGGCTCGTCGAGAGCGGCCTCCGCGGGCCCGTGCGCGGTCGTGAGCTGCATGCCGCCACCGTAGCGACCGCCACGATGATCTTGTGAGGCAGACTGGGGGCATGGAGAAGATGACCGACGACGAGTGGCGCGCGTTCGTCACCGCGGGCACCCGCACGGGCAAGTGCGCCGTCACCCGCAAGGACGGCGCCCCGCACGTGACGCCGATCTGGTTCGTCCTCGACGGCGACGACCTGCTGTTCAACACCGGCGCGGACACCGTCAAGGGGCGCGCGCTCGCCCGCGACCCGCGCCTGTCGGTGTGCGTCGACGACCAGGAGCCGCCGTACTCGTTCGTGCTGC
The DNA here is from genome assembly GCF_040679555.1 of Spirillospora sp. NPDC052242. NCBI lineage: Bacteria > Bacillati > Actinomycetota > Actinomycetes > Streptosporangiales > Thermomonosporaceae > Spirillospora > Spirillospora sp. NPDC052242. Next base: position 14,673 of record NZ_JBFAUZ010000059.1, read on the forward strand.
TGCGGGCCGAGGCGACCCTCGTCGAGGACCTGGACGAGATGCGCCGCTGGGCCACCGCGATCGGCGCCCGCTACATGGGCGCCGACCGCGCCGAGGAGTTCGGCGCCCGCAACGCCGTCCCCGGCGAGTACCTCGTGCGCGCCCGGATCACCAACGTGATCGCCGAACGCGACGTCGCCCACTGACCGTTCCGGCGGGTGGTCGTGCACGAGACCGCCGATCCGGACGCGATCATCGCCGAGGACGACGGGCGGGTCGTGCACTGGCGCGAGTACCAGGACGTCGAGACCATGGCCCGGGCCTTCGCCGCCCAGGGCCGCCGCCCGGGGTCACTCGTCGTCGAGGGCGTACTCGAGGTAGCGGTCGGCGGAGCGGCGCACGGCGTTCTTGCCGTCGGCGTAGACGATCTTGCGCCACCAGGCACCGTAGACGCGGTCGAAGTCGTAGGGCTCGAGGAGGCGGAGCGCGCGGCGGACGGTCCGGGGACGTTCGGGGATGAAGTTCGGGTAGCTGTACATGAAGCTCACCCAGTCGCGGTCGTTGACGACCTGCAGGATGTCGCCGGAGAACAGCGCGCGGGCGTCCCGCCAGTGCAGGACCTGGCCGCCGTCGAAGTGCACGCCCGCGTTGATCAGGGTGACGCCGTCGGCGATCTCGCGTGTGTCGCCCGTCCAGAAGACGACGGAGTCGTCGGGACGGGCGACCCAGCGGCGGTCGGCCTCGTGGACGTACACGGGGGCGTCGAAGGCGTGCGCCCACTCGATCATCGTGCCGTAGTAGTGCGGGTGGCTGATCGCGATCGCGTCGATGCCGCCGAGGGCGTCCACCTCGCGGACCAGGTCGTTGTCGATGTGGGTGATCATGTCCCAGAGCACGTTGCCGGCGGGCGTGCGCAGCAGCAGCGCCCGCTGGCCGATCGCGATGGACGGCTCGGTGCCGATGCCGACGACGTCCAGGCCCTCGTCCTCGATCCGCGCGCGGTGCCCGGCGGCCCGCAGTTCCTCCAGGCTCGTCCAGCGCTGGCCGTCCCACCCGACGTACTGCCGCTCGTCCTCGCAGATGGGGCAGTCGGGGCGGGGAGCCCCGTACTGGACGCCGCAGGTGACGCAGATCGGAAATTCCATGATCGGCATTGTGAACGGGAGGCGGCGGGGGTGCAACGCGGCGTGCGGGTGGGTCAGGATGGACGGTCGTGAGCACCTCGAAGTTCTCCCGCGACGTCATCGACGACCTCGACTCGGGCGTGGCGCGCCTGGCCGCCACCCTGTCCGCGCTGGACGACGCCGGCCTGCGCGCGCCCTCGGCGCTGCCGGGGTGGAGCCGCGCGCACGTCGCCACGCACATCGCCCGGAACGCCGACTCGCTGTGCAACCTGCTGGAATGGGCGCGCACCGGCACGGAGGTCCCGCAGTACCCGAGCATCGAGCGGCGCAACGCCGACATCGAGGCGGGTGCCGGGCGGGGGCGCGACGAGCTGGTCGAGGACGTGCGCGCCGGCGCGGCGCGGTTCGCCGAGCTGGCCCGCGCGCTCCCGGAGGACGCCTGGGACGTGCGCGTGCGGGCGATGGCGGGCTACGAGCATCCGGCCTGGTACACGATCCTGCGGCGCTGGCACGAGGTCGAGGCCCACCACGCCGACCTCGCCGCCGGGTACGAGCCCGCCGACTGGCCCGACCGGTACGTCGACTGGGCGCTGCGCAGCACGCTGGCCGACATGGCGGCGCTGCCCGCCGAGCAGCTGCTCGGCGTGGCCGGGCACCGGATCGTCGTGACCGACCTCGGCGCGGAGGCGGTGCTCGGCGAGGCGACGGGCGCCGAGGCGTCCGGGACGGCCCGCGCGCTGCTGGGCTGGCTGAGCGGACGGTCGGACGGCGCGGGCGTGACCGTCAGCGGGGCGCTCCCGGAGCCTCCGCCGTGGCCGCACGCCCCCGCCGGTTTCGCCTAGTCGCGGTTCGCGAGCCGGCGCAGGGCGTCGGCCGACCGGACGACGATCACGTTGCGGGCGACGTCGAGTCCGCCGCGGACGGACTCGGCGGTGAGGATCTGCGCGACCTTGCGGCGGCCCATCCCGGCCCACCGCCCGAGGTCCTGCTGGGAGACGGGGAGCCGCACCTCGACGCCCGCGGCGGCGCCGTTCCCGGGCCCGCCGTCCTCGGCGAGCGGGGACCCGAAGCGCGACGACAGCCGCAGCAGCCGGCCCGCGAGGCGGCGCTCGGGGTCGTCGGGGAAGTGCGCGACGCGGAGCTCGTTGGCGTCCCGGAGCCGTTCGGCGAGGACGGCCGCGACCGTCCAGACCGCGCCGGGGTGGGCGTCCAGGACGCGGCGGAACCGGTCGGCGGTCAGCCTGGTCGCCTCCACCGCGGTGAGCGCCTCGACGTTGGCGTGCCGGACGCCGCCGTCGACGGCCTCCAGCTCGCCGACGAGGTCGCCGGGCCCGAGCACGTCCAGGATCGCGGCGTCGCCGGCGCGGTCGACCCACACCTTCACGGCGCCGCGGTGCAGGACGAAGACCTGGGACGTGTGGGTGTGCTCGCGCGTGAGGAACGCCCCCGGCTTCATCAGCACGGTCGTCCCCTCGCGCCGCAGCGCCTCCCGGGCGCGGTCGGGCAGCGCGTCCCAGAACCGGGTGAGCTCCATGTCGCCTCCTCGCGGGGCCCGGCGGGGCCCGGCCCCCGTCCAGTCAACGCCGCGGGGAGGCACGGGTCAGCGTCTTCCGTCACATCTCCAGCGATCGGTCCGATTCGAGCCACTTGTCGAGGGCGCGGACGCGGCGGGCGCAGTCGGCGGCGGCGTCCGCGTCGCCGAGCGCCCGGTACGACGCGGCCTGCAGGCGGAGGGCCTCGCGCCGCCCCGGATGGTCGTCCATGTCGCGGCGGATGGCGATCTCGGCGTCGAAGTGCGCGGCCGCCCGCGCGTGCTCGCCGCGCAGCTGGGACGCGCGCGCCATCACGTGCAGCGCGTACGCCTGCTCGCGGGCGTCCCCGAGCTCGGCCGCGAGGTCCAGCGCGCGCCGCGCGGTCTCCAGCGCGTCGTCGGCGCGGCCCAGGTCCATGTGGACGGCGGCGAGGTGCACCAGCGCGGTGCCCTCGGCGTACCGGTCGCCCGCCTCGCCGATGAGCCGCAGCGCCTCCAGGCCGACCCGCAGGGCGTCGTGCGGGCGGCCGCTGCGGCGCAGCACCATCGCGAGGGTGTCGGTGCCGACGCCGAGCCCGTGCCGGTCGCCGGCGGCGCGGCGGATGCCCAGCGCCTGCTGCGCGGCCCGCTCGGCGTCCTCCGGCAGCCCGAGCCGCAGGTAGGTGCGGGCGAGGCTGCCGAGCGTGCCGGCCAGCCTGCCGCGGGCGCCGAGCCGGTGCCACAGGTCGAGGGCCTCCAGGCCGAGGACGAACGCCTCCTGCGGGCGCCCGAGGCGGCGCATGACCACCGACAGGTGCTCGAGGTCGCTGGCCTCGCCGTGCCGGTCGCCGATCTCCCGGCGCACCTCCAGCGCGTGCAGCAGGTGCTCGCGGGCCTCCCGGTGGCGGCCGAGCCGCAGGTGGACGACGCCGATCTGCGCGAGCGTCTCGGCCTCGCCGTGCCGGTCGCCGACGTCGCGGTGCAGGCGCAGGGCGTCCCCGCAGTAGGTGAACGCCTCCGCGAACCGCGCCGCGTCGCACGTCAGCATCCCGAGGGTGGTCAGCGCGCGCGCCTCCCCGTGGCGCGCGCCCAGTGCGCGGTAGGTGCGCAGGGCCTGTTCGGCGTCCTGCATGGCCAGGTCGCGCTGGCCGAGGGAGGCGTGCATGCGCGCCAGAAGGGTCAGCGCCTGCGCCGCACCGAGCTGGTCGGCCTGCTCCTGGCGGATGTAAAGGGCCTCCAGGGCGTGCAGGACGGCGTCCCGGACGTTCCCCCAGCGGCGGTGGACCCTCGCCAGGGTGAACAGGGTTCCCGCCACGCCGGGCATGTCGCCGATCCGGCGGCGTATGGCGAGCGCCCGGTCCGCGTGCTCGAGCGCCCGTTCATGGTCGGAGAGCCCCACGTGGGCGCGGGCGAGCGTGTCGTGCGCCTGGGCGACGCCCCCGTCGTCCCCCAGCTCGCCGTGGGCGGCGAGGGCGCGGCGCGCGTGGTCGATGGCGGTCGGGTAGCGGCCCAGGGCGGCGTGCACGTCGGCGAGCGTCGCCAGGGTCGCGGCCTCCCCGTACCGGTCGGGCGGATCGACGGCCCGGAACCCGCGCCGCGCGTCCTCCCCGTACCCGACGGCCTGCTGGGAGCGGTCGAGCTCGACGTGCGCGACGGCGAGGTCGTGCAGCATGACGGCGGCGGCCGCCCAGTCCTCCTCGGCGCGCGCCGCGCGCAGGCCGGCCTGCAGGACCGCGACGTTGTCCTCGCCGTACCGCCGGAGGCGCTGGAAGTCGAACAGGGCGTCGGCCAGCTCCCAGCACGTCCGGTGCAGGCCGAGCCGGGCCGCCTGGTGCACGGCCGCGACGAGGTTGCGCCGCTCGGCCTCGAACCAGGCCAGCCCGGCGGCCCGCGCGTCCTGGCCGGGACCCGGGCGGGACGCCCTCCCCCGGACGCCCGCGGCCGGTCCCGGGCCCGCGCCCGGAGCCACGGTGGGGCGCGCGGGGGCCCCGAGCCGCTCCCCCGCCGCCCGCGCCCCCGCCAGGTACGCGGCCAGCAGCCGCCGCTGCGCGGCCTGCAGGTCGCTGTCGTCGTCCTCGACGAGCGCGCGCCCGCGCGCGAACTCGCGGAGCAGGTCGTGCATCCGGTAGCGGCCGGGCGCCGTGTCCTGGACCAGGTACGCCTGCCGCAGTCCCTCCAGGCAGTCGCGCGCCTCGTCCTCCGTCCGGTCCAGGAGGGCGGCGAGGGCCGCGGCGGTGAAGTCGGGCCCGGCGACGAGCCCGAGCCTGCGGAACGACTCCCGCTGGTCGAGGCCCAGCCCCCGGTAGGCCACCTCGAAGGTCGGGCTCAGCACGCCCTGCAGCGCGCCGCCCGGCGCCGCCGGGCCCCGGACGCCGTCCCGGGCGCCCGCGCCGGACGTGCCGGGCGCGGTCTCCTCGTCGTGCGCCGTCAGCTCCCGGACCGTCTCCGCGATCGACTCGTCCGGGTTCTCGGCGAGCCGGCCCGCCATCACCGCCAGCGCCAGCGGCAGCCGGCCGCACTCGCGGGCGAGCCGGGCGAGCTGCCGCCGCTCCCCCGGCACCCGCGGGTCGTCCGGCCCGAGCACGCCCGCGATCAGGTCCTCGGCCTCCTGCGCCGCCAGCTCCCGCAGCTCCAGCGTGCGGACGTCCACGCGGCGCAGCAGCGGCGAGAGCCGGCGGCGGCTCGTCACGATCACCAGGCCGGACGCGGCCGCCGACAGCAGCGGCCCCACCTGCTCGGGCCCGGCGGCGTTGTCGAGGATCAGCAGCATCCGGCGGTCGGCCAGCAGCGACCGGCACTGCGCCGCCAGGCCCGCCTCGGTGCGCGGCAGCTGGTCGCCGGGGACCCCCGCCGCGCGCAGCACCTGCCCCATCGCCTCGCCGGGCGTGGCGGGGGCGCGGGACGTCCCGCGCAGGTCGGTGAACAGGATCCCGTCGGGGAACCGCCCGGCCGTCCGGTGCGCCCAGTGCAGCGCCAGCGCCGTCTTGCCGACCCCCGCCATGCCCTGGACGACGACCGCGCGCGGCCACTCGGCCTGCGCGACGAGCATGTCGAGCTTGCGCAGGCTGACGTCGCGTCCGGTGAAGAAGGGGTTGTCCGCGGGGAGTTTCGACACGTCGGGCCGCGCACCGGACGGCTCCAGCCGCACGGGCTCGCGCGCGGCGAGCCCGCCCGGCTCCGGCGGCACCGGAGCGTGCTCGACGGCCGGCCACTCGTCCCCCCAGGGGCTCGCGGCGCGGCGCAGCCGCTCCGGATCGAGGATGATCAGCGGGCGGGGACGCCGGTCCAGGATGCCCTTGGCGCGCCACAGCCGGAACCAGCGGACGAGCGTCTCGCGGGAGATCCCCGCCCAGTTCGCCAGTTCGGCCTGGCTGAGCCGCAGCGGCACCTCCAGGCCGCGCGACGTGCGCTCCCCGAACCGGTGGACCAGCTCCAGCAGGTGGTAGGCGAGCCGCTGCGGATGGTCGGCGGCGCGCACGGCGTGCCGGCGGCCGCCGTAGGTGACGGTCTGGGAGACGGCGTGCATCATCGCCTCGGCGACCCGCGGGTTGGCCGCCAGCAGGCTGCGGAACTTGCGGCGCTCCACCCGGAGCGCCACGACGTGGTCGAGCGCGGCGACCGTCCCGCGCTGGGGATGCCCCCACGGGCCGAGGACGCCGACGAGGTCGCCGGGCCCGAACAGGTCGATGATCGACTGGTCGCCCTCGCTGGAGTCCACGAACTCCTTGGCGACGGCGTTGCCCGCCGCCCGCGGCACCTCCTTGAACAGGACGTAGACCGCGGGGGCCGCCACGCCCTGGTGGCACAGCGTCCCCCGCGGCGGGATCGTGGCGGTGCGGCCCATCGCCCGCAGCGCCTGCCGGTCCGCGGGCGCGAGCCGCGCCCAGAAGCTGCCCGGGCGCACGCCGTGGCCCTGATCATGGTCGGCGCCGTGATCCGGGTCGGGTGCGAGCGGATGCTCGAGAGGGTGGTCCAGCACGGGTCACCCGCCGCCCGCCGCCGCCGCGAGCGTCCAGAACAGGAACAGCACCGCGGTCGTCACGGCCCACGCGACCGCCCGCCAGGACAGCTCGCCGCAGCGGTGCGCGGCCGACAGCAGCCGCCGCAGCTCCCGGTCGCGGACCGCCTCGTCGAGCGCGACGGCCGACGCGAACGTCGTCCACGGCACCGACGGGTCGACCGGCGCGCCGGTGCGGCCGCGGACCTCGCCGAGCACCGCCACCAGCGTCCGGCGCGACCGGACGGCGAGGGCCGCCGACGTCGCGAACGACGCGGCGAGCACGGGGAGCAGCGCCAGCGCGGTGAGGCCGGGCAGCCCGGCCGCCAGGCGCGTGACGGTGCCGACCAGCACCAGGGTGAGCAGCACCGCCGCGATCGCGGCGTCCTGCCCGCAGAGCCGGACCAGCGCGCACGCCTGCCCGAGGAGGTCCTCGGGCGGCTCCGGGCGCGGTCCGGGACGTGACGCGGTGACCCGCCGATCCACCTGCATCGTCCCACCGTCCTCACGGTCGAACCTGATCTGCCAATGCCCATGGTGCGGCCGCGGCCGGAAGTTTTCCGCCCACCAGTGCACGTTGCGGCTGAGTCACGTGACGCAATTCCGCCGCGCCCGCACGGCCCGGCCGGACCGTGCCCGCCGCGCCCGATGGGGGAAGATGGTCGTCCGGCATCGAACGCGGCCTTCGAGGAGGACCCATGACCTACACGGGGAACGTCGAGCCCGGCGGGCGGCCCGACGTCCGGGAACTGCCGGGCCTGGCGGTCACGAAGGTCTCGGTGGGCCCGTACGACAACAACGCCTACCTCCTGCGCTGCACCGCCACGGGCGAGCAGCTCCTGGTCGACGCGGCCAACGAGGCGTCCCGGCTGCTGGAGCTGGTCGGCGACGGCCCGCTCGCCCGGATCGTCACCACCCACCGGCACCAGGACCACTGGATGGCGCTGAGCGAGGTGGCGCGGGCGACCGGCGCGCCCGTCGTCGCGCACCCCCGCGACGCCGAGGCGCTGCCCGAGCCGGTCGCCGAGCCCGTCGAGGACGGCGACACCGTCCGGGTCGGGCGCGCCGCGCTCGAGGTGATCCACCTGCGCGGGCACACGCCCGGCTCGATCGCGCTGCTGTACGACGCGGGCGGGGAGCTCGCCGACCGGCCGCACCTGTTCACCGGGGACAGCCTGTTCCCCGGCGGCATCGGCAACACCTGGGGCGACCCGACGCTGTTCAAGCAGCTCCTCGCCGACGTGGAGGAACGCGTGTTCGCGCGGCTCCCGGACGCCACCTGGTTCTACCCCGGGCACGGCAAGGACTCGACGCTCGGCCGCGAGCGTCCGGCCCTGCCGGAGTGGCGCGCCCGCGGCTGGTGACCGGCCGCGCGGGCCCGGCCGCACCCGGCCGCCGCCCCCTCCGGAACAACCGGCGGGGGGTGTTCGTTTCTCCAAGCACACATCCGGCGGCCAGGAGAACGACATCCACGACATCGACGAGGTGGATCCGGGCCCGGCGCTGCACTACCCGGCCGGCTCCCTCGTGCTCGTCGCCGGCCTGCCCGGCGCCGGCAAGAGCACGCTGCTGAACCGGCTGTACGGCCTGCGGGGAGACGAGATCGCACCGGTGCCCGCGGGCGACGTGCTGGTGATCGACTCGGGGCAGTCCCGCAACTGGTGGGCGCGGCGGCTGCGCCCGCTGCCCGCGGTCCTGCGCACCCCGCTGATCCACACCACGCACGTGTGGCGGATCGGCCGGGCCGTGCTGCGCGGCCGCGGCGTCGTCGCGCACACCCGCGGCACCTGGCCGCACATCCTGCACCTCTTCGCGTGGATGGCGCGGCTGCACGGCGGCGGAGTGCACCTGATCCTGATCGACGTCGATCCCGAGACGGCGCGGGCCGGGCAGTTCGCCCGCGGCCGCGTGGTCACCCGCACGACGTTCCAGCGGCACTGCCGCCGCTGGCGGCCGCTGCTCGACAGCGCCCGCGGCGGCGCCGTCCCGCCCGCCGCCGGGGTCACCGTCCTGGACCGGAACACCGCCGACAAGCTGCAGGTCATCCGCTTCCACTGAGCGCGCGGCCGGGGGTCAGCGCAGCCCGGCGAACCAGCGGACCGCCAGGCCCGTCGCCGCCACGTTCGACCCGAGGTGCCGCGACCCCTCGTGGAGCCGGTCGTCCAGGTCGACGACGGACACCGGCGCGCCGCGCTCCCGGAAGGACGCCGCGCAGGCCGCGGTGTTCGCGGTGACCGCCTGCTCGTCGCCGTCCATCCGGTACAGCCGGACGGGCGCGCGCGGCGTCCAGGCCGTGCAGACCTCGGCGTCCACGCGGAGCCCCTCGGCGAACGTCCCCGCCGGGTTACGCAGGAGGTCCAGGCCGCGCGGGGTGAGCAGCTCGCCGAGCGTCCCGGGAAGGCCCCGCAGCATGACGGGGCCGGGCGTGGTGCCGTCGAAGTACTTCTCGACGCGGGCGGCGTACGGTTCCCGGAACAGCTCCGACGGCTCCCGGTAGACGCCGCCGTAGACCCGGTTCCAGGACGTGAGCAGGTACGCCGCGTAGGCGACGCCCATCCTGGGATCGATCTCGCCGCTCAGCAGCGCGGGCAGTTCCGAGCCGCGGAAGTCGTAGGCGCCGCTGATCGGCGCGACCGCGCGGACCCGGAACCGGCGGTCGGCGCCCTCCTGCAGCGCCCGCGCCAGCCCCAGCGCGGACGACGCGCCCTGCGAGAACCCGGTGACCATGACGTCCCGCTCGAGCACGCGGCCGCGGCGCGGCGCGAACGCGCGGGCCGCCCGCAGCATGTCCAGCGCCGCCGACGTCTCGGACGGCACGTGCTTCCACGGGTGGACGCCCGGTCCCTCGCCGAGGCCCAGGTAGTCGGGGGCGACGGCGGCGAACCCGGCGGCGCCGAAGGCGACGGCCGGGCCGCGCGCCCACGCGTCGTCCGCGACCGAGGGGGCGTCCGGCTTGTAGCTGGTCGTCCCGTGCGTGTACGAGACCGTGCGCAGCCGCCGCTCGGCGGTCCGCGGAAGCACCAGCAGGCCGCTCGCGGTGGTCGGCCGGCCGTGCGCGTCGATCGTCCGGTAGACGAGCCGGTGGACGTCCACGCCGTACCGGACGGACGCGGTGTCGAAGTCGGCGCCCGCCAGCCACGGGCGGATCTCGGCGGCGGTCATGCCGCCGAGGTGCCGCGCCGACACCGGGCTGCCCCGCCGGGCGTCGCCGTGCCCGGGCCCGGCGGCCTCGGCGGCGGCGCCCGCGCGGGGCGGGGCGTCGGCGGCCAGCGCGCCGGCGGTGACGGCGCCCGAGACGATGGCTCCCGCGGCGAGACCGGCGGTGACGCGGGCGGTCATGCGGGCGGTGGGACGGATCATGGGATCCCCTTCCGTGATCGGTCCCCACAGCCTTCAGGCGCCGCCGCCGCGCGCTCCACACCCGCATTGGCGATCTCCGGACCGCTACCTGAGCGGGTCCGGTGTCCCTCCGTGGTCGTGCACCGCCGCCTCCCGCCCCGGCCGGGAGCAATTTTTCCGGTTGATGAAAGTGGCGTGGGACGTGCGGGGCAAGGGTTTATAGGGTCGTCGGACACCGCAACGACGAGGAGACACGAGCATGGCGCAGCAGGTACGCGGGGTCGTCGCACCCGGCAAGGGGGAGCCGGTGCGGATCGAGACGATCACGATCCCCGACCCCGGCCCGGGGGAGGCGGTGGTGGACGTCCAGGCGTGCGGGGTCTGCCACACCGACCTGCACTACCGGGAGGGCGGGATCAACGACGAGTTCCCGTTCCTGCTCGGTCACGAGGCCGCCGGGGTGGTCGAGTCCGTCGGCGAGGGCGTCACCGAGGTCGCGCCGGGCGACTTCGTGGTGCTGAACTGGCGGGCCGTGTGCGGGCAGTGCCGGGCGTGCCTGCGGGGACGCCCGTGGTACTGCTTCGACACCCACAACGCCTCGCAGAAGATGACCCTCGCCGACGGCACGGAGCTGACGCCCGCGCTCGGCATCGGCGCGTTCGCCGACAAGACGCTGGTGGCCGCCGGGCAGTGCACGAAGGTCGACCCGGCGGCGAAGCCGGAGGTCGCGGGGCTGCTCGGCTGCGGCGTGATGGCGGGCCTCGGCGCGGCGATCAACACCGGCAACGTCGGCCGGGGCGACTCGGTCGCGGTCATCGGCTGCGGCGGGGTCGGCGCGGCGTCGGTGCTCGGCGCGCGGCTGGCCGGCGCCGCGAAGATCATCGCGATCGACCTGGACGAGCGCAAGCTCGCCACCGCGACGTCCCTCGGGGCCACGCACACGATCCACGCGAAGGACGCCGACGTCGTCGAGTCCGTGCGGGAGCTGACCGGCGGGTTCGGCGCGGACGTCGTGATCGAGGCGGTCGGCCGCCCGGAGACCTACGAGCAGGCGTTCTACGCCCGCGACCTCGCCGGGACGGTCGTGCTGGTCGGCGTGCCGACGCCCGAGATGAAGCTCGAACTGCCGCTGCTGGACGTGTTCGGCCGCGGCGGGTCGCTGAAGTCGTCCTGGTACGGCGACTGCCTGCCCTCGCGCGACTTCCCGATGCTGATCGACCTGTACCTGCAGGGGCGCCTCGACCTCGACGCGTTCGTCACCGAGACGATCGGGATCGGCGACGTCGAGGCGGCGTTCGACAAGATGCACCGCGGCGACGTCCTGCGCTCGGTGGTGATGCTCTGATGGCGGCCCGCATCGACCACCTGATCACGTCCGGGACGTTCTCGCTGGACGGCGGCACCTGGGACGTCGACAACAACGTGTGGATCGTGGGCGACGACGACGAGGCGATCGTCATCGACGCGGCGCACGACGACGGGGCGATCCACCGGGCGCTGGACGGCCGCAGGCTGGTGGCGATCGTGTCGACGCACGGGCACGACGACCACATCGACGCGGCGCCCGCCCTCGCCGACGCCACGGGGGCTCCCGTCCTGCTGCACCCGGACGACCTGATGCTGTGGAAGCAGCGGCACCCCGACCGCGACCCGGACGGCGTCCTGGCGGACGGCCAGGTCGTCACGGTCGCCGGCACGGACCTGACCGTCCTGCACACTCCCGGTCACAGCCCCGGCGCCGTCTGCCTGCACGCGCCCGAGCTGGGCGCGGTGTTCTCGGGCGACACCCTGTTCCAGGGCGGTCCCGGGGCGACCGGGCGGTCGTTCTCCGACTTCCCGACGATCATCGCGTCCATCCGGGAGCGGCTGCTGACGCTCCCGGAGGGCACCGTCGTCTACACCGGCCACGGCGACGCGACCACGATCGGCGCCGAGGCACCGCACCTCGAGGAGTGGATCGCCCGCGGCCACTGACACGGCTCGCACCGCCCCGCCGCGCCCGCCCGGTCCCGTCCCCTAGGACGGGTCGGCGGCGGGCGCGGCGAGGCGGGTGGGGCTGGTGCGGCCGCGCAGGACGACCTCGTCGCCGAGGGCCCAGCGCGCGGCCTCGTCCGGACCGGCGGCGTCGAGGAGCGATCCGGCGGCGAGGACGCGCGCGGGCGTGGTCTTCGCGAGGTCGGTGAGCCGCGCGGCCTCGTTCACCGGGTCGCCGATCACGGTGTACTCGAAGCGTTCCTCGGCGCCGATGTGCCCGGCGACGGCCTCCCCGGCGGAGACCCCGACGGCCGCCTCGACCCCGTGGACCTCGGCGCGCAGCCGGGCGGCCAGCTCGCGGCCCGCCGCGAGCGCGCGGGCGGGCGCGTCCGGCAGGTCGACCGGCGCCCCGAAGATCGCCAGGGCGGCGTCGCCCTCGAACTTGTTGATCCAGCCGCCGTGCGCGCCGACGACCTCGACGACGACGGCGAAGAAGTCGTTGAGGAGCTTGACGACCTCGGCGGGCGGGCGGTCCACGGCGAGCCGGGTGGACCCGATGATGTCGACGAACAGCACCGCGACCTCGCGCAGCTCGCCGCCGAGGTCGACGCCGCGCTCGACGGCGACGCGGGCGGCGTCCGCGCCGACCTGCCGGCCGAACAGGTCCCGGAGGCGCTCGTGCTCGCGCAGGCCGGCGGCCATGTGGTTGAACCCGGCCTGCAGGAGGCCGACCTCGCTCGCGTCGTAGACGGGCACCTCGACGTCGAGGTCGCCGTGCTGGACGCGGGCGAGGCCGTGCCGGACGGACTCGACCGGGTCGGCGATCGCGCGGGCCGCCCCGTAGGTGACGAGGAAGCCGACGACCAGCGCGATGCCGCCGAGGGTGAGGACCGCGACGGCGAAGTCCCGGACGGTGATCCGCGCGATGAGGAACGAGCCGACGGCCAGGGTGATCAGGCCGAGGATCGGGACGGCGGTGCCGAGCGCCCACGCGAGGACGGACCGGGCGACGACGCCGGGCAGGCCGGTGCGGCGCGGCAGCTCGCTGCGCAGCGCGGTGGTCACCGCGCGGCGGAGCAGCCGCTCGGTGAGCAGGTAGACGATCGTGCAGGTGGTGAGGCCGCCGAGCAGGCTGGTCAGGCCGAGCTTCACGGCGAGCAGCCAGGAGAACGGCAGGTTGATCAGGACCCAGCCGACCGTCCCGATGCCCCACAGGGTGAGGTGCAGGGCCATCAGCCGCAGCGGCCCGTACAGCAGGAGGGAGCGTTCGCGGCGCCGCGGCTCGTCGTGCCGTTCGACCAGGCGGTGGACGCGGCGGAAGAACCGTTCGCCGAGGACGAGCCCGACGGGGACCGCGGCGGCCACGTAGACGGTGAACACGACCAGGTTGATCAGCTTGATGCGGTCGGAGACGTCGCCGACCGGGTCGGGGACGACAACGGCGAACAGCAGCACGACGAGCGCGCCGCCGAGGTTGGCCAGGCCGGTGGCGATCGTGACCAGGACCCGGGCGCGCCGCGCGACGGTGGCCCGCGAGTCGCCGGGGCGCCCGTCGATCAGCCGCCACAGGGGGCCGAGCAGGGTCCGCCGGGCCCGCGGCGCGGGCGCGGGGGCGAGCGCCGCGCCGGGCCCCGGGGCCGGATCGTCCGCCGTATCGGTCTCCATGGGCGTGCAGGGTAGCCGGTCGGCCCGGCTGTCCGCCGGTACCGGCCATGTCACCCGAAAGAGGGATGGATCAGTCCTTTCGGTCAGATTGACCGGTCGGTCAATCAGGGCACCCTCTCCGGTACCGAACTTGGCTGGAACACGACCCCCCGGAGGTGCACATGGACAAGTTCGCGTGGCAGGACGGGGTGGCCTTCGTGGCCGGGCTCGTCGCGCTGCTGGCCCCCAACCTGTGGGCCGACGACGCGGGCGAGCAGCCGCTCATGGTGCTCGGCGCCCTGCTGGCGCTCGCGGGCCTGTACGCGCTGCTCGGCGCGGCCGGCCCGTCGGCGTGGACGGCGACCGCGTTCGCGCTGCTGATCTTCGTGTCGCCGTGGGCGTTCGGCTTCACCGGCGCCGACGCGGCGGCCTGGACGGCATGGATCGTCGGCGCCGTGGCGACTATCGTCGGCCTGTGGGGAGCCACCCAGGCGCGCGGCCGCACCCCGGCCGCGACCTGAACCTGAACCCGATGCGGTCCCGGACGCCCGCGCGTCCGGGGCCGTCCGGCATGTGGGGGGAGCGCCGATGAGAACGCGGTCGTCCGGGAAGCACGAGCCCGACCTCGAGCCGGCGGCGGGCGGCGCCGGGGAGGTCTCGTCCCGTACCCGGATCCTGGACGCGGCCGAGGCGCTGTTCGCCGAGCGCGGCTACGAGGCCACGTCGACGGCGCGCATCGCGCGCCGCGCGAAGGTCCCGAAGGGGCTCGTGTTCCACTACTTCCCGCAGAAGATGGACGTCCTGGTGGCGCTGATCGACGAGCGCACGTTCGTCGAGGAGCTCGACGCGTCCGGCGGCGGCCTGGACGACGCGGTGCCGGGCGATCCGGCGGGCACCCTGTCGCGGCTGGCCCGCAAGCTGCCGCTGCGGGCGTCCCCCGCGATGCGCCGCATCCTGTTCCGCGAGGCCGACACGCACACGTCCGTCCGGGAACGGCTCGGGCGGCTGAACGGCGAGGTGTTCCTGCGGGCGCGGCACGCGCTGGAGCTCGCGCTGCCCGGCGCGCGCGGCGACCAGGCGCGGCTGGAGGTCGCGGCCGCGACGTTCACGGCGGTGCTGATCTACCAGGAGAACCTGGCGAGCGTGACCGGCCAGCACCTCGACCCGGACGCCGTCGCCGAGCTCATCGCGCGCGCCCTGGGGACCTGAGGGCCCGAGCGGCCCGAGGGGCGGCGGTCAGGTCCGGATGGGCTCCAGCAGCCGGTGCGGGGAGCGCAGGACCCGGCTGACGGGGTCGTCGCGGTGCCGGACGCCCGGCCCGGCGTGGATCTCCAGGTCCTCCATCGGGACGACCTCGCCGCAGGACGGGCACGTCCCGTCGGGCCGCACGCGGGCGCCGCAGCCGATGTGGACGAACAGGCGGCACGGCTCGGCGGACATGTGCTCCTCGCTCCACCGGGCGAGGCCGTGCACGACCGGCCACAGGTCGCGGCCCATCCCGGTGAGCACGTAGTCGTGCCCGTCCTTGGCGAGCACGCCCGCCTCGACGAGGGACTGCAACCGCGCCGACAGCACCGCGCGCGGGATGTCCAGATGGACGAGGAAGTCGCTGAACCGCCGGACGCCGTACATGGCGTCACGGACGATCAGCAGCGTCCAGCGCTCCCCCACGACCTCCAGGGCGCGGGCCAGCGAGCAGTCCTGCGCCGCGTAGTCCTTGCCGAGTGCCATGCGCCCACACTAACCCAGCAGGGGTTCATTGAACGAACCAAGCCGTGCTACGGTCGCCGAGTTCATTGAACGAACCGCCCCGGGGCCGCCCGTCGCCCGGGCCGGCCGTTCGCCGGACCACCTTGGGAGTGCGCATGACGACCCTGGCGACACCGGCGGCGCGCGGGCGCCGCGCGGAAGGCCCCTCCGCGGCGCTCGCGCTGCCCGCCGCCGCCACCCTGCTGGCGCTCATGAACTACTGCGCCCCGGCGGCGACGCTCGCCGACACCGCCCGCGGCCTGCACGCGGGGGCGACCGCGCAGATCTGGCTGATGAGCTCGATCAGCCTGGGGCTGGCGGCGGCGCTGCTCGCCGTGGGCAGCCTCGCCGACGACCACGGGCGCAAGCGGACGTTCGTGCTCGGCGCGGCCGTCCTCGCCGTCTCCAGCGTCGCGTGCGCCCTCGCGCCGGACGCCCTCACCTTCGTCGCCGGCCGGGTCGTGCAGGGCGCCGCGAGCGCCGCGCTGCTGGCGACCGGCCTCGGCATCGTCGCCGCGTCCTTCGAGCAGGGACCGCGCCGCGCCCGCGCCACCGGCACGTGGGGCGCGATGGTCGGCCTCGGCATCGCCCTCGGCCCGATCGCCGCCGCCGGGCTGACCGTGCTGGGCGGCTGGCGGCTCTGGTACTGGGCGACGGTCGCCGCGGCGGCGCTGCTCGCCGTGGTGGCGTCCCGCGCGCTGGAGGAGTCCCGCGCCGAGCGCCCGCGCGGGCTGGACCTCCCCGGCCTGGTCACGATGAGCCTCGGCGTGGGGGCGCTGGTCGCGGCGATCACCTGGGGCCGCACCGGCTGGACGAGCCCCGGCGTCCTCGCCCTGTCCGCCGCGGCGGCCGTGCTGCTGGCCGCGTTCGTCGCGCTCCAGGCGCGGCGCCGCGACCCGATGGTCGACCTCGCGCTGTTCCGGCGCCCCGCGTTCCTGCTGTCGGTGACGGGCGCGCTGGTCACCGGGCTCGCGGTCATCGGCGTCATGACGTACGCGGCGACGATGATGAGCCTGGTCATGGGCATGTCGCCGCTCGCGGCGGCGCTCGTCCTCGCGATCTGGTCGGGGCTGTCGTTCCTCGTGGCGCTGCAGGCGCACCGCCTCCCGGCCCGGCTGCCCGTCCGCCGGCTGCTGGCGGCCGGGTTCGCACTTGCCGGGGTGAGCGAGCTGGCGATGGCGGTGTTCGCGCCGGGGGCGCCGTGGTGGCACCTCGCGCCGGGCCTCGCCGTCGCGGGCGTCGCGAGCGGGCTGACGAACGCGATGCTCGCGCGGCTCGCCGTCGACAGCGTGCCCGCCGACCGCGCGAGCATGGGGTCGGGCGCGAACAACACCGCCCGCTACATCGGCGCGTCCGTCGGCGTCGCGATCGTCGGGGCGGTCGCGACCGGCTCCGGGCACGACCCGTCCGCGCTGGCGCACGGGACGAACGTCGCGCTCGTCGTCTCGGCCGTCGCGGCGCTCGCGTACGCCGCCCTGGCCCTCGCCATCCGGGAGCGCTAGGCCAGGTCCTCGACGAAGGCGGCGAGCTGGGCGAGGTTGCGGCACTCGTGCATCTCCACGATCTCGCCGTACCGGGACGCGGCGGAGTCGCCGGTGTCCCACAGCCGGCGCGGCTCGGGGTTCAGCCAGTGCGCGTGGCGGGCGCGGTCCACCAGCTCCCGCAGGATCGGCAGGGACAGCTCCCCGTAGTTGGACCGGGCGTCGCCGAGGATCAGCAGCGACGTCTTCGGGCCCACCGCGTCCCCGTACCGGTCGGCGAACACCTTGATCGCGTGCCCGTAGTTGGAGCGCCCGGTGATCCAGACGAGGTCCGCCTCGGCCGCCATCCGGGTCATCGCGTCGGCGACGTCCGCGCCCGGCTGGAAGTACTTGGTGATCTCGTCCGTCGCGTCGATGAACGCGAACGCCCGCACCTTGGTGAACTGCTCGCGCAGCGCGAACGTCAGCAGCAGCGTGAAGTGCGCGAACGCCGACACCGAGTCGCTGGCGTCGCACAGCACGACCAGCTCCGGCTTGTGCGGGCGGCGCGGCCGGTAGTGCGTGGTCAGCGGCACTCCCCCGCTGCCCAGGGACGCGCGGACGGTGCGGCGGAAGTCGAGCCGCCCGCGGTCGCCGCGCCGCTGCTTCTGGACGAGCCGGGTGGCGAGGCGCCGCGCCAGCGGGTACACCTCGCGGCGCAGCGCGTCCAGCTCGGCGCGGCCCGCGCTGGAGAAGTCGAGGCGCTCCAGCGGCGGCCGGACGGTCAGCCGGGCGGTCCGCTCGACGCCGGTGTCCTCGGCGATGCGGCGCCGCACCTCACCCGCGACGAGGTCCTCGAACCGGGCGATGCGGTCGCGGAGGGTGCGCCGCGCGATCCGCTCCGCCATCCCGCCCCGCTCCCGCCCCTGCAGGACGGCGTTCAGCAGCCCCGCCATGAGCGTCTCGGGCGACAGAGCGCGCAGGACGCCCGAGGAGAACCAGGCGTCCTGGCCCTCGGGGCGCCCGTACTCGGCGACGGCCGTGCGGGCGAACTGCCGCAGGCCCGCGTCGTCCCCGGTCAGCAGCAGGTCCGCCAGCTCCTCCCGGCGCAGCCGCACCCGCGGGTCCAGCGGCGCGGGCACGGGCCGCCCGTCGGCCCCGAGCGTCCGCGCGGGACGCCCGGGCGGTGCGCCCGCGCCGTCCCCCACGGCGGCCGGGAACCACAGGTCGAACAGCCGGTCGAACGCGAGCCGGTGCGCGGGCCGCTTGACCACCGTGGCGGCGTACGCGGCGCGCAGCGCCGCCCGGTCGAGCAGGTCGACGGCCTGCATGGCGCGGACCGCGTCCAGGCCCTCGGCGACCGACACCGGCAGCCCGGCCTCGCGCAGCGCCGCCACGAACCCGGTGTGCCGGTCGACGAGCGACGCCATGTCAGCCCAGCCCCAGTTCCTTCGTCGCGCGCTCCTGGTCGGACGCGTGCTTGAGCACCACGCCGAGGGTGCGGGCGACGGCCGCCTCGTCCAGGTCGTCCAGCCCGAGGGCGAGCAGGGTGCGCGCCCAGTCGACGGTCTCGGCGATCGACGGGGCCTTCTTGACCTCGAGCGCCCGCAGCGTCCCGACCGTCCGGACGAGCTGCTCGGCGAGCTCCGCCTCGATGCCGGGGACCTGCGCGAGGACGATGTCGCGTTCCCGTTCGGGCGCCGGGTAGTCGAGGTGCAGGTAGAGGCAGCGGCGCTTGAGCGCCTCCGACAGCTCCCGGGCGGCGTTCGAGGTGATCAGCACGAACGGGCGCCGGACGGCCTCGACGGTGCCGAGCTCGGGGATCGTGACCTGGAAGTCCGACAGGACCTCCAGCAGCATCCCCTCCACCTCGACGTCGGCCTTGTCGGCCTCATCGATGAGCAGGACGGTCGGGCCGGTGCGGCGGATCGCCGCCAGCAGCGGCCGTTCGAGGAGGAACTCCTCGGAGAAGATGTCGTCGTGGGTCTCCTGCCAGGCCCGGTCCTCCGGCGCCGCCTGGATGGCGAGGAGCTGCTTCTTGTAGTTGAACTCGTACAGGGCGCGGGCCTCGTCCAGGCCCTCGTAGCACTGCAGCCGGATCAGCTCGGATCCGGTGGCGGCCGCGACGGCCTTCGCCAGCTCGGTCTTCCCGACGCCCGCGGGCCCCTCCACCAGCAGCGGCTTGCCGAGCGCCTGCGCGAGGAAGACGGTCGTGGCGATCGCCTCGTCGGTCAGGTACCGGACGGCCGCCAGCCTCGCGGCCGCGTCGGCGGGCGAGGCGAACGCGCCGTCCCCCGCCGGCTCGCCGGACGCGACCTCGGACACCGTGCTCTCGCTCATCCCTTGTCCTTGACCTTCGTGTACGTCTGGTTCGTCCCGGCGAACGTCAACTCGTCGCCCTTCTCACCGAGGGTGACACCCCAGTAGGACGCGGTCTTCGGGTCGCCGCCCTTCCAGGAGAAGCGGAACTCGCGCCCGCCCTCGGGTATCACGCTTCCGCTCCACAGCTCGTGCCGGCCCTTCATCCACACGCCCTTGCCGTCCGCCGTGAACTGGAAGTAGTCCTTGGCCTTGCCGACCCAGCGCCCCACCAGCGGCTTCACCGCCGCCGGGGAAACCCGCGGCAGCGGCGCCATCGCGGTGGGCGGCGCGGACCCGGCGGCGCCCGTCCCTCCGTGGCCGCCCTCCCCGCCCTCCCCGCCCCCGCCGCCGCATCCGGTGAGGACGAGCGCGGCGGCCGCGCACCCGGCCAGGGCGGTCATTCGGGCCCGCAGTCCCACGGGAACCTCCGGAGCGTCTCGGCGGCGAAAGCGGCAGTGTACCGGCGAGTAGCGGCACGCGGCGGCCGGGGCCGGCCCCGGCGGACGGGCCCGCCCGCCGGGCACCCGTCCGCCACCTGCGGGGGACCCGGAGGTTACCTCCCCGGGGTGACGCTTCGGCGGGGCGGACCCGCGTATAACCGGA
This sequence comes from Spirillospora sp. NPDC052242, assembly GCF_040679555.1. NCBI lineage: Bacteria > Bacillati > Actinomycetota > Actinomycetes > Streptosporangiales > Thermomonosporaceae > Spirillospora > Spirillospora sp. NPDC052242. The sequence continues at coordinate 34,413 of NZ_JBFAUZ010000059.1, forward strand.
GCATGACGACCCCACGCCTGCCCCGCGAGGACCTGACCGCGGCGCTGGCCGCCCGGCGGGAACTGGGTCCCGAGTACGACGACGCCTTCATCGAGACGGTCGTGGACCGCATCGAGGAGACGCTCGACGCCCGCGCCGCGCACGCCCCGGCGCCCGCGCCGCGGGCCCGGCCCGTCCGGGCGCCCGCGGCGGTGACGTCCGAGCGGGACCACAGCCTGGCCCTCGCGGTGCTGTCGCTGCTCGCCGCGATCCCGCTGAGCGCGATCACGGCGATCAACGCCGGGCTCCCCGGGCTGGTGTTCGCCCTGGCGGCGATCGTCCTGCTGAACGTCACCTACACCTTCCGCCCGCGGCGTTGACCGGGCACCGCCGCACGGCCCCGGACGCGCGAGACGCCCGAGGCCGCGCGAAGCGTGCCCGGTGGCCGATGTCCGCGCACGGTTTCCCCCGCAGGGATCGCGGGACTCGCGCTACTTGCCGGGCTCGGGGTCGCGGGGCAGGCCGAGGAGCCGCTCGCCGATGATGTTCAGCTGCACCTCGGTGGTGCCGCCGTAGATCGTCATCGAGCGGCTGAACAGCATCGCGCGGGCCACGATGCCGCCCTCGGTCATCGGGACCTCGGTGGTGGCGGCCGCGCCCTGCGACGCCCAGCAGTAGTCGGCGACGTCCTGGTTGAACTGGACGCCGAGGAGCTTGCGGACGCTCGCCTCCGCGCCCGGCTCCACGCCGTTGAGCTGCTTGAGCGTGGTGCGCAGGCCGAGCAGGTCGATCGACTGGCCCTGCGCGATGAGCTTGCCGACCTCGCTGGTCGCGACGGCGTCCAGCTCCTTGCCCTGGAAGAACTTCAGCAGCTCGGGGACGCCCATGCCGAGGCCGCCGCCGGTCGACAGCGACACCCGCTCGTTGGACAGGGTGTTGCGGGCGACCTGCCAGCCCTTGTTCACCTCGCCGACGACCTGCTCGTCGGGGACGAACACGCCGTCGAGGAAGACCTCGTTGAACAGGGCGTCACCGGTCAGCTCGCGGAGCGGGCGGACGTCCACGCCCTCGGCCTTCATGTCGACGAGGAAGTACGTGATCCCGTCGTGCTTGGCGGCGTCGGGGTCGGTGCGGGCGATGCAGAAGCCCCACTGGGCGTGCTGCGCCATCGACGTCCAGATCTTCTGGCCGGTGAGCTTCCAGCCGCCCTCGACCCGCTCGGCCTTCATCGACAGGGAGGCCAGGTCGGAGCCGGCGCCGGGCTCGGAGAACAGCTGGCACCAGATCATCTGCCCGCGCAGCGTCGGGCGCAGGAACCGCTCCTTCTGCTCCTCGGTCCCGTAGCGGACGAGCGAGGGCACCAGCCACGCGCCGATCACCAGGTTCGGGGCCTTGACCCCGGCGGCCTTCAGCTCCTGCTGGATGAGGACCTGCTCGACCGGCCCGGCGGCGCGGCCCCACGGCTTCGGGAAGTGCGGGACGGTCCAGCCCTCGTCGCCCATCCGGGCGTTGCGCTCGGCCTTGTCCTCGATCTTCGCCAGCTCGGCGATCTCGGCCTGGATCCGCTCGCGGGTCGGCTGCGCGTCCTCGTCGAGCTCCAGGACGACCTCGCGGCGGCCGCCGGCGAGGGCCGTCGCGGCGACCGCGGCGGCCCAGTCCTTCGCGGGGCCGAGCAGCGCGCGCAGCGTGAGCGCGCGGCGCAGGTACACGTGCGCGTCGTGCTCCCACGTGAACCCGATGCCGCCGAGGATCTGGATGGCGTCGCGGGCCGTCTGGACGCCCGCGTCGGGGGCGATCACCGCGGCGACCGCGGCGGCGAAGCCGGCGTCGGGGGACGCGTCGTCGATCGCGCGGGCCGCGTCCCAGGCGGCGGCGCGGGCCTGCTCGAGCGCGATGAGCATCCGGGCGGCCTTGTGCTTGACGCCCTGGAACTGCCCGATCGGGCGGCCGAACTGCTCGCGAACCTTCGCGTACTCGGCGGCGGTGGTGACCAGCCAGCCGGCCGCGCCCGCCGCCTCGGCGCCGAACAGCGCCGCCGCCAGGTTCCGGACCCGGCCGGCGGTGACGTCGTCCAGCAGCCGGTCGGCGGTGATCGTGACGCCGGACGCCTCGACCTTCGCGACCCGCCGGACCCGGTCCAGGCTCTCGACCGAGGTCACGGTGACGTCGGCCGCGTCCACCGCGACCCAGTGCTCGGCGCCGTCCTCCGCCGTCACCGGCAGGACCAGCACGTCCGCGAGGGACGCGCCGAGCACCGTGGCGGCCTCCCCGGACACGACGAGCGCGTCGCCGTCGCGGCGCGCGGTCAGCGCGCCCTCGAGGGCGACCGCCGCCGTGCGGGAGCCGTCCGCCAGGACCGGCAGCAGCTCCGCGCACGCCTTGGCGTTGCCGGAGGCGTCGATCACCGCGGCGGCGAGCACCGTGGGGAGGAACGGACCGGGCGCGGCGGCCCGGCCCAGCTCCTCCACCACGATCGCCAGCTCGAGCAGGCCGTAGCCCTGCCCGCCGTGCTTCTCGTCGAGATGCAGGCCCAGCAGGCCCTGCTCGGCCAGGGCCGACCAGAAGGCGGGCCTCGTCTCTTCGTCCGCGTCCAGCGCGGCCCGTACGACCGTCGCCGGGATGTTGCGCTCGGCGAAGCCGCGCACCGATTCGGCGAGCGCCTCGTGCTCCTCGGTCAGCCCGATGGCCATGCGTCCAACCCTTCTGAGACCGCTGTTGGCGCGATTCTAGAACAGAGTTCTGTTCGGGCGGGACGGTGACCCCGGTCTCAGTCGAGAGCCGCGCGCGCGTCCCGCTCCTCGCCGGCCGCCGCGTCGCCCTCGACCTGCCCGTCCTCGGCCTTCGCGGCCTTCGGCGCGGCATTCTTCTTCGGCGGGGCGACGAGGCTGACCACGGTGACCGCGACGAGGGTGCCGGCGATGACCGAGAGCGACAGCCAGATCGGGATGTCCGGGGCCCAGTGGAAGCCGTACTCGTGCAGCGCGTGCAGCATCAGCTTGACGCCGATGAACCCGAGGATGAACGCCAGCCCGTGGCTGAGGTAGGCGAGCCGGTCGGCGAGTCCGCCCAGCAGGAAGTACAGCTGCACCAGGCCCATCAGGGCGAACGCGTTGGCGGTGAACACCAGGTACGGCTCGGTGGTCAGACCGAAGATCGCCGGGATGGAGTCCAGCGCGAACAGCACGTCGGTGGTGCCGATCGCGATCATGACGATGAGCAGCGGGGTGGCGAGGCGGCGGCCGTTCTCCCGGGTGAAGAACCGGTTGCCGTCGTAGTGGTCGGCCGTCGGGATGACCCGCTTGGCCCAGCGCAGGATGCCGTTCTCCCCGACCTCGTCGTCGTCCTCGCCGCGGACGAGCCCGAAGGCCGTCCAGATGAGGATCGCGCCGAAGATGAAGAACACCCAGGTGAAGGCGGCCAGGGCCGCCGCGCCGACCGCGATGAAGATGCCGCGCAGCACCAGCGCGATGATGATCCCGGCCATCAGCACGGTGTGCTCGGACCGCTTCGGCACGGCGAACCGCGCCAGGATCACCATGAACACGAAGAGGTTGTCGACGCTGAGGCTCTTCTCGGTGACGAAGCCGCCGAAGTACTGCGCGGCGTACTCGCCTCCGGAGAAGGCCCAGACGCCGAGGCCGAACGCCACGGCGAGGCCGATGTAGACCGACGACCAGAACGCGGCACGCCGGGTACTGAACTCCCGGGTGTCGTTCCGGTGGATGAGGAACAGGTCGGCGAGGATGACGGCGAGGATCCCGACGAGCGTCAGGACCCAGACCCAGGGGGCAACGGACAAGGTGAACTCTCCTCCGGCGGACACGTTCGAGCGCCGGAGGTCTCTCCCGCCCTGCAGGGAACGGGCCGCGGAACCCGGGACGGTATGGACCGGCCGTGCTGACGAGAACCGCGCGCAGGGATACTCCCCTCCACTGCCCCCTTAAACGCGGTGCCCCATCGGCCGGTTCCCGTTCCACCAAAATTTTTTGACGTTCTTCGGAACTCGCGCCCGCGAGGAGGCGTCTAAGGTCCAGTCACCCGCCGCTCCCGCGCCCGCCGCGCCCGCCGCGCCCGCCGCGCCCGCCGCGGCCGTCCCGCAGTTCCCGGTAGAGGCGGGCGAGCTGGTCGACGGCGTCGTCCTCGCCCGGCAGCAGCGCCGCCCGCGCGGCGGCGGCCGAGGCCAGCCGCGCCGCGAGCGCCGGGTCGTCCAGCACCCGGCTCACCGCGCGTTCCAGCGCCCCGGCGTCCCCCGGCGGGACGAGCAGCGCCGCCTCGCTCTCGGGCCCCTGCAGCAGCCCGCCGCCGCTCCGGTCGGCCGCGCCCACCAGCCCCGGGATCCCGCCGACCCGCGTCGCGACCAGCGGCCGCCCCGCCCGCAGGATCTCCTGCACGATCAGCGGCTGCCCCTCCCACACGCTCGGGACGGCCGCGACGTCGGCGGCCGCCAGCAGCTCGGGCACGTCCCGGCGGCGGCCCAGCAGCACCACCGGCAGCCCCTCGCGGTCGACGCGGTCGCGCAGCTCGTCCTCCAGCGGCCCGTCCCCCGCGATCGCGACGAGCGGCCGCGGCTCCCGCGCCGCCCAGCCGCGGGCGGCGTCCAGCAGCGTCGGGTAGCCCTTCTGGTCGGCGAGGCGCCCCACCGTGAGGATCAGCGGCCGCTCCCCCACCCCCAGCTCCGCGCGCCGGTCGGCGCGGGCGGCCGGGCCGGGCTGGGCGCGCGGCGCGGGCGACGGGACGAGCGCGTGGCCCGTCGAGCGGGCGCCGAGGTCGCGCATCCGCTCCTCCAGGTCCGGCGACACCCCGAGCACGACGTCGGCGCCGCGCGCCACGACCCGCTCCAGCGCCCCGTAGATCACGGCGGTCCGGCCCCCGGTGATGACGGCGTTGTGCAGGGTGACCGCCAGCGGCGGCCCGCCGCGCGCGATCCGCAGCGGCCCCGGCGCGGGCCGCGCGCACGCCGCCACCGCGAACGCGCCCGCCCGCAGCCCGTGCGCGTGCACGACGTCCGCGCCGCGCAGCAGCGTCCGCAGCCGCCCGACGGCCTTCGCGTCCCGCAGCGGGCGGGGCCGGTCGGCGAGGTCCACGGCCGCGAACCGGACGCCCGGCCGCGCGAACCCGAACCGGTCGTCGGTGTCGGCGGGCCCGCACACCACCACCCGCGCGCCCCGCTCGGCCAGCCCGGCCGCGACCGACCGCACGTGCCGGCCGACGCCGCCCGCGGCCGTCCCGAGGACGAGCGCTACCCGCAGCCCGTCCAGATCCCCATGCTCTGCCAGCCCGTTCGGCTCCGGTTCATCCGGCATCCCGCGCGACCTTCCTGGTGAGGACGGCCCGCAGGTCCCGGCCGTCGATGACGTACACGATGATCACGAACACGGCGGCGGCGACACCGGCCGCCAGGATCCCGGTGCCGATGGCCGCCGCCTGGCCGTCCGCGCCGACCAGCGACGACACGGCGTACCCGGCGGCGCCTCCCCCGGCACCGCCCGCCAGGCCCGCCGCCAGCACCCGCGGGACGCCCTCCAGCGCGGCCCGCCCGCGCGCCCTCAGCAGCACCGCCAGCAGCAGCGTCCCCGCCACCGTCATCCCGATCGCGTTGCCCGCGCCGAGCGCGGCGACGACCGACTCGCGGTCCACGAGCGCGACCAGGACCAGGTCGGCGGCCATCACCGTCACCCACCCGGCCACGACCGCCAGCGCGGCCGCCCGGCCCCGGTGGCAGGCGTACAGGACGCGCTGGCCGAGGTGGGCGACGAGCCCGTAGCCGAGCAGCCCCGGCGCGAACGCCAGGACGGCGAGGGACAGCACGTCCTGCTGCGCGGGGGCGCCGGGATTGAACACCACCGACACCGGGAGCGCGACGGCGAGCAGCACGGCGGCGCCGGCGCACGTCACGAGGATCACCGCGCGGGTCGTCGCGGCGGTGATCCGGTCGAACCGTTCCCGGTCCTCCTCCCCGGCGCGGGCCGACAGCATCGGGAACGCGCTGGTGGCGATCGGCACCGCGAGGATCGCCCACGGCAGCAGGTACAGCGCCCAGGCGTACTGGTAGTTGGCGAGGGCGCCGCCGGTGCCCCGGTAGCTGAGCCGCACGACGAGCAGCGCCGCGACCTGCTGCGCGGCGACGGTCGCGATGCCCGCGAGGGCCAGCCGCCGGACCCGCCGCGCCACCCCGTCGGGGAAGCGCAGGGTGGGCCTCAGCCCGAGCCGCAGCCGCCAGGCGGCGATCCCGGCCGTGACGGCCATCGCGACGCCGCCGAGCGCGGTGCCGACGGCGAGGGTCAGCTCGGCCGGGCGCGGCAGCCCCGCCAGGTCGTTCTCGTACCCCCGGCCGAGGGGCGCGTACGCGACGTAGGCGCCGATCACCACCAGGCTCGACATCAGCGGCGCCAGCGCGGGCGCGACGAACCGGCGGTGCGACTGCAGCAGCCCGTACAGCACGACCGCGATGCCGTACATCAGCATCTGCGGCGCCATGATCGCGAGCATGGTGGAGGCGACGTCGACGATCGGCCCGCGCTCGCACCCGTGCAGGTCGCGGCCCACCATCAGCTCCACGATGGGCCCGGACGCCAGCGCCATCAGCGCCGACAGCGGCACCATCAGCAGGACGACCCAGGTCAGCAGCGCCGACCCGATGCGGCGCACCTCGGCGCGGTCGCCGCGGTCGGCCGCGGCGGCGAGCACCGGGACCACCATGCTCGTCAGAGCGCCGCCCGCGACGATCTCGTACACGATGAGCGGGAGCTGCGTCGAGGTGAAGTACGCCTGGCTGAGGCAGGACGTGGTGACCGTCTGCGAGAAGGCGTAGGTGCGGCCGAACCCGGCGAGCCGGGACAGGACCGTGATGATCGCGATGACGAGGGCGGCCCCGGCGATGCCGCCGGTCAGGCGGCGCAGGGACGGGGGCATGCTCGGCGTTCTCTGGAAGGGATCACGTTGGGATGCAGGGGGGACGCCCCGCCTACACGGGGTCGGGGGCCGACGCGCCGTCCTCCACGGAACCGGCCTGCGGCGGCACGGCCGCGCCCGCGGCGGCTCCGGGGGCGGGCTCGGGGACGGGGCGGCGGCCGAGCATGTCGATGCGGTGCAGCACCGGCGTGTCGCGGATGACCTTGGTGAAGCTGACCTTCTCACTGGCGGCGTTCAGCCCGGCGACGGCGGCGAGCACGGCGAGGCGCGGGCCCCGGCCGAGGCGGGCGGCGGCCAGGCCGAGCAGCGCGCCGAGGGCGTTGGCGCCGGTGTCGCCGAGCATCGCCCGTTCGGCGAGGTCCTCGGTGAGGAGCGCGGCGGCGGCGCCGAGCGGCGCGGCGACCACCGCGGACCCGGCGGACGTCAGCGCCAGCGGCGCCCCGGTGATCAGCCCGACCTTCACGGCACGGCCGGGGCGCAGGTCGAACAGGTTCATCAGGTTGGCGCTCCCGGCGATGAGCGCGCCGTTGACCAGGGTGTCGAACGCGCGGCCGGTGCGGGTCGGCGCCGGGGACCCGGCGATCGCGGCGGCGGCCAGCCCGGTCGCGCCGATCCCGAGGATCTTCACGGCGCCGCTGGTGACCTCGCCGCGGGCGAGGGCGCCGAGGTGCCCCTTGAAGCCGCGGGACGCGCCCGAGCCGGTCAGGTCGTCGTAGCCGCCGAGGACGCCCGAACCGGCGCCCGCGAGCAGCGCGGCGGCCCGCAGCCGGGCGCCCGGCCCGGCGCCGAGGCCGGGGGCGAGCAGGCCGCCCACGGCGGCGCCCGCGACGAACGCGGGGCCCTCCAGCAGGGTGACGGGCTCGCCGCGGTGGTTCGTGCGGCCCCAGACCTCCTCGCCCGGGGCGCCGTTCAGGCCCGGCGGGCGGCGCGTCAGCGCCGTGTAGGCGGCGCGGGCCGCGACGGCGCCGAGCGCCGCGCCGGCCGCCGTCCGCAGGGCGCGGGAGCCCGCCCGCGCGCGTCCCGCCCTGCCCGCCGTACCGCTCATCAGGTCACCCGCTCTTCCCCGCCGTGGGCGCGGGCGAGGGCAGGTAGCCGCTCACTCCGGCGCCCGTCCCGTACTGCCCGGACTCGCCGCCCAGCTCCTTCTGCAGCGCCAGGATCGCCACGACCTGCCCGGAGGCGGTGTCCACGATGTCGACGGTGGAGACCGACTCGGCGGCGTCGGCGTCGCGCAGCGCCGCGATCAGCCCGCCGTCGCTCGCGGCGGGCGGCGGGCCGCCCACGACGGTACCGCTTCCGGCGGCGTCGAGGGCGGACGCCAGCGAGATCAGCGCCTCGTTGTCGTCGTCGCCGCCCTCGTAGGCGTAGGCGGCGGCCGGGGCGACCATGACGGCCAGGGTCGCGCGGCGGCCCGGCTCGCCGGTCGTGGTCACGTACCCGGCCTCGGTGAACGCGCCGAGGACGGCGCCGGTCGCGGCGTCCTCGCGGCCGGCCTCGGCCGGGTCGCGGGTGACGAGCGCGCTCGCGAGCACGGTGCCCGCCTTGTCGTAGGTGCCGGCGTCCGCGGGGAACTCGACCCCCTCGGCCTTCAGCCGCCCGGCGAGCGCGTCGACGGTGGCGCGCTGGTCGTCGTCCAGGAGCTTCTTCTGGACGGTGACGCGGCCGGTGACGGCGGCGCCGGCGTTCTTCACCAGCTCGCCGACCCGCTCGATGCTGTCGTCGCCCGCGCCGGGGGTCTCGACCAAGACCACGGACTGGCCCTTGAGGCGGTTCTCGACGATCTGCGGGGCGAGCACCCCGGCGAACTGCTCTTCGCCGTTGACCCGGTGCTGCAGGTCGCGCTGCGCCTCCCGGGCCTGCTGGGCGCTGTCGGCGGCGGAGTTGGCCTGTTCGCGCAGGGTCTCGCTGACCGAGTTCGACAGGGTGGTGGAGCCCAGCACGATGCCGAGCGCGAGCGCGAGGAAGATCGCGACGATGGAGACGAGGTGGTATCGGAAATCGATCACGAGAAGAGTCCGGTGAGCCAGAAGACGAAGGCGTGCCAGCGATCGGCCAGCAGGGGGCCGATGACGCCTCCCGCCGGCGACGTGGCGACGGCGGTGACGATGGCGACGAGCGCGCCGAGGACGAGGAACAGCAGCGACCAGGTGGAGATGCGGCTGCGGTAGAGCCGGCTGACGCCCTTGGCGTCGACGAGCTTGCTGCCGACCCGCAGCCGGGTGAGGAACGTGCTCGCCATGCCCGCACGGCCCTTGTCGAGGAACTCCTCCATGTTGGCGTGCGTGCCGACCGCGACGATGAGCGAGGCGCCCTTCTCGTCGGCGAGCAGCATCGCGCAGTCCTCGCTGGTGGCCGTGGCCGGGAAGGTGATCGCGTCCTGCCCGAGCTCCTGCACCCGCTTGAGGCCGGGCGCGCGGCCGTCCCGGTAGGCGTGCACGACGATCTCGGCGCCGCAGGTCAGCGCGTCGTCGGAGACCGAGTCCATGTCCCCGACGATCATGTCGGGGCGGTAGCCGGCCTCCAGCAGCGCGTCGGCGCCGCCGTCCACGCCGATCAGCACCGGCCGGTACTCGCGGATGTAGGGCCGCAGGGTGGCGATGTCCTCGCGGTAGTGGTAGCCGCGGACGACGATCAGCGCGTGCCGCCCGTTCAGCTTCGTCCGCACCTCGGGGACGCCGACGCCGTCGATGAGCAGGTCGCGCTCGCGCTTGACGTACTCCATCGTGTTGGCGACGAACGCCTCGAGCTGGGTGGACAGCCCCGCCTTGGCCTCGACGAGCGCCGCCTCGACGGTCTCGGCGGTCTGCGCCATGCCCTTGGTGACGACCTCGTCGCCGCGGAAGACGGTGCAGTCCTCGACGCGGACCTGGTCGCCCTCCTGCAGCTTGGTGAAGATGTCCGGGCCGACGTCGTCGATCAGCGGGATCCCGGCCTCGACCAGGATCTGCGGGCCGAGGTTGGGATAGCGGCCGGAGATGCTCGGCGCGACGTTGACGACGGCGCCGACCTGGCAGGACACCAGCGCCTCGGCGCTGACCCGGTCGAGGTCGACGTGGTCGATGACGGCGACGTCGCCGGCCTGGAGCCGCTTGGTGAGGTTCTTGGTGCGGCGGTCGAGCCGGACGGTGGCGCTGACCCCCTGCCGGCCGTCGTCGCGGCCGCGGCCCAGCGCGAGCACGCGGCGCGGCAGCCGCTGGGCGAGACCGGCGCGACGCTCGGTGGTGGGTGACGGGTCGTTCATCGCTTGCCATCCTGCCAGAGCACGGGCGCGAACGACGGTAAGGACGAGTGTCCAGGCGTGTCCGTTCCCGCACCCTCTGTAGTCTTTGGGGCTTCGTCGAGGCGCGTACCGCGCCCCCGATGTCTTTGACGCCGCCCGGGACGCCCGGGTTCGATCATCGTTCGGTCACCGTTCGCCCGTCCCGCCGGCGGGGGCGCGCGCCGTCACCGTTCGTCCGCGGCCATCGCCAGAAGCTCCTCGGCGTGGGCGCGGCCGAGCTCGGAGTCCTCCAGCCCGGCGAGCATCCGCGACAGCTCCCGCACCCGGCCCTCGCGGTCCAGGGCGGTGACGCCGCTGCTGGTGACGGTGCCGTCGTCGGACTTCTCCACCAGCAGGTGCTGGTCGGCGAACGCGGCGACCTGCGGCAGGTGCGTGACGACTATCACCTGCGCGTTGCGGGCCAGCCGGGCGAGCCGGCGGCCGATCTCCACGGCGGCCTTGCCGCCGACGCCGGCGTCGACCTCGTCGAACACGAACGTGGGGACGGGGTCGGCGCCCGCGAACACCACCTCGATCGCGAGCATGACCCGCGACAGCTCACCGCCGGAGGCGCCCTTGTGCAGCGGCAGCGGCCGCGATCCCGGGTGCGGCGCGAGCCGCACCTCGACCTCGTCCACGCCGTGCGGGCCGTAGTCGCCGGTCGCGGCGACGGTCACCTCGACGCGGGCGTGCGGCATGGCCAGGGCGGTCAGCTCGTCGGTGACGGCGGCGGAGAACCGCTCGGCGGCGCGGGTCCGGACGGCGGTCAGCTCGGCGGCCTCGGCGGCGAGCCGCTCGGTGAGCTCGGCGTGCTCGGCCGTCAGCTCCTCGATCCGGTCGTCGTCGCCCTCCAGCTCGGTGAGCCGCGCCGCCGACCGCCGCGACCACTCCAGCACCTCGGCTAGGTTCTCCCCGTACTTGCGGGTCAGCGCGGTCAGCTCGGCGCGCCGCTCCTGGACTATCGCGAGCCGCGCCGGGTCGGCGTCGACGGACTCGGCGTAGGCGGCGAGGTCGGTGCCGACGTCGGAGATCAGGTAGCCGGCCTCGGCGAGCCGGTCGGCGAGCGCCGCCAGCTCCGGGTCGTGCTCGCGGACGGCGTCCAGCGCGTTGCGGGCCTGCCCGAGCAGGCTCGTGACGTTCGCGGCCTCGAACGCGGCCGCCGGGTCGCCGAGCAGCGCCTCGTGGGCGGTGTCGGCGGCGCCGCGCAGCGCGTCGGCGTGCCCGAGGCGCTCCTCCTCGGCGGCCAGCTCGACGTCCTCGCCCTCGCGGGGGTCGGCCTTCTCGATCTCCTCCAGGCCGAACCGGAGCATCTCGGCCTCCTGCGCGCGCTCCCGCGCCCGCGTCGTGATCTCCTCGAGCAGCGCCGCGACCTTCCGGTGCCGCTGATAGGTCTTCGTGTAGGCGCGCATCGGCTTGGTGAGCGACCCGCCCGCGTACCGGTCCAGGGCGGCGCGCTGCCGCGCGGTCTGCAGCAGCCGCTGCTGGTCGGACTGCCCGTGCACGGCGACCAGGTCGTCGGCGAGGTTGATCAGCAGGCTGACCGGGACGGACCGGCCGCCGAGGAACGCCCGGGAGCGGCCCTCCGCCGACACCGACCGGGTGACGATCAGCGCGTCGTCGTCCAGCTCGCCGCCGGCCTCCTCGACGCGCTCGACGACCCGGCCGCCGGGGTCGACGACGATCCGGCCCTCGATGGTGGCCCGGTCGGCGCCCGGCCGGACCCGCTGCGGGTCGGCCCGGCCCCCGAACAGCAGCCCCAGGCTGGTCACCACCATCGTCTTGCCGGCCCCGGTCTCACCGGTGACGACGTTGAAACCCGGCGACAGATCGAGCACGGCCTCGTCGATCACCCCGAGGCCCTGAATCCGCACCTCATCGACCATCGGACGCACCAGCGTCACAACCCTCCGCAAACGATTCCCCGATCGGCGCCTGTGGAGATTATCCCTTCTGCTCCCCCGCCGCCTCCCCGGGCGCTCCGGCGGCGCCGTCCGGACGACCGCCGCCCGGCGCGTCGCCGGGTTCGCCGGACGGGCCGTCGCCGCACCCGTCCGGGACCCGCATGACCTGCCGATCCTCGGTCGGGGGCGTCGGGTGCGCGGGCTGCCGGACGCGGCCGCGCCAGCCCGTCACCGGCAGGCCGAACTTGGTGACCAGCCGGTCGGTGAAGGGGGTCAGGTGGAGGCGGGCCAGCCGCACCGGCTCGGCGCCGCGCCGCACCTCCACGCGCGCGCCCGGCGGCAGGTCGAGGGTGCGGCGCCCGTCGCACCACAAGACCGCGCCCGGCGTGTCGGCCAGCACCTCCACGGCGACCGACGAGCGGGGCGACACCACCAGCGGGCGGGCGAACAGCGAGTGCGCGCTGATCGGCACGACGAGCATCGCCTCGACCTCGGGCCACACGACGGGCCCGCCCGCCGAGAACGCGTACGCGGTCGACCCGGTGGGTGTGGCGCACACCACGCCGTCGCAGCCCCAGTTGGACAGCGGGCGGCCGTCGATCTCGGCGACGACCTCCAGCATCCGCTCCCGCTCGGACTTCTCGATGCTCGCCTCGTTCAGCGCCCACGTGGTGCCCATCACCGTGCCGTTGCGGCGGACGGTGACGTCGATCGTCATCCGCTCCTCCACCTCGTACTGGCGGGTGCACACCCGGTCGACGGTGGCGGCGAGGTCCTCGCGCTCGGCCTCCGCGAGGAAGCCCACGTGGCCGAGGTTGACGCCCAGCAGCGGCGTCCCGGACGCGCGGGTCAGGTCGGCGGCGCGCAGCAGCGTCCCGTCCCCGCCCAGCACCACGACGACCTCGGCGCCCTCGGCGGCCGTGGCGTGCGGCATCACCTGCACGTCCCGGCAGCCGATGTCGTCGGCCTCGTCCGCCAGCACCCGCACCGCGATGCCGGCCTGCGACAGCCGCTCGATCACCAGCTGGGCGCTGCGGACCGCCTCGGGCCGTCCGGTGTGCGCCACGACCAGCACCGACCTCGTGCTCATGCTCTCGCCCCACTCCCCGCCGCGCCGCGATGTACCGACGTGTTGACGAACGTGTCCGTGCCGGGCGTTCCCGGAACGGCCGGCCGTACCGATTTCGTGACGTCCCGCCCGGACCGGGCGCTCACTGCGGGCCCTCCGCGACGGCCTTCGCGAGGGCGTCCTCGTCCAGGGCGGGGGCGCCCGCCCGCAGCCACAGGAAGTACTCGACGTTGCCGGACGGGCCGGGCAGCGGGCTCGCGGTCACGCCGCGCACGCCCAGCCCGAGCGTCGCCGCGTGCGCCGCGACGCCGCGCACCGCGTCCGCGCGCAGTTCGGGGTCGCGCACGACGCCGCCGGCGCCGACGCGGTCCTTGCCGACCTCGAACTGCGGCTTCACCATGACGGCGTAGTCCGCGTCGGGCGCGACGCAGCGCCGCACCGGGTCCAGGACCAGCTTGAGGGAGATGAACGACAGGTCGCCGACCACGAGGTCGGGCGGCGGCCCGTCCCCCAGCATCCCCGGCTCCAGGTCGCGGATGTTCACCCGCTCGAGCACGGTGACGCGGTCGTCGGTGCGCAGCGACCACGCGATCTGCCCGTACCCGACGTCCACGGCGAACACGTGCGCGGCGCCGGCGCGCAGCAGCACGTCGGTGAACCCGCCCGTGGAGGCGCCCGCGTCCAGGCAGCGGCGGCCCGCGACCGCGAGGCCGGGAAACGCCGCCAGCGCGCCCGCGAGCTTGTGGCCGCCGCGCGAGACGTACTCGGGCCCGCCGCCGGCCTCGTCCACCACGATCGCGGCGCCGGTCTCCACCTGCGTCGCGGCCTTGGCGGCCCGCTGCCCGCCGACCCGGACCCGCCCGTCGCCGATCAGCTCCGTCGCGTGCTCCCGCGACCGCGCGAGGCCGCGCCGCACCAGCTCGGCGTCCAGCCGCCGGCGTGCGCTCATGCGCGGGGGCGCAGCGCGTCGGGGAACGCGGCACGGGGCGGCGGCACGGGGCGTCCCGCGTCGCCGGCCCCGCCCTCCGGGGCGCTCTCGGCGGAGATGAGCAGCTCCTGGAGGCTCCGGTGGACGTCCTCGAACACCTCGACGTGCTCGGGGACGGGCCGTCCGGCCAGGTCGCCGAGCCGGGCGAGAACGGCGTCCACGCGCGGGTCGCCGGTGGGCTCGGGCGGCGGCACCGCCGGGAACTCCGGCTCCGGCGGCCGCTCCGCCGCCTCGACGGCCTCCGCGGCCTCGTCGGACATCACCTTTACCTCCCTGCAACTTCCCCGGCGCGCCTCGAGTCGCCTCGGGCTCGCTCAGAACGCTACCGTCCCACTGAACGGATCGTTGCGGACGGAAACGGGGAACGGCCTGACCATGGCGAACGACGAGGACTGCCGGGCGGCGCTGGACAAGATCGTCGCGCGGCTCGCGGAGGTGGACGCCGACCGGCTCGCCGAGCACGTCGTCGAGCGGACGATCAGCTGCCGCGTCCCCGACCTCGGGCTGGCCTACCGGACCCGCCTGCACGCGGACGGCCTCGACCCGGTCCGGCCGGACGACGACCCGGGGAGCGCCCAGGTCAGGCTGACGGTCGGCAGCGACGACCTGGTCGCGCTCGCGGACGACGAACTGAACCCCGCGAAGGCGTGGGCGACCGGCCGCCTCAAGATCGAGGCGAGCATCGGCGACCTGCTGCGGCTCCGCAAGCTGCTCTAGCCGAGGCCGATCGCCCGCAGCGCCCCGGTGAGGCCGTCCGCGGGCGGGGGCTCCGGGCTGCTCCAGGCGGCGGACGCCAGCGCGCGGAGGCCGTCGTAGGGGTCGCCGGAGCCGGTGACGGCGAACGCGTCGCCGTCCCGCCGCGCGGTCCAGCCGCCGCAGCGGTGCCCGTCCGCGGACGCCGTCGCCTCGGGGTGCGGGACGAGCAGGCCCGTCAGGTCGGGCGCCAGGTAGGACGGGCGGCGGTGCGGCGGCGCGGTCAGCACGCCGAGGGGGTCGGTCACCCCGGTCAGCACCAGCATGCTGTCGGCGCCGCCGTTGTGCGCGCCCTCGATGTCGGTGTCGAGCCGGTCGCCCACGACGAGGGGCCGCCGCGCGCCCGTCCGGCGGATCGACTCGCGGTGCAGCGGCCGTTCCGGCTTGCCCGTGACGATCGGCGCGACGCCGGTGGCGCCCGCGATCACCCGCAGCAGCGACCCGTTCCCCGGATGCGGGGGGCCGTCGCCGCCCGGGATCGTCAGGTCGCCGTTCGACCCGACGAACAGCGCCCCGCGCGCCACCGCCTGGGCGCCCTGCGAGAGGAGCCCGTACCCGAGCCCGGGGTCGTAGCCCTGCACCACGGCCGCGGTCCGCTCCGAGGCGACCGACACCGGGCGCAGGCCCTCGCCGTACAGGGCGTGCCGCAGCCCCATGCCGCCGACGACGAGCACCTCCGCGCCCGCCGGGAGCCGTTCGGCCAGCAGCCGCGCCGCCGCCTGCGCCGACGTCACCACGTCCTCCGGCGCGGCCGGGACGCCGACCTCGGTGAGCAGCGCCGCCACCGCCGACGGCGTCCGGGACGCGTTGTTGGTGACGAACGCCGCGCGCTGTCCCGCCGCGCGGGCCTTCGCCACCGCCTCGGCCGCCGCCGGGACGGGACGGCGGCCGATGTAGACGACGCCGTCCAGGTCCAGCAGGGCGACGTCGTACACCTCGCACAGGGGCCGGTCACTGCCCTTCATCGCACTCCCTCCGGTCGCACACCCGGACGATCGTACGGTGCGGGGCTACTCACCGGTAGTCAGCGTCTGGCCTTCAAGGTGGCCCGGGCGTGCCGCAGTTCCCGCTCGTAGTCCTTGTTCCCCGGCCGCATCGCCGCGGCCAGCGCCAGCTGCTGCACCGCGCCCTCGAAGTCGCCCATCCGGCTGAGCGACAGCCCGAGCCCAAACCGCGCGTAGTCCTCGGCGGGCTCCTCCTCCACGATGCTCTGGAAGCTCTCGGCCGCCGCCCCGAACTGCCGCGCCCCGAACTGCGCCCGTCCGAGCGCCTCCCGGATGCTGTGGGACCCCGGCTCCGCCTCGGCCGCCCGCATCAGCAACTGCAGGGCCGCGCCCGCACTGCCCGCCCGCAGCAGCTCCAGCCCTCGGGTGTACCACTCGTAGACGCCGCCCGCCGGGGCGGCGGGTTCCTCGCCGGGGGAATCGTCCGGCCTGCCCGGTCCTTGAACACTCACGTGGACCTCCCCTCGCACATACGCCCCTTTGAACGTACCCACTGGAATGCAGACCGCCTCCAGGCGATTACCATGCAACCGGTGGACGGCACCGTGGACGAACCCCCGGGAGACATCCCGGGCATCCCGGACGACATCGGGCCCGAGGAGTTCAGCGCCCGCGTGTTCGGCTCGGCGGGGTTCGCGTCCGGCCCGTCCGGCGGCCTCGAACTCGCGCCGTTCCGCGGCGTCCGGTTCGTCCCCGAGGTCGCCGGCGACCTCGCCGCCGTCACCACCCCGCCCTACGACCTGATCGACGACACGGCCGTCCGGCGGCTGCTGGCGAGCGGCGGGCACAACATCGTCCGGCTGAACATGCCGCGCGCCACCGGGGAGAGCTACGCCGACGCGAGCCGCACCCTCCGCCGCTGGCTCACCGACGGCGCGCTCGCGATCGACCCCGAACCGGCCCTGTACGTCTACGAGGCCGCCCGGGACGGGACGGTCCTGCAGCGCGGCCTCATCGGCGGCCTCGGCGTCCGCGCGGAGGCCGACCGGACCGTGCTGCCCCACGAGAACGTCTTCCCCGGCCCGGTCCGCGACCGCCTCGCCCTGATGGCGGCCACCGGCGCCAACCTGGAGCCGATCTTCCTGGTCTACGAGGGCGGCGCGGACGCCGCGCGCGTCGTCGACGACGCCGCGCTCACCGATCCCCTCCTGGAGATCGCCGCCGACGGCCTCACGCACCGGCTCTGGCGCGTCACCGACCCGTCCCGGCACGCCCGCGTCGCCGCCGACCTGCGCGGGCGCCGCGCGCTCATCGCCGACGGCCACCACCGCTACGCCACCTACCGCGCCCTGCAGGCCCGCCACCGCGCCGCCGGCCACGGCCCGGGCCCGTGGGACCGCGGCCTCGCCCTCCTCGTCGACTCCACCCGCTACCCGCCGCACCTGGGCGCGATCCACCGCGTCCTGCCCGGCCTCCGCCCCGACGACGCCGCCGAACGCGCCCGCAAGGTCTTCCGCGTCACCGACGTGCCCGGCGAGGCCGCCGCCGTCCGCGCGCTCGCCGAGGCGCCGCGCCCCGCGTTCCTGCTCGGCGGCGGCGACGTCCCGCGCCTGCTCACCGACCCCGACCCGCGCGCGCTCGCCCGCGTCATGCCGTCCGACCACTCCCCCCAGTGGCGCCGCCTCGACACCGCCGTCCTCGACCACCTGCTCATCGAGGACGCCTGGAACGTGCCCGCGAACGAGACCGCGATCGAGGTCGTGCACGACGACCCGTCCGCCGCGATCGACCGCGCCCGCCGGACGGGCGGCACCGCGGTCGTCCTCAACCCGCTGCGCGTGGAGGACGTCCTCGCGGTAGCGGACCGCGGCGAACGCGTCCCCCGCAAGTCCACGTCGTTCGGCCCGAAACCCCGCACCGGCCTCGTCCTCCGCCTCCTGGCAACGGAGCACTGACCCGGCCGCCGCGTCCGAGGTGATCGCCCGGTGATCGCGGGGAGAAGTGGCGGGGAGCAGGGGTGCGGGGCGATGATCGACGGATGGAGGACACCACGACCACGATCACGCCGCTCGGCGGCGACGTGTACGAGATAGACACGCGAATGGCGGGCTACAGCGGCATCACCGCCGGGTACCTGATCCTGGGCGACCGGCCGTGCCTGGTGGAGCCCGGGACGTCCGGGTCCGCCCCGGTCGTCGAGGCCGCCCTGCGGAAGCTCGGCGTCGGCGCGGACGACCTCGCGACCGTCGTCGTCACGCACATCCACCTCGACCACGCGGGCGGCGTCGGCGACATCGCCCGGATGTACCCGCGCGCCGAGGTCGTCGTCCACGAGAAGGGCGCCCGCCACCTGGCGGACCCGTCGCGGCTCATGCGCAGCGCCCGGATGGTGTACGGCGACAGCCTCGACACGCTGTTCGGCGAGCTGAAGCCGACGGACGCCGCGCGCATCCGCGCCGTCGAGGAGACCGGGACGATCGACCTCGGCGGCGGGCGGCGGCTCGAGTCGCACTACTCGCCCGGCCACGCGAAGCACCACGTCGGGCTGATGGACTCCCAGACCGGCGACCTCTACGTCGGCGACGCCGCGGGCGTGTACATCCCCGAGACGGCCGACGTGCGCCCCGCGACGCCGCCGCCGGACTTCGACCTCGACACCACGCTGGCGTCCCTCGGCAAGTTCCGGGCGCTGGGCCCGCAGCGGCTCCTGTTCGCGCACTACGGGCCCGTCACCGAGGTCGAGGACACGCTCGAGCGCTCCGCCGAGGAGCTGCGCGTCTGGGTCGACCACGTCAAGGACGCCCGGGACCAGGGGCTCGACCTCGACCACGCCGTCGCGATGGTCGTGGAGCGCACCCGCGACCGCTACGCGGTGTCCCGCCCGGACGTCGACCCGGAGATCGCCGCCAAGTACGAGGTGCTCAGCAGCGCCGAGAGCAACGTCGCCGGGATCATGCACGCCCTCGACCGGCGCGCGTGACGTCCGTCAGCGGCGGAACGGGCCGGTGACCTCGTACGTCCGCCCGTCCGTTCCGCCGATGAACCCGCTCTCTCCGCGCTGCGACGAGAAGTACAGGCGCGACCCGTCCGGGCTGAACGCCGGCCCCGTGATCTCGGACTCGTCGTGCCCGACGACCCGCAGCACCGGCGCGACGATCCCGTCCGGCGTGATGATGTTGATCTCCATGTTGCCGCCGTCCTCGGCGACGTACAGGTCGCCGGACGTCGACGCCGTCACGTTGTCGACGCCCGTCAGCGGGGCCTCGCCGGTCACCAGGTCGTCGTCGTAGACGATCTCGAGGCGCTCGGCCGCCGCGCGGTAGGCCCACACGCGCCCGTCGCCCTTCGTCGTGAAGTAGCAGGTCCCGTCGCTGTAGTGGCAGCCCTCGCCGCCGTCGAACCGCATCGCGCCCTCGACCTGGTCCCGCGTCGGCGTCCACCAGAACTCCGGCCGCGGCACGTCCGCCCACCGGACGGCCCCCGGCCCGGAGCCCACGAGCACCTGCAGCGTCCCGGCCGACAGGTCGCCCCACGTCTCGGGGACGAACCGGTAGAAGCAGCCGTCCCCCTGATCCTCGGTGAGGTACACGACGTGCCGGTCCGGGTCGCACGCGGCGGCCTCGTGCTTGAACCGCCCCATCGCGGGCCGCGCCACCGCGTCGTCCTCCCCGCGCGGATCGGTCTCGAACACCAGGCCCCAGTCGTGCTCCTCGCACGACAGCCACGTGTTCCACGGCGTCCCGCCGCCCGCGCAGTTCAGCGTCGTCCCGTTCAGGATCCGGTACGCCGACGTCACCCGCCCGGACGCCTCGAACCGCACGGCGGACGCGCCGCCCACGACCGGGACCTCCGAGTTGCTCACGTAGATCCAGCCGTCCCCGTCGGGGAAGCACGCGCCCCCGTCCGGCGCCGGATGCCACGTGTACCGCGTGCCCTCCACCCGCTGCAGCGACCGCGCCACGACCCGGCTGCTGAACCCTTCCGGGAGCTGCAGCCCGTTCGCGTCCGCCGCCCGGAGCGGCCCGTACGGGCTCGTGCCGGGCTGCGCGGGACCGTCGGCGAACGCCCGGCGCCACAGCGCCCCCGGGAGCGCGGCCGCACCACCGGCCGCCGCCGCGACGTACAGGAACTT
Organism: Spirillospora sp. NPDC052242; assembly: GCF_040679555.1. Lineage (NCBI taxonomy): Bacteria > Bacillati > Actinomycetota > Actinomycetes > Streptosporangiales > Thermomonosporaceae > Spirillospora > Spirillospora sp. NPDC052242. The sequence goes on from NZ_JBFAUZ010000059.1 coordinate 54,350, forward strand.
GCGTCGATCAAGGGACATGATGCTCCCAAGGAGTCGGAAACGCCGGGAACATATCCCGACGAATCCCCCCGAACGGCAACGGTCCCGTGACTATCGAATGAAAGATCACGTCCGTCAATACCGGCCTCAAGCGGACGCGGACGCGGGCCGGGGTCGGGGGCGACGCGAAGGCTCAGTGGACGCGAGCGCGGTGACCTCACGGCCACCGTCCGCCCGCCCCGGACAGGGGCTCCAACGATCTGCGGTTGGCCGTGCGCCGGGGCATCGACGACTGGGGGCAGTCCGAGTGCGGAGCCCTACGGCCCCGGGACCCCGTTGAAAAGCGCTTCGGTGACCGGAGGCCTGCCGAGTACGCTCCGGTCCAGCCTGCTCACGGCCCGGCCGCCGTACCCCTGAACGGAGAGCGCATGACCGAAGCCGACGGCACGCACGTCGACGCCGCGCAACTCCTGGCGCTCGCGCTCCGACACCTCGACGACGCCGACACCCGCCGTCCGTTCACCGAGATCCCGACCCTCGACGAATCCAGCTCCCTGCCTTTCCGGCCCTTCCCGGCCCTGGCGATCGCCATGGCCGGGCATGTCCTCTCCGCCTGGGAGGTGAGGACGTTCCAGGTCGAGCGCGCCGAGCGGAGTGAGCGCATACGGTTCTTCACCGCCACGGGCGGCAGGCCCAGACGGACGTTCCGGGCATGCACCCGCTTCGACCCCGAGCTGGGCACCCAGCGGGTCATCGAGCTGTGCGGGCACTCCTTCTGTACCAACGAGGCGCCCGCCGGCCCCGGGAGCCGCTGCGCCGACCACCTCGGCGACCCGGTACCGGACACCTGCGACCCCGGCCACTGGCTGCGCACGGCCGGCGAAGCCGCGAGAGCGGCCGAGCGCGGGCGCGATGGTCTCACCGAGACGGAGGCGCTGGCCGCGCACGCGGCCCGCGCCGGTGTCCCCGTGGCCGAGATAAGCCGCGCGACCGGGATCGGCGAGTGGCGGGTGAACGCGCTCGGCGGGCGATCCCCCGAAGTGCCCGAGGACGTCGACGACTCCGACGATCCCGCGTGCTGGCCGCTCGTGCTCACCCCCGTGCGCGACATCACCGCGGCGGACGTCCACGGCGTCTACAACCTCTTGGGAGGCGGCTCCGCCGAGCCCGCCGCCGGCACGGTGCTCGCCCGGAAGGACCGCTGGTACGGGTACGAGCCGCTGGACGAGAACGGCCCGTTCCTGGTCTACGCGGAGGACGAGCACGCCTTCACGCTGGAGTGGTGGCAGATGCAGGACCACCTGCCGCAGCATCTTCTCGCCCGCCGCGGCGACGAACGCCGCAGACGAGACATGTACGAGCCGCCCTGCACGTGCGGCTACTGCGACTACTAGCCGGTCCTGTCAGACGGGCCGCCCCTGCCTCCGGCCTCCCGCAGGCGCATCACCGTCGCCGGTTGGGCGGCAGCCCCGACCCACCGAACATGGACGGGGCCGGTCGAGCCGACGGACGCCGATGCGGCAGCGCACGAACACGCGATCATCTGCCTCACCGGACGTCCGGGCTTCGCCGCGCTCGCATCCCGCGTCTCGTCCCGGCGGCTTCGTGAACCGCCGCCCGCAGGAATCCGTTGTGCCCGGCGCAGCCCGGACGTGCCCGTCTTCAGGTCGTCCGTGAACCTATCCGTTGTCGTCCGGGCGGTCCTGTTCCGGCGGCTCGTCTCCGAGCGGCTCCTCGACGAACTCTCCCTCGGGCGCCTCATGCCGCGGTTGCTCGGGTTCGAGGAACACCGCGGGCGCCTGGGGGAGGCCCTCGTCCGGCACCGCGGCTTCCTCCGGGGTGGCGGGCTTGAACTCGATGTCGGTCGGCGCCGCGGGCTCGGCCTCGGCTTCGACTTCGACCGCCTCGACCTCCGTCTCCCCTTCCTCGGTGTCGAGGATGAGGAGCCCGTCCAGCTCGGCGTACCGCTCGGCCGCGTCGGTCTCGCCCTCACGGTCGGCGGCCGCCGCCCGCGCGAACCAGTCGATGGCCTCTTCCGCGCGGCCCGCCTCCACAAGGGCGTCCGCGTAGGCGTAGAAGAGCCGCGCCGACCACGGCCGCAGCCTCCGATCCCGCAACTCGGGGATCTGCAGCGCGACCACGGCGGCGTCGTACTGCCCGAGGTCCCGGCGGACCCCCGACTCGACGATCCGCAGCTCGATGCGCCCCATCGGGTCGAGCCGTTCGGCCTCCGGCGACTTCACCAGGTCGAGCGCCCGCTCCGGACGTCCGAGCCCGCGCTCGCAGTCGACCATCACCGGCAGGTACGAGTCGTCGCCCGCGCCGAGCCGACGCGCGGCCCGCAGTTCGGCGAGCGCCTCCGCCCACTCCCCCGCGTGGTAGGCCGCGATCCCGGCGGCCTCCCGAACGATCCCGACACGGGACGCGAGCCGCCGCGCGGCCTTCGCGTGCCGGTACGACAGTTCCGGGTCGTCCTCGGCGAGCCGTCCCGCCATCACGAGGTGACGCGCCACCCGGCTCGCGAGGTCCTTCGGCAGGCTTCGCAGCCCACGGCGCGCGTCCGCGTCCAGCTCCTCGCCCGTGACGTCGTCCGGCAGCAACGGGTCGTCATGCGTCGGCGCCGGCCTCTCCCGCTCGCCGCGCTCCCGCGGCGTCCGCCGGTCCGAGTCCTGCGGTCGCCCGGGGCCTCGGCCCTTGAACGGCCTGTCGCGGTCGCCGGGGCGCCCGTCCCGCGTGAACTTTCCGGGACGCCGCTCCTCGCGCGGCCCGCGCCGGTCATCACGCGGTCCACGTCGGTCTTCGCGCGGTCCACGTCGGTCATCGCGCGGTCCACGTCGGTCATCGCGCGGTCCGCGCCGGTCACGATCCTGGAACCGGCGCTCCCCCTGGCCACCGGCGCGGGGACCCCGCGCGTCGCGGCCTTCACCGTCCCGGGGCCGCTCGCGCCGCTCACCGGGCCGGCCGCCGAACTTTCCGTCACGTCGCGGGGCGCCCTGACGATCGTCCCGCTCGAACTTTCCGGGACGCCGCTCGCCGCGGCTCTCACCGGATCCCGGGCGCCGGTCGTCCGAACGCTTGAACGGACGATCGGATCGCCGGTCGTCCCGCCCCTTCGAGCCCGCACCGGCCCGCCGGTCGCTAGATCCCTTGTAGGGACGATCGGAGCGCTGCTCGTCCCGCCCTCGGGAACCGCCACCGGATCCCGGACGGTCACCGGCACGCTTGAACGGACGGTCCGGCCGACGTTCCTCACGAGCCGCACCGGGACGCCCCCGTCCCTGCTGCGGCTTCCCGGACGGGCCGCCGCCAGGCCCTCCACGCGCGTTGCCCCCGCGACGGCCGGGCGTGTTCCGCCCACCGTTGTTCCCCCGCCGCCCGCGGTTGTCGTCGCTGCGGCCGTCCTCTTCCGCGCTCATCACGTCCGTCACTGTTCTTGATGGTGGTCCACTTGACCCTTGCAGCCTACTTTGGCGGGGCCGAACATGCGTCGAGGGCCGCCCCAGAAAACGGGGCGACCCTCGACCAAAAAAGGTCCGGCGGCGTCCTACTCTCCCACACAGTCTCCCATGCAGTACCATCGGCGCTGAGAGGCTTAACTACCGGGTTCGGAATGGGACC
>NZ_JBFAUZ010000060.1:0-57765 GCF_040679555.1 Spirillospora sp. NPDC052242
CGCGCCGGGGCGCGGGCGGGGGGCCCCCCCCGGCCCGCGCGCCCCCCCCCAACCCGGCCCCGCCCCCCCCCCCCCGCCCGCCCCCCCCGCTCCCGTGTCGTCTGCGGTCAGGCCCGGGCGCCGGGGGCGACGCCCCCCGCCCAGCCCTCCGAGTCCAGGACGGCGCGAAGCTCGGAGTAGGAGATGAAGCCGTCGAAGTTCGTGTCGGCCTGCTCGAACCGGTGCTGCGTCTCGGCCCGCGTCCAGGCGAGCCCGAGGTGCTCCAGGACGAGCGTGAACTCCATCAGATCGAGCTTGTCGTCACCGCCGAGGTCCGCCCGCGTGAACACGGCGTGAAGATCGTCCTCGGTCGGCTTGGTCGTCATCTCGCTCCTCGTCTGGTCCGATGTGCCCGCATCATGCCATAGGTGCGAGCCGGTCCCCATGAGAAACGCCGCCGGCGAAGAACCGGTTCCCCGGCGCCCCGTGGCGGACGACCGTCCGGTGCGTTCCGGACCGCCTCAATCCCCCGCGGACCCGCCGGTCAGCTCGGGGACGCGGTGCCGGTACCGGGCGAGCAGCGCGGCGTTGACCTCGTCGCCGCCCGGCACGTTCGCGCTCGTCCAGCGCGGCAGGTCCACGCCCCGCTCCGCCGCGAGATCGTCCAGGTCGGCCAGGACGCGCGCCCACGTGTAGGCGGCCAGCACCGTCGACACCGCCGCCGTCCGCGGCCGTCCCGCCGGGTGCAGGACGTCGCCCGGCGGGACCCGCGTGTCCAGGACGAGCGTCGCGTGGTCGGCGAGGCTCGTGTCCGTCCGGGCCGCCGCGCCGCGCGACGCCCGCGCCGAGGTGACCGCGATCACCGGGACGTCCCGCGCCGCGCACTCCCGCGCCACCTCGACCGGGTACGGGTTGCGGCCGCTGGTGGAGAACACCACCGCGACGTCCGGCGGCGCGGGCGCCGCCTCCTGCACCACGGCCCGCCCCACCCCGGGCTCCCGCTCGACGCGGGTGCTGCGCAGCGCGTCGTCGAGCGGGAACACCGCGGGGTCGAACACCGGCCGGACGGGGGCGAGGCCGCCCGCCCGGTAGAACGTCTCGCACACCATCGCGAGGGAGTGCCCCGCCCCGGCGACGTGCACGATGCCGCCGGCCTCGATCGCCGCCAGCAGCAGCCCGGCGGCCTCCCCGATCGCCGGGCCGGTGACGTCGTCCAGTTCGTCGAGCAGCGTCCGCACCCGGGCGGGGAGCCCGGGGAGGTTCGCCGGGGCGGACGCGGGCGTCGACGGGTCAGGCATCGGGAACGGCCTCCTTCAGGGTGCGCGCCAGTTCGTCCTGGCCGGACGCGGCGCGGAGCCGGTCGGCGAGGCCGCCCGACAGCGCGCGCGCCAGCCCGGACAGCGTGCCGACGTGCACGTCGGGGTCGGGCGTGCAGAACGCGAGCAGCAGGTCCACCGGGTCGTTGTCGGGGTGGCCGAACTCGACCGGCGCGGCGAGGCGGGTCGCGCCGACGCCGACGGCCAGCCCGCCCTCCTCCGGGCGCGCGTGCACCAGCGCCAGGCCCTTCGTCAGCACGATGTACGGGCCGTTGTCCTCGACGACCCGCACGCACGCGTCCGGGTAGCCCGCGCCGGCGGCGCCCGCCTCGACCAGCCCGGACGCCGCCGCGCGGACGGCCTCCCGCCAGTCGGCGGCGGCGACCCCGTCGGCCGCGACGACGATGGGCGCGGGGACGGTCACGCCAGCCACCCCTGCTCGCCGAGCCGGTCCCGCAGCTGCGCCGCGAGGCCGTCCTTGTCCAGGAAGTCGCTGATCGTGATCACCACGGGGGCGAGGTCGGCGATCTCCTCGGTGTGCATGCCCTGCCCGATGACCACGTCCGGGCTCATGCCGCGCGCGGTGGACACGTCGGTGTTCTCCACCCGGGCGTCCACGCCGATCGAGCGCAGCGCGTCCTCGGCGGTCATCTTCAGCATCAGGCTGGACCCCATCCCGACCCCGCACACCGCGAGGATCTCCAGTTGCCGGTCCAGTGCCATGTCGATCTCCTTGTCGTCATAGGGGCGCGTCGTCGCGCCCTCTCGGTGCGCCGGGGCGCCGTCAGGCCTTCTCGGTCGACACGGCGCCGCCGGTCTTCTCCGGGCCGTCCCCGCCGCCGGCCTCGCCGTCCTCCACCGCGCGGCGCTTCTCCCCGCGGTGGACGAGCAGCAGCGACGCGACGGTCGCGGCGAGCGCCACCACGGGCACCAGCCACACCGTGCCGGTGCCGAGCACCGGGTCGGCGGCCTTCAGCAGCCACGCGATCGCGTACCAGTCCGGGTCGGCCAGGGTGGCCAGCTCGGGCGCGGTCTTCTCGAACAGTCCCCACGTGACGGCCTGCCCGACCGCCAGGATCAGGCCGCTGACCACGCCGCCGAGGACGGCGCCGCGCCAGCCCGCCACGACGTTGCCGAACAGCCCGGCCGCGCCGCCCACGAAGAACAGCATGATCATGGGCGGGACGAGCGTGAACCAGCCGGCCGCGGCGAAGACGCCCAGGCAGGCCAGGAACACCACGGTGGAGGCCACGAAACCGAGCATGACCGCGGTCGGCGCGACGGGGAAGACGGTCGGCGCGTCCAGCGCGGGCCGGGTGCCCGGGATGACCCGGTCGCTGAAGCCCTTGAACGCCGGGACGATCTCGCCGAGGAACATCCGCACGCCGAACAGCAGGATCGCGATGCCGCCCGCGAAGCGCAGGCCGACCAGCAGCGCCCACACCCACGGCGACAGCTTGGCGTCCATGGCGGCGGCGGCCTCGTTGACGACCTTGTCGTCGGCGAGCGCGACCCCGATCAGCATGATCACGCAGATGATCAGGGCGGTGCTGACGTTGACGTCCTTGAAGAACGACAGCTGCCGCGGCAGCTTCAGCTTCTCGGTGTCGTGCTTCTCCCGGCTGCCCAGCGGGCGCGCCGCGTAGCCGGTGATCAGCGCGGCGAGCGAGCTGGTGTGCGCGAAGCCGAACCGGTCGTCCGGCATGACGCGGCGCATCAGCGGGCGCATCCACAGCGGCTGCAGCGTCCAGTACGCGGCGACGAAGCCGGCGCCGCACAGCACGAGCGTGAGCTGGTTCGAGCCGGGCGCGACCGTCACCAGCGACGCCACGGTGACCGTGCTGATCCAGAACATCAGGTGGCCGGTCAGGTAGAGGTACCGGGCCGCCGGGAAGATCCGGACGATCACGACGTGCAGCAGGAACGCCACCGTGATCACCAGGGCGATCGTGCCGCCCTGGTCCTGCAGGAACCCGTCCAGGGTGCGTTCCGCCTTCGGCGGATCGGTGTTCATCGCGCTCGCCAGCACCGTCTGGAAGCTGGTGAGCCCGCCGCTGAAGATCTCGATGCCGATGAAGAGGATCACCACGCCGATCGTCGCGCGCAGCGCGCCGGCGAACACGTCCTCGAAACGTTTGCGCTGCAGGATCAGCCCGGCGAGCGTGATGAGCCCGATGAGGATGGGCACCTGGCCGAACACGTTGTCGGCCAGGAACGTGAGGATGTCCTTGATGACGTCCATGGTGAGATCGCCTCACTTCTCGGGGGTGTGTGGTGCGCTGTCGCCCCCGTCAGCGCGGGTGGCCGGTCCCGGGCGGGGCCCGGGGGACGCCGGTCGGTCGTGGTGGGTGCGTCGCATCTCGTGGGTGTTCGGGTGGGTCGGCCGGTCCCGGCGGGCCGGGACCGGAGGTCGGTCAGTGGGCGGGCGGCCGCAGGTCGAGCTCCAGCCGGTAGCGGTCGCCGCGGTAGACCGACCGGACGTACTCCAGCGGCCTGCCCCCGGCGTCGCGGGTGACCCGCTCGAACAGGAACGCCGGCATGTGCACCGGCACGCCCAGCTCGGCGGACTCCTCCTCGGTGGTGACGGTCGGCTCGATCGTCTCGGTGCCCGAGGCGATCTCGACGCCGTCGGCGCGCAGCAGCTCGTAGAACGAGCCGCCCTCGAGGTCCTGGCGCCGCAGGTCCGGCAGCAGGGCGCGCGGCATGTACAGCGTCTCGATGGCCATCGTGGCGCCGTCCGCGAGCCGGAGCCGCCGAATGGTAAATACCTCTTCGGCCGGTGACAGGGCCAGGCGCCTGCCGATCCGCGCCCCCGCGGTCTCCGTGCGGAACGACAGCACCCGGCCCCCGGGCCGCATCCCGCGCCGGATCATGTCCTCGGTGAACGAGGTCATGGTCAGCGGCACGGCGATCCGGGGCTCGGCGACATAGGTGCCGCTGCCGTGCCGCCGGTCCAGCCGCCCCTCGGCGACCAGGCCGTCGATGGCCTGCCGCAACGTCGGACGGGAGACGCCGAGCTCGGTCGCCAGCCGACGCTCGGACGGGAGCGCGTCGCCGACGTCGAGCCCGTCCAGCATCTCCAGCAGCCGACGCTGCACGGCCTGCCGCTTCGTGTGCCCGGAACGGGCCTCACCGGCGGAACGCAACGGTCCGACCTCCTGCCCTGCCATGTCGTGTGGCCTCACGTTATGTGCCTCATCGGAATTGGTCAATACCACTTTGTCGATGTTTGCCATGGCGGGCGAGCCCGCCCGCGGTTTACGGTCGCCCCGATCGTCGGAATGACCGCGGAGGGCCGCGCGCGGGGCGCGCGGCGAGGAAGGCGGCGAGATGAGAAGAGTCGTGCGGGGCGCCCTGGCGGTGGCGTCGCCCCTGGTCCTGGCGGCGACGCTGTGCGCCGTCCCGGCCGAGGCGAGCGGGCCGCCCCGGGACCGGGACGGGTGGCGGCTGGTCGCCGCCGAGTCGTTCGACCGGCACCTCGACAGCAGGCGGCACCCCTGGTTCCGGGACGGCGACGGCCCGTCGAGTCCCTACAACGTCGACATGTACGACAACGACGGCGCCTACTTCGACACCGTCGGCGGCCCCGCGTTCCGCGAGCAGCTCGCGAAGATGGAGACGTACCGGCAGTCGTTCACGTTCGGCAAGAAGGGCTGGCTGACGGCCGAGCTCGCGGCCCGCGACGCCGACGGCGACGGCCGTCCCGACGCCCCGCCGACGCTCACCTCCGGGAAGGGCGTCGCGCGGATGGAGGAGCCCGCCCACCAGGCCGGCGTCGTGATCCGCTCCACCCGCGACCTGCCCGCCGAGTACCGGGTGGAGATGACGCTGCGCGGCCTGGAGTTCGGCGGCGAGCGGAACGGGGTGTGGGACTACCCGGACGGCCGGATCAACGGCTACTCGCCCGACGGCTGCAAGACGAACTTCCCCTGGGCGTCCGGCGGGGACTTCTCCCGGCCCGAGTGCGAGTGGGCGGACGTCCGCACCGACTCCAACGGCTTCTACTACATGTCGATCATGGACTACGAGCGGGTCGCGCCGCACAACAACGTGTTCATCCACGCGCACCGCAAGGTCGCCATGGACGGCTACAACCGGTACAAGTACGACAAGGCGGGGCTGCGGTACTGCAACCCCGCGACCGGCGAGTACGAGCCGTACGAGGCCGGCACCGGCAACGGCGTCAACGCGCTGTTCATGACCGACGACCGCAGGTACGCCACGATGCCCGGCACCGAGTACCTGATGGAGAGCGAGTGCGGGTTCGCCAAGGGCGGCGCGATCGTCTCGGCCGCCGACATGCGGCCCGAGCTGCTGCCCGACAAGCCGTACCGGTTCGCGATCGAGCGGCGCGACGGCGCGTACACGATGGAGATCTCGGGCGTCTTCGCCCACGTCGGCCAGGCCACCTACCGCTACACCCGCGCGTTCGTCGAGGACGGGGAGCCCATCTGGCACTACAACCAGAAGCCGGAGGAGTACGACGGCCGGTTCAACGCCGACTGGACCTGGCAGGGCCCGGGCGGCACGCTCGTCGACCGCGACACCTGGCCCGCCGGGTCCGCCTACCCCGACCGGTTCATGATCGGTGATCCGCACATGAACTTCTACGAGGGCGGCGCGAAGGTGGACGACGTCCGCCTGTACGTCCCGCGCCGGTAGGACCGGGACCCCGCCGACACGTCCGCGCGGGCCGGGCATCGCCTATATCGTGGGCCCCATGACGGCGGGAGCATGCATCGCTGCGGCCCCGCGGACCGGCGAACCGCCCGGCCGCGGCGCCGCGGCCCCGCGCCGGGGGGCCTCGTGACCCGCCCGGCCATCGAGCCGGACGCGCCGGGCCGGCCGCCCGAGCCGTCCCTCGCCGACCCGTGCGACGCGCGGGAACCGGCGGGGGAGCGGCTGCACGGCGGCGGGCCCGGCCCCGGCCTGGACGTGTTCCTGTCCGGCCGGGTCTTCATGGACATGATCTTCACCGGGCTGCCCGGGCTGCCGCCGCCCGGCACCGAGATCGTCACCGACGGGCTCGGCTCGGCGCCGGGCGGCGTCGCCAACATCGCGGTCGCGATGAGCCGGCTCGGCCTGCGCGTCGGCCTCGCCGCGCCGTTCGGCGACGACATGTTCGGCGCCTACCTGTGGCGGACGCTCGCCGAGCAGGAGGGCGTCGACCTGCGGGCGTCCCGCCGCGTCCCCGGCTGGTCGACGCCGGTCACGGTGTCGATGGCCTACGACTCCGACCGCAGCATGGTGACGTTCGCGCGCCCAGTCCCGCCGCAGGCCGAGGAGCCGCCGGGCGGCGCCCCGCCGGACGCCCGCGCCTGCTTCATCGACGTCGACCGGCCCGTCCCCGCGTGGGCGGCGGGCGCCCGCGAGCGCGGCGCGCTGATCTTCGCCGACCTCGGCTGGGACCCCACCGGCGCCTGGTCCGCCGAGGTCCTCGACCGGCTCGCGCACGTCGACGTGTTCCTGCCGAACGCCGCCGAGGCGATGGCCTACACCCGCACCGGCGACCCGCCGTCCGCCGCCGAGGCCCTCGCCGAACGCGCGCCGGTCGTGGTCGTCAAGTGCGGCGCGGACGGCGCCATCGCGCTGGACCGCACCACGGGGGAGCGAGCCGAGGCCCCCGCCCTGCCCGTCCGGGCGCTGGACGCCACCGGCGCCGGCGACGTGTTCGCGGCCGGGTTCGTGTTCGGGACGCTCGCGGGCCTGCCGCTCGTCGAGCGGCTGCGGTTCGCGAACCTGTGCGCGGGGCTGTCGGTCCGGCACCGCAGCGGTTCGCTCGGCTCGCCGTGCTGGGGCGAGATCGCCGCGTTCGGGGAATCGGGCGAGGTGCCCGAGTCGGTCCTGGCCGACTACGCGTTCGTGATCCCGTTCGTCCCGGAGATGGCGGAGAACACGGTCGTCCGCGCCGAACCCACCCTCCGAACCGACCAGTAGCGCCGGACCGGAGCGCGCCGACCGCCGGTGAACGGCCCACGGCGCGCCGACCGGTGGTGGACCGGACGGCGGCGGGCGGGACGTCACGGGCGGGGGCGGGTCACGGGGAGGCGACCGGCGGGCGGGTCGCGCGGTACTCCTGCGGGCTGACGCCGTGCTCGCGCTTGAACGCGGTGCTGAGCGCGAACGCGGTGCCGTAGCCGACGCGCCGCGCCACCGTCTCGAGCGTCGCGTCGCTCTCCCGCAGCAGGTCGGCGGCCTGCGCGAGGCGCAGGCCCGTCAGGTAGGACATCGGCGGCTCCCCGAGCAGCCGCCCGAACCGCTGGGCCAGCGCGGCGCGGGACACCCCGACGCGGGCGGCGAGGTCCGCGACCGTCCAGGGGTGCGCCGGATCGTCGTGCAGCAGCCGCATCGCCGGTCCCACCACCGGGTCGCCGTGCGCGCGGTACCAGCCGGGCCGCTCCGCGCCGTCCCGCGCGAACCAGGCGCGCAGCGCGGCGATGAGCAGCAGGTCCAGCAGCCGGTCGAGCACGACGTCCTGGCCGGGCTCGTCCTTGCCGATCTCGTCGCCGAGCAGGCCGACCAGCGGCGAGTTCCAGGCGTCGCCGCGGACGATCGCGAGCTGCGGCAGCGCGGCCAGCAGCCGGCGGGTCACGGCCCCGCGCATCTGGTAGGTGCCGATCAGCATGACCGCCGACCCGTCCGGGTCGTTCCCCCAGGCCCGCACGCCGAGGTCCATCGCGTCCGACAGGCTCGTGCCGTCGGGCGCGGTGCACCGCTGGCCGGGGTGGATGACGATCTGCGGCGCGGTCGCCGGGTCGTCGGCCATCGTGTACGGCTCCGGCCCCTTGACGAGCAGGACGTCCCCGGCCCGGACGGCCCGCGGCGCGCCCCCGTCGGGCAGCACCCACGCGTCATCCCTGATCATCGCGACGAGGGTCAGCGGGGCCTCGTCGCGGATCCGCACCGACCACGGCGGGCTCAGCATGGCGCGGAGCAGGAACGCGCCGCGCGCCCGGGGGCCGTCGAGGAGGTCGGTGAGCGCGTCCACCCCGCCAGCGTAGACGCTCGCGAATGCGGGCGAGCTTCTCGACGATGGTGGCCGGACCCGTCCGCCGATTGACTCGAGGACATGACGAACACCGAAACGAACACCATCGCGGCGACCGCCGGAACGAAGATCGACACGGGTCTCACGCTCGTCCTGGGCGGCACCGGCAAGACCGGCCGGCGCGTCGTGGAGCGGCTCGAGGCCATGGACGCGCCCGTGCGGATGGGCTCCCGCTCCGCGGACCCGGCCTTCGACTGGACGGACGAGGCCGGCTGGCCGCGGGTCCTGCGGGACGTCGACGCCGTCTACCTCGCGTACGCCCCCGACCTGGCCGTCCCCGGCGCGCCGGACGTCATCCGGGCGTTCACGGCCGCGGCGCGGGACGCGGGCGTGCGGCGGGTGGTCCTGCTGTCGGGACGCGGCGAGGAGGAGGCCGTCGCCTGCGAGGAGATCGTCCGCGGCTCGGGGCTGGAGTGGACGGTCGTCCGCGCGAGCTGGTTCGCGCAGAACTTCAGCGAGGACTACCTCCTCGACCCGATCCGCGCCGGCGAGGTCGTCCTCCCGGCGGGCGACGTGCTAGAGCCGTTCGCGGACGCCGACGACATCGCCGACGTCGCGGTCGCGGCGCTCACGGCGGACGGGCACGCGGGGCGGGTGTACGAGGTGACCGGGCGGCGCGCGCTGTCCTTCCCCGAGGCGGTCGCCGAGATCGGCCGCGCCGCCGGGCGCGACATCGCCTACGTGCGGGTCGGCGTGGCGGACTACGCCGCCGCGGTGCGGGAGCACGGCGTGCCCGGCGAGGTCGCCGATCTGCTGACGTACCTGTTCGGCACGATCCTGGACGGCCGCAACAGCGAGCCCGGCGACGGCGTGCGGCGCGCGCTCGGCCGGGAGGCCCGCGACTTCGCCGACTACGCCCGCGAGACCGCGGCCAGCGGCATCTGGAACGCGTGACCACTGCGGCCCGGCCCCGGCCGTCCGGGGCCGGGCCGCCCGAACCCGCCTGAAATGATCATGAACGTCCCGACCGATCGGAGATCGACCGTGAAAAACCTGTTCACCATCGTCTGTGCCGCCGTGTCCTTCGTGGGGGCCGCGGGCATGGCCGGAGCCTTCTTCGGGTTCTCCACCGGCGTCATGCCGGGGCTGAACGCGGCCCGGCCGTCCGCGGCGATCGACGCCATGCAGGGCATCAACCAGAAGATCCAGAACCCGCTGTTCATCGCGATGTTCGTGCTGACGCCGGTCATCGCCGTCGTGACCGCGGTCCTGCTGCTGACGCTCGACCAGAAGGCCGCGGCGATCCTGTTCTTCGTCGCCGCCGGGGTGTACGTCCTCGGCGCGCTGTTCCCGAGCTTCGCCGTCAACATCCCGCTGAACGAGACCCTGGACAAGACCGAGATCCCGGCGGACCCCGGCGAGGCCGCGCGTGTGTGGGCCGACTACTCCGGCCGCTGGACGACCTGGAACTCCGTCCGGGCGGTCGCCGGCTGGGCGAGCGTGCTCGCGATGGCCGCCGGGGCGTACCTGTGGGGCCGGGACGCCTGACGCCGCCTACGATCACGGCATGAGCGGTCTCTACGCCATCAGCGACCTGCACGTGGGATTCCCCGACAACCGCGCGTTCGTGGAGGGGCTGCGCCCCGCGTCCGGCGGCGACTGGCTGATCGTGGCCGGGGACGTCGCCGAGCGCTTCGACGACGTCGAGTGGACGCTGCGCACCCTGGCCGGGCGTTTCGCGAAGGTGATCTGGACGCCCGGCAACCACGAACTCTGGACGATCAAGGACGACCCCGTGGCGCTGCGCGGCGAGGCCCGCTACCGCCGCCTGGTGGACATGTGCCGCGCCCACGGCGTCGCCACCCCCGAGGACCCCTACCCCGTGTGGACGGGCGACGGCGGCCCGGTGACGATCGCGCCGCTGTTCGTCCTGTACGACTACACGTTCCGGCCGGACGGGGCCGCCACCAAGGAGGAGGCCCTGGAGATCGCGCACGAGGCGGGCGTCGTGTGCACCGACGAGGTCTACCTCCACCCCGACCCGCACCCCACCCGGGACGCCTGGTGCGACGCCCGCATCGCCTACACCGAGCGGAGGATGGCGGAGCTGGAGCCCGGCACCCGGACCGTGCTCGTCAACCACTGGCCGCTGATCCGCGAGCCCACCCGCGTGCTCTGGTACCCCGAGTTCGCCCAGTGGTGCGGCAGCGAGCGCACCGCCGACTGGCACGTCCGGTTCGGCGCGGTGTCGGTGGTGTACGGCCACCTGCACATTCCCCGGACGATCTGGGCGGACGGCGTCCCGCACGTCGAGGTGTCGGTCGGTTACCCGCGCGAGTGGCGGCGGCACCGGGGCGCGCCGCCCGGCCCGCGCCGCGTCCTGCCCCCGCCCGCGGAGGGCGCCGGCTAGCTAGCCGCGGTCCGCGCCCGCCGCGCCGTCCGGGCCGTCCTTGCCGTCCAGGCCGTCCGCGCGGGGCGCGACGCCCCAGGCGGCGAGCGCCAGCAGCCGGTCGGCCGCCGCGGGCTCCTGCTCGGTGACCGTCGCGATGGCGCCCGCCAGCCGCAGCACGTCGGCGAAGTCGGCCCCGGGGGCGACGTCGCCCGCCTGCTGCGCGCGGACGAACAGCCGCTGGCCCGCGGCGCGCATCGCCCGCGAGGAGTCGAGCAGCGCCGTCCGCTCGTCCCGCAGCGACACCACGGCCGACGCGGCCAGCCCGCGGAACGTCGTGACCCGCGCGATGAACGCGCGCAGCCAGGCGAGCAGGGCGTCGCCGGGGGCGGGCGAGTCCGCCAGCTCGCGGGCGCGCGCGGCGAGGTCGTCGTAGGCGCCCGCGAGGAGCGCCTCGAGCAGGTCCTGGCGGGTGGGGAAGTGCCGGTACAGGGTCCCGATGCCGACCTCCGCGCGCCGCGCGACGGCCTCCAGCGAGGCGCCCGCGCCCTCCCGCTGGAACACCTCGCGCGCCGCGGCGAGCAGCCGCGCGCGGTTGCGGCGCACGTCGGACCGCTCCGCGCGGGGGCGGGGCCGGGACGCGCCGTCGCTGGTCACCTTGGGTCCGCTGTCCTTTCGGCATGGGTTCGGTGTGCGGCCGTTCCCACAGTTTGGAACGGTCCTTCGATACTATCCGCGCCCCGCCGGGACCATGCGTCCGCCCAGCTCAACGTGCACGTCGACGGCCCCGGCCGGCGGCCCGCCCCGGCCCCGGAAACCGCCCCGCGGACGGCCGCGGGCCGGGCCCGGCGGGAGCGTGGACGCCCCGCGCCGGACCCGGCCCGCGGACCAGGTCAGGAGCCGTTCGGCGCCTGCCCGCCGCTCGTGACCGGGAGGTACACGCGTCCCCCGGCCGCCTTGAACTCGCCCGCCTTCTCCCGCATCCCGGCGGCGATCGCCTCGTCGCCGTCCAGGCCGCGCTCGTCGGCGTACCGGCGGACGTCCCGGGTGATCTTCATCGAGCAGAAGTGCGGGCCGCACATCGAGCAGAAGTGCGCGGTCTTCGCCGGGGCCGCCGGCAGCGTCGCGTCGTGGAAGGCCCGCGCGGTGTCGGGGTCCAGCGACAGGTTGAACTGGTCCTCCCAGCGGAAGTCGAACCGGGCGTCCGACAGCGCGTCGTCCCACGCCTGCGCGCCCGGGTGGCCCTTGGCGACGTCCGCGGCGTGCGCGGCGATCTTGTAGGCGATGACGCCCGCCTTGACGTCGTCGCGGTCGGGCAGCCCGAGATGCTCCTTCGGCGTGACGTAGCAGAGCATCGCGGTGCCGTGCCAGCCGATCATCGCGGCGCCGATCGCCGAGGTGATGTGGTCGTAGCCGGGCGCGATGTCGGTGGTCAGCGGCCCGAGCGTGTAGAACGGGGCGCCGTCGCACCACTCCTGCTGCAGGTCGACGTTCTCCTTGATCTTGTGCATCGGGACGTGCCCCGGGCCCTCGTTCATGACCTGGTTGTCGTACTCGGCCGCGATGCGCGTCAGCTCGCCCTGGGTGCGCAGCTCCGCGAACTGCGCCTCGTCGTTGGCGTCGGCGATCGAGCCGGGCCGCAGCCCGTCCCCGAGCGACCACGTGACGTCGTAGGCCGCGAAGATCTCGCACAGCTCCCGGAAGTGCGTGTACAGGAAGTTCTCCTCGTGGTGCGCCAGGCACCACGCCGCCATGATCGACCCGCCGCGCGACACGATGCCGGTCTTGCGGCGCGCCGTCAGCGGGACGTACCGCAGCAGCACGCCCGCGTGGACGGTCATGTAGTCGACGCCCTGCTCGGCCTGCTCGATCACGGTGTCGCGGAAGACCTCCCAGGTCAGCTCGGCCGGGTCGCCGCCGACCTTCTCCACCGCCTGGTACAGCGGGACGGTCCCCACCGGGACGGGCGAGTTCCGCAGGATCCACTCGCGGGTGGTGTGGATGTCGCGGCCCGTCGACAGGTCCATGATCGTGTCGGCGCCCCAGCGGGTCGCCCACGTCATCTTCTCCACCTCGTCCTCGATCGAGGACGCCACCGCCGAGTTCCCGATGTTGGCGTTCACCTTCACCAGGAAGTTCCGGCCGATGATCATCGGCTCGATCTCGGGATGGTTGACGTTCGCCGGCAGCACCGCGCGGCCCGCCGCCAGCTCGTCCCGGACGAACTCCGGCGCGACGCCCTCGCGCAGCGCGACGAACTCCATCTCGGGGGTGATCTCCCCGCGCCGCGCGTAGGCGCGCTGGGTGACGGCCCCGCCGGACGCCCGGCGCGGCCGCCGCACGGGGAACGCCGCGCCCTCCCGCAGCGGATCGCCGGACCGGCGCCCGTCGTCCTCGGGGCGCGCGGCGCGCCCGTCGTAGGCGGCGGTGTCGCCGCGCTCGGCGATCCACGCGTCCCGGAGGGCCGGCAGGCCCCGGCGGACGTCGGTCTCGAAGGCGGGGTCGGTGTACGGTCCCGACGTGTCGTACAGGACGACGGCGTCGCCGTTGGTGAGCGGCACCTCCCGCATCGGCACCCGCACGTCGGGCCGGGAGCCCTGCAGGTACGTCTTCCGGGCGGCTGGAACCACGGATTCGTTCACGACTCGATCTCTCCCTACGCCGGCATTACCCGGTCAGGTTCATGCGGTCAGCGGCCGTGCCAGCCGCTATCTCAGCCCGGTTCGCCGGGCCCCCGCGTCGGTCGTGATCGACGGTAACCCCCACCGCCCCGGTTGCCGCAACCGGGGTGAGTGGGGTAGACGCGCGCGTGCCGTCCCCGATCGACGGGGACGGCACGCGCGTCCGGGATCGGTGACGGCCCGGGGCCGCCGGCGTCCTACACCGCCGCCGGCGCTCCTCCCGCCGTCACGCGGGGCGGGTCAGATCAGGCCCTGGGCGAGCATCGCGTCGGCGACCCGCTCGAAGCCGGCGATGTTGGCGCCGACGACGTAGTCGCCGGGCGCGCCGTACCGCTCGGCGGTCTCGAAGCAGGTGTCGTGGATGTCGCGCATGATCCGCGCCAGCTCGTTCTCGACCTGCTCGAACGTCCAGGACTCGCGGCCCGCGTTCTGCCGCATCTCCAGCGCGCTGACCGCCACGCCGCCCGCGTTCGCCGCCTTCCCGGGCCCGAACGCCACGCCGGCGTCCTGCAGGATGTGGACGGCCTCGGGCGTCGTCGGCATGTTCGCGCCCTCCGCCACCGCCTTGACCCCGTTGCGGACGAGGATCCGGGCGGACTCGGCGTCCAGCTCGTTCTGGGTCGCCGACGGCAGCGCGATGTCGGCCGGGACCTCCCAGACCCGCCCCGCCGGGACGAACCGGGCCGAGGCGCCGCGCAGTTCGGCGTAGTCGGAGACGCGGCCCCGGTCGACCTCCTTGACGTGCTTGAGCAGGTCGAGGTCGATGCCCTTCTCGTCGACGACGTAGCCGCCCGAGTCGGACACGGTGATGACGTTCGCGCCGAGCGCCTGCGCCTTCTCGATCGAGTAGATCGCGACGTTGCCGGAGCCGGACACCACGACCTGCTGCCCGTCGAGGTCCTCGCCGCGCCGCTTCAGCATCTCGGCGGTGAACAGCACGCTGCCGTACCCGGTCGCCTCGGTGCGGCCCGCGGAGCCGCCCCAGCCCTGCCCCTTGCCGGTGAGGACGCCGGCCTCCCAGCGGTTGGTGACGCGCCGGTACTGGCCGAACAGGTAGCCGATCTCGCGGCCGCCGACGCCGATGTCGCCCGCCGGGACGTCGGTGTGCTCGCCCACGTGCCGGTACAGCTCGGTCATGAACGACTGGCAGAACCGCATGATCTCGTCGTCGGACCGCCCGTGCGGGTCGAAGTCGCTGCCGCCCTTGCCGCCGCCGATGCCGAGCCCGGTGAGCGCGTTCTTGAAGATCTGCTCGAAGCCGAGGAACTTCACGATGCCCAGGTTCACCGTGGGGTGGAACCGCAGGCCGCCCTTGTACGGGCCGAGCGCGCCGTTGAACTCGACGCGGAACCCGCGGTTGACGTGCACCCGGCCGGCGTCGTCCTGCCACGGCACGCGGAACATGATCTGCCGCTCGGGCTCGATCAGCCGCTCGATCAGCCTGCTCGCGGCCAGCCGGGGCCGCGCGGACAGCGCGGCGGGCAGCGACTCGAGCACCTCGTGGACGGCCTGGTGGAACTCCGGCTCGCCGGGGTCGCGCCGCAGCACGCCGTCGTAGGTCTCCTCGAGCGCGGCCAGGACGTCGGGCGAGCCGGGCAGACGGGGGGACAGGGGCATGTGGTGGTTCCTTTCGGCGAACGATGATCGTGCGGGTGACGCCGGCGACCGAGACGTTCACCTCCCGCGGCCCCATTGCCGGGACGCCACGGCCTCAAGCGGCCTTCTCACTCTAAAACGTGATCGCCGTACGCAGGACGCTGCTACGCTGTCTCGTTTGCCAACATCTGCGCCGTCAGGGACATTCCACGCCGATCCGCCGCTCAAACCCGGCGTCCCGCGTCCGGAGCGGGCCGGATGCGCGCCCCGCCGGCGGTCGGGGAAGATGGTCGCGTGGTGACCCTCTCCCGGCTCGGCGGACTTCCGAAGCGCCTCGCGGGCGGCGGGACCGACGCCGGCGGCGGGATCGCCGCGCGCGACGCGGTCCTCGCGCTGCTGCTGGCGGCGGCGGCCGTCGCCGCGGCCCTGGCGTGGCCGGGCGTGCGGCCCCTCGACGCGCCCGGAGCCGTGCTGCTCGCCGCCGCGCACCTCCCGCTGGCCGTCATCCGGCGCCGTCCGGCGCCCGGGCTCGCGGCCCTGGTCGTCCTGGCGGTGCCGTACCACCTGCTGCAGTACCAGCACCACGCGCTCGTCCCGGCCGAGGTCGTCGCGCTGTTCGCCTACGCCGTGTACGGGCGGCGCGTGCGGGTGGTGCTGGGCGTGGTGGCGTCCCTGCTGACGGTCTGCGTCGTCGGGATGGCGATGCGGGCCGGCGGGAGCGGCGTCCGCGAGCAGATCGCGGTGATCGAGGCCGTCGTCGCGGTGGTGATCGCGGTGCAGGTCTGGCGGTCGCACCGGACCAGGCTCGCGGCGATCACCGAGCGCGCCGAGCGGGCCGAGCGGACCCGCGAGGAGGAGGCCCGGCGCCGCGTCGCCGAGGAGCGGCTGCGCATCGCCCGCGACCTGCACGACCTCCTCGCGCACAGCATCACCGTGATCGGGGTGCAGGCCGGCGCCGCCGCCCACCTCGTGCGCGGGGACCGGCCGCTGGACCGCACCGAGCTGGCCGACGCGCTCGCGTCCATCGCCGCGACGTGCCGGGACGCCCGCGTCGAGCTGCGCGGCACCCTGCAGGTCCTCCGCGGGACGGACGCGCCCGTCTCCGGGCGGCCGCCCGGGCTGGACGGGATCGGCGAGCTGGTGGCGGCCGCCCGCGGCGGCGGGATCAGGGTGACGTTCGTGGACGAGTCGGCCGGGCCCGGCGGGGAGCGCCCGCCGTCCGACGTGGGCGTCGCGGCCTACCGGATCGTCCAGGAGGCGCTCACCAACGTCGTCAAGCACGCGGGCGCGGCGTCGGCCGACGTGAGCCTCACCCGCGCCGACGGCGCCCTCGTCGTGCGGGTCGCCGACGACGGGCGCGGCCTCAGCGCGGGCCCGTCCGGGAACGCCCCCGGCGACGGCGAGGGCGGTTCCTCCGGGTTCGGCGTGCTCGGGATGATCGAGCGGGCCCGCAGCGTCGGCGGGACGCTCGACGCCGGTCCCGCTCCCGGCGGCGGGTTCGCGGTCACCGCGGTCCTCCCCGCGGGCCGCCCGGTCCCCTCCGCCGACGCCTCGGCCGACGCCCCTTCCTGACCTCGGCGGACGCTCCGCGCGACGTAACCGCGCTCACATGATCCGCGTCGGGGTCTTTCCAAGGTTGACCTGTAAGGTCAACATCAAGGGCATGGGGGAGGCGAGCGCGCCGGTGAGCACGGAGACGGGGACGACGTCCGAGGCGGCCGAACGGGTCCTCACGGTGCCCAACGTCCTCAGCATGGCGCGGCTCGTGGGCGTCCCGCTGTTCCTGTGGCTGGTCCTGATCGAGGCCGACTGGTGGGCGCTCGGCCTGCTGGTGGCGGCCGGGCTGTCGGACTGGCTGGACGGCAAGCTCGCGCGGGCGCTCAACCAGACGAGCAGGCTCGGCATGGTCCTGGACCCCGCCGCCGACCGGCTCTACATCCTCGCCACCCTCGTCGGGCTCACCATCCGCGAGATCATCCCGCTCTGGCTGGTCGCGCTGCTGGTCGCGCGCGAACTCGCGATCGTCCCGATCGCGCCGCTCGTCCGGCGGCTCGGCTACAACGGCACGCTCCCCGTCCACTTCATCGGCAAGACGGCGACGTTCTGCCTGCTGTACGCGTTCCCGCTGCTGCTGCTGGGCGACCACGACGGCGGCGCGGCGACCGCGGCGAAGATCATCGGATGGTCCTTCGCGATCTGGGGGACGGCCCTGTACTGGTGGGCGGCCGTCCTGTACTGGGCGCAGACGCGGCGACTCATGTCGGCCGGCCGCGGCTCGCCGCCGGGGCCGCCGGCCGGCGACGCGCCCGGTCCGCCGGGCGACCCCTCGTCCGATCCCTCGCGCGCCCCCGCCGCGGACCCCCCGGCCGGCGACCAGAAGGGAGCTGAGACCCCCCGATGAAGGCCGTCGTGATGGCGGGAGGCGAGGGGACGCGGCTGCGTCCGATGACCGCCAACCAGCCCAAGCCCCTGCTCCCGCTCGTCAACCGGCCCATCATGGAGCACGTGCTGCGCCTGCTGAAGCGGCACGGGTTCACCGAGACCGTCGTCACCGTCCAGTTCCTGGCCGCGCTCATCCGCAACTACTTCGGGGACGGCGAGGAGCTCGGCATGTCGCTGAGCTACGCCACCGAGGAGATCCCGCTCGGCACCGCCGGCAGCGTCAAGAACGCCGAGGAGGCCCTGCGCGACGACCGGTTCCTGGTCATCTCCGGCGACGCGCTCACCGACATCGACCTGACCGACATGGTGCGCTTCCACGAGGAGAACGGCGCGCTGGTCACCATCGGGCTCAAGCGGGTCCCGAACCCCCTGGAGTTCGGGATCATCATCGTGGACGACGAGGGCCGCGTGCAGCGGTTCCTGGAGAAGCCGACGTGGGGGCAGGTGTTCTCCGACACCGTCAACACCGGCATCTACGTCATGGAGCCGGAGGTCCTCGAGCACGTCGCGCCGGGGGAGTCGGTCGACTGGTCCGGCGACGTGTTCCCCAAGCTCCTCGCCGAGGGCGCGCCGCTGTTCGGGTACGTCGCCGACTGCTACTGGGAGGACGTCGGCACCCACGAGAGCTACCTGAAGGCGCAGGCCGACATGCTGTCGGGGCAGGTCGGGATCGACCTCGGCGGGTTCGAGATGTCGCCCGGCGTGTGGGTCGCCGAGGGCGCCGAGGTCGACGCCGAGGCCGTCCTGAAGGGCCCGCTCTACATCGGCGACTACGCGAAGGTCGAGGCGGGCGTCGAACTGCGCGAGTACACGGTGCTCGGCAGCAACGTGGTCGTGAAGGAGGGCGCGTTCCTGCACCGCGCCGTCGTCCACGACAACGTGTTCGTCGCGCCCTCCACGAACCTGCGCGGGTGCGTGATCGGCAAGAACACCGACATCATGACGGGCGCGCGGGTCGAGGAGGGCGCGGTCGTCGGCGACGAGTGCGTCATCGAGGCCGAGGCGTACGTGTCCAGCGGCGTGAAGGTCTACCCGTTCAAGACGATCGAGGCCGGCGCCGTCGTCAACACCAGCGTCATCTGGGAGTCGCGGGGGCAGCGCAACCTGTTCGGGCCGCGCGGCGTGTCCGGCCTGATCAACGTGGAGATCACCCCGGAGCTGGCGGTGCGGCTCGCCAGCGCCTACGCGACCACGCTGAAGAAGGGCGCCACGGTCGTCACCGGACGGGACGTGTCGCGGGCCGCCCGCACGCTCAAGCGCGCGGTGATCAGCGCGCTGACGTCCAGCGCCATCAACGTGCGCGACCTGGAGGCCGCGCCGCTGACCGTCGCCCGGTTCGAGACCGGCCGCGCCGAGTCGGCGGGCGGGATCTACATCCGCACCACGCTCGGCGACCCGCAGGGCGTCGACATCCTCTTCCTGGACCCCGGCGGCGCCGACCTGTCGCAGGCCGCGCAGCGCAAGCTCGAGCGGGTGTTCGGCCGCCAGGAGTACCGCCGCGCGTTCCCCGGCGAGATCGCCGAGCTGACCTACCCGCCGCGGGTCGTGGAGACCTACACCCGCGAGCTGCTGCGCGGCGTCGACATCAGCGGCGTCCGCGAGGCCGGGCTGAAGATCGTGCTGGACTGCGCGGGCGGGGTGTCCTCGCTCGTCCTGCCCGCCCTGCTGGGGCAGATCGGGGTGGAGGTCCTCACCCGCAACCACGGCCTGGACGAGGCCAACCCCACCGAGACCCTCGCCGAGCGGATGCGCGACCTGGAGCGGCTCGGCGAGCTGGTGTCGTCGTCGCGGGCCGCGTTCGGCGTCCGGTTCGACCCGGTGGGGGAGCGGATCTCCCTGGTGGACGAGAACGGGGAGCTGGTCGGGGACGACCGCGCGCTGCTGGTCATGCTCGACCTGGTGGCCGCCGAGCGGCGCGGCGGCCGGGTCGCGCTGCCCGTCACCACCACCCGCGTCGCCGAGCAGGTGTGCCGGTTCCACGGCGTCCAGGTCGAGTGGACCTCCACGTCGCAGGACGTCCTCACCAAGGCCGCCGCCCGGCCCGGAGTGATCTTCGCGGGGGACGGCCGCGGCGGGTTCCTCATGCCGGAGTTCAGCGGCACCGTGGACGGGATCGCGGCATTCGTACGGCTCGTCGGGCTCGTCGCCCGCACCCGGCTGACGCTCTCGCAGATCGACCGCCGCATCCCCGACGCGCACCTGCTGCGCCGCTCCGTCCCGACGCCGTGGGCCGCGAAGGGCAGCGTCATGCGGCACATCGTGGAGGCCGCGGGCGACCGGACGGTCGACACCACCGACGGCGTCCGCGTCGTCGAGGACGACGGCCGCTGGGCGCTCGTCCTGCCCGACCCGTCCGAGCCCGTCACGCACCTGTGGGCGGAGGGGCCCGACGCGGACGCCGCGCAGGCCCTGCTCGAGGAGTGGGCGGTCGTCGTGGAGCGCGCCGGGTCCTGACGCCGCCCGCCCGCGGCGCCGTGGGTCAGTCGACGGGGGAGTCGTCGGGGCTGCCGGCGGCGATGTCGGCGAGGACGCCGAGCGCCCGCGCCAGCCCGTCCGGGGGCGGCGACGCCAGCATGAGCCGGACCGCGCGCGGCGCCGCGCCGGCGCCGGCGGCGAACGCCGCGCCGGGCGTGACCGCGATCCCGCGCCGTCCCGCCGCCGCGACGAATGTCTCCGCGCGCCACGGTGCGGGCAGCTCCCACCAGCAGAAGTACGACCGCGGGTCGGCGCGGACGGTGCCGCTCCCCGCCCGCCCGTCCGCCAGCCGGGCGGCCGCGATCTGCTGCCGCTCCGCGGCGTCCGCCCGCTTCGCGCGGGCCACGGCGGCGGCCGTCCCGTCGGTGATCCAGGCGGCGGCCGCCGCCAGCGCGTACCCGGCCGGGCCCCACGCCCCCGAGCGCAGCGCGCCCGCGACGCGCCCGCGCAGGGACGGCGGCGCGACCGCGAACCCGACGCCCAGGCCGGGCGCGAGCCGCTTGGCGAGGCCGTCGACGGCGATCGTGCGCGCGGGCGCGAACGCCGCCAGCGGGGGCGGCCCGTCCTCGACCAGGAAGGACCACACCCGGTCCTCGACGGCGTGCACGCCGGTCCGCTCGAGGACGTCCGCGACCTCCGCCCGCCGCCGCGCGGGCATCGTCGTCCCGGTCGGGTTGTGCAGCGTGGGCTGCAGGAAGACGGCCGCGAACGGGGTCCTGCGGTGCGCGTCGGCGAGCGCGTCCGGGCGCAGGCCGTGCCCGTCCGCCGCGACCGGGACGAGCGCGACGCCGAGCCGCGCGGCGATCGCCTTGACCACCGGGTACGTGAGCTCCTCCACCGCCAGCCGCCCGCCCGGCGGGACCAGCGCCGCCACCGCCCCCGCGATCGCCTGCCGGCCGCCCGCGGCGAACAGCACGTCGTCCGGCGCGGGGGCCCAGCCCGGCACGGCCAGCAGGGCCGCCGCGGCGGCCCGGACGTCCGGGGTCCCGGCGACGCGGGCCGGGACGAGCGCCGCTTCGGCCGCTCGCGCCAGCCCCGGCGCCAGCAGCGCGCCCTGCCCGGGCGTCACCGGGTGCCCGACCTCCAGGTCGACCGGCGCGGCGACCGGTTCGCCCAGCGGCGGGGCGGGCGCCGGGCGGGCCGCGCGGACGAACGTGCCGCGGCCGACCTCGCCGACGACCAGCCCGCGCAGCGCCAGCTCCCGGTACACGCGGCTCGCGGTGGACGGTGCGATGCCGCGCTCGCGGGCGAACGCGCGCTGCGGCGGCAGGCGGTCGCCGGGGCGCAGCCGTCCGGCCGCGATGTCGGCGGCCACCGTGTCGGCCACGCGCCGGTAGTCGTCCATCGTCCGCCCTCGCACCGGATTGCACCGAGATCAATATCCGTATTGTGGCAGATTGCTCCGAGATTTACGATCGGTGCAACACTCACGGCAGGAGCACGGATTGATCTCGTCGACCGCGGTGGCCGCCATCGCCCTCGTCTCCCTCGGACTGGTCCTCACCCCGGGCCCGAACATGATCTACCTGGTGTCGCGCTCGATCACCCAGGGCCGCCGCGCCGGGCTGATCTCGCTCGCGGGCGTCGCGACCGGGTTCGTCGCCTACGTCCTCGCCGCGACCGCCGGGATCACCGCCGTGTTCGGGCTCGTCCCGCCCCTCTACACCGTCCTGAAGGTCGCCGGGGCGCTGTACCTGCTGTGGCTGGCCTGGCAGGCGGTCCGGCCCGGCGGCCGGTCGGCGTTCGAGCCGCAGGAGCTCCCGGCCGACCCGCCGCACCGGCTCTTCCTCATGGGCCTCGTCACGAACCTGCTCAACCCGAAGATCGCGATCCTGTACGTGTCGCTGCTGCCGCAGTTCGTCGAGCCCGAACGCGGGCACGTCGCCCTGCAGAGCCTGCTCCTCGGGCTCGTCCAGATCGGCATCGCGATCACCGTGAACGGCCTCATCATGCTCGGCGCCGGGAGCTTCGCGGCGTTCCTCGCGCGGCGGCCCGCCTGGCAGCGCGCCCAGCGGTACTTCATGGGGTCCGTGCTCGCCGGGCTCGCCCTGCACGTCGGCCTCGACCGGTCCGGCCCCGCCGTCGCCCGCCCGTAGCGGTCGACGGCGGGACCGGGACCGGCCGACCGCCATTAGACGACCGCCGTTGGACGGCCGCCGTCAGACGCCCGCCGCGACCCGCTCCGGGCCGTCCTTCGGCGCCGGCGGCGGGGACGGCGCGACCCGCAGCACCCGCGCCGCCCACCCGGGCAGCCACCAGTTCCACCGGCCGAACAGCGACACCAGCGCCGGGACCAGCAGCGCCCGCACCACGGTCGCGTCCAGCAGGATCCCGAGGCCAAGCCCCGTCGCGAAGATCTTCACCTCGATGATCGGCACGGCGGCCAGCGACGCGAACGCCAGGAACAGGACGAGCGCCGCGCTCGTCACCAGCCGTCCCGTCCGGCCGATCCCCTCGACGATCGCCGCAGAGGTGGAGCCGGTGCGGTCGTACTCCTCCCGCATCCGGGCGAGGATGAACACCTCGTAATCCATCGACAGCCCGTACAGGAACGCGAACACCATCGCCGGGACGAACGCCGCGATCGAGCCCGTCGCCGCGACGCCCCACACGAGGTCGCCGCCGTACCCGTGCTGCCAGACCAGGACGATCGCCCCGAGCACGGCCGCGAGCGACAGCAGGTTCAGCAGCACGGCCTTCGCGGCCAGCAGCAGCGACCGGAACGCCCGCGCCAGCAGGACGAACGTCAGCAGGCACACCAGCCCGAGCATGTACGGGAAGATCCCGTACACGGTGTCGGTGAAGTCCATGTCGGCGGCCGTCTCGCTCCCGACCAGCACGCCCGGCGGCACCGCGGCCCGCACGGCCGCGACGGCGGCCCTGCCGTCGTCCGTCCCGCCCTCGGCCACCGGCAGCACGGTGATCACCGCCGTGCCGTCGCGCCGCCACGCGGCCGCGTCGGGCGCCGCCACCGCCCGCACGCCCGGGACGTCGCGCAGCCGTCCGGCGACCGCCTCGGGGTCGGCGCCGCGCGGCACGAGCACGTCCACGGGCGTCAGGACGCCCGAGGGGACGCCCGCGCGCTGCAGGGCCGACAGACCCTCGCGCGCCGGGCCGGACCCGGCCAGCGCCCCGCTGTGCGCCTCGCCGAGGTTCATCCCCGCCGCCGCGAACGCGAGCGCGCCGAGCACGGCGGCGGACGCCAGGACGGCCGGGACCCGGAACCGGATCACCCGCCGCGCCCACGCCGTCCACGCCCGTCCCGCCCGGGCCCCGTCCGCGCGCCGCCGCGGCCCGATCCGGTCGAGCGCGGGCCCGGCCGTGACCAGCACGACCGGCAGCAGCGTCAGCGTCGCCAGCGCGCTCACCGCCGGAATGATCATCCCGCCGTAGGCGACGCTGCGCAGGAACCCCACCGGCACCGCCACCATCGCGATCAGCCCGATCGCGACCGCCGCCGCGCTGAACACCACCGCGCCGCCCGCCGTGGCCATCGCCCGCCGCGTCGCCTCCGCGCCGTCGTGCCCGCGCGCCCGCTCCTCCCGCCAGCGCGTGACGACCAGCAGCGAGTAGTCGACGGCCACGCCGAGGCCGATGAGCGCCACCACGAACTGCACCATGAAGTTCACCTCGGTGACGCCCGTGATCGCGTACACCAGGACGAACGAGGTCAGGATCGACACCGCCGCGATCAGCAGCGGCACGACCGCCAGCAGCGACCCGAACACGAACGCGAGCACCACCAGCGCGCCGAGCCCGCCCACGAGCGTCTCGACGAGGACGCTCGGGCCCTCGCCGCCCGCGTCCTCCTCGAGCCCGTCCATCCCGGTGATCCGCAGCGACGCGCCGTCCGGGAGGGCGGGACGCATCGCGCCCTCGAGCGCCCGCGCCGGATCCGGGCCGTCGTCCATGTCGCTCCCGCCCGGCGCCGCGTGCGGGAAGACCAGCCCGAACACGGTGCGGCCGTCGTCGCCGACGAAACCGCGGTCGCCGGTCCGCGGGTACGAGACGGCCCGGCCGCCGACCGCCGTCCCGGCCGCCGCGAACGCCTCCCGGAGCGCCGCGCGGACGGCCGGATCGTCGGCGGACGCGCCGGGCGGCAGCGTCACCACGGGGACGACGGGCTTCTCGTCGCCGCCGGAACGGTACGCCGCCGCGATCGCGGCGTTGGCGTCCCGCGCCGCCGACCCCGGCGGCGCGAAGTCCTCGGCGAGCCGGTCGGGGACCTGCGTCACGGCGAAGACGCCCGCGCACGCCGCGGCCAGCCACAGCAGCCCCACCAGGAGCCTGTGCCGGAGCACGAATCCGGAGAATCTGTTCATGCGACCACCACAGCGGCCCGCTCTCGGAACGCCGTGCGAACGCCCTCGGAGATCGCTGTGAACCGGCCGCCGGGACGGCGTTCACAGCGATCTCACAGAACTCCCACAGGATTCGCCCAGTGCGCACCCGGCGCCCGCCCAGGACACTGGTGACCGTGACGCCCCCCACGAGAATCCTCGTCGTCGACGACGAGACGTATCTGGCCGACCTCGTCTCGACCGCCCTCCGCTACGAGGGCTTCGCGACCGAGACGGCGGGCACGGGCGCCGAGGCGCTGGCCCGCGTCCGCCGGCTGCCCCCGGACCTGATCGTCCTGGACGTGATGCTCCCCGACGGGTCC
Organism: Spirillospora sp. NPDC052242; assembly: GCF_040679555.1. Classification (NCBI taxonomy): domain Bacteria; kingdom Bacillati; phylum Actinomycetota; class Actinomycetes; order Streptosporangiales; family Thermomonosporaceae; genus Spirillospora; species Spirillospora sp. NPDC052242. The sequence goes on from NZ_JBFAUZ010000060.1 coordinate 24,530, forward strand.
GGCATCGACGCCTGCGTGCGGCTGCGCCGCGACGGCTGCCGCGCCCCCGTCGTGTTCCTCACCGCCCGCGACGCCGTCGAGGACCGGATCAAGGGCCTCACCGTCGGCGGCGACGACTACGTCACCAAGCCGTTCAGCCTCGAGGAGCTCATCGCCCGCGTCCGCGCCGTGCTGCGCCGCACCCGGCCCGCCGGGCCGGAGCCGGAGCGCATCGCGTTCGCCGACCTGGAGATCGACGAGTCCACCTACGAGGTGCGGCGGGGCGGCCGCCGCGTCGAGCTGACCCCCACCGAGTTCAAGCTGCTGCGCTACCTGACGCTGAACGCCGGACGCGTCCTCACCAAGCGGCAGATCCTCGACCACGTCTGGCAGTACGACTTCGGCGGCGGCGACGGCGTCGTGCAGACCTACGTCAGCTACCTGCGCCGCAAGCTCGACGGGCACGGCCCCCGGCTGATCCGCACCGTGCCGCGCGTCGGCTACATCATGCGCCTGCCCCGGCCGGAAGAGGGCGAGGACTGATGTCGCTGCGCAGGCGCCTCGTCCTCGTCCAGGCGGGCCTGCTCGCCCTCGGGCTCGCCATCGCCGCCGCGTCCACCTTCGCCGCCCTGTACGACTGGAAGTCCGGCGCCGAGCGGGCCCGGCTGAGCGCCGCCGGACGCGCGGCGGGGGAGATCCTCGCGGCCCGGCCCGCCGAGGGCGCGACCCCGCGGCTGCCGCCCGACGAGACCGCGCTGCCGCGCCTCTGGCGGGCCGCGGGCGAGGACGGCGGGCTGCCCCTGTACTTCCAGGTCCGCGCCCCGGACGGCGCCGTCGTGCAGACCGTCGCGCTCGCCGGGACGCCCCCGCTGCCGCGCGGCCTCCGGCCGGAACCGGTCACCCGCGGGAACCCGGACGGCGAACGGTTCGTCCGCGTCGAGGACCCCGCCGAGGAGGACGCCGCGGGCCCGTTCGGGCGCGACGCCCCCGACTGGATCGTCCGCGCCGCCTGGACGCCCGACCGCCGCGCGATCCTGGTCACCGCCATGCGCACCGGCGAGCAGGACGAGCTGTTCGGCCGCGCCCTCGGCACCCAGGTCGCCGTCACCGCCGCCGTCCTGCTCGGCGTCGGGCTGCTCGGCGGCCTCGCCGTCCGGCGCGCCACCCGGCCGCTGGCGGAGATCGCCGCGGCCGCCGGCCGCGTCGGCGCCGCCACCGGGACCGGCGGCCTCGCCCGCCGCGTCCCCGAACCCGCCCCCGCCGCCGGGACCGAGGTGCGGCGGCTCGCCGCGGCGCTCAACGCGATGCTCGCGCAGATCGAGGCCGCGTTCCGCGAGCGCGAGGAGTCCCGCGAACGGCTCCGCCGGTTCGTCGCGGACGCCTCGCACGAGCTGCGCACCCCCGTCGCGACCGTCCGCGGCTACGCCGAGCTGTTCCGGCGCGGCGCCGCCGACCGTCCCGCCGACCTGGCCACCGCGATGCGCCGCATCGAGTCCGAGGCCGCGCGGATGGGCCGGCTCGTCGACGAGATGCTGCTGCTCGCCCGCCTCGACGAGGGACGGCCCTTCGAACGCGGGCCCGTCGACCTCGCCGCGCTCGCCGCCGAGGCCGTCGCCGACGCCGCCGTCGTGGATCCCGGGCGCCCGCTGACGCTGCGCGCCGCCGGGCCGGTCGTCGTCCCGGGGGACGCCGCGCGGCTCCGCCAGGTCCTCGACAACCTCCTGGCGAACGTGCGCGCCCACACGCCCCCGGGAACCGCCGCGACCGTCCGGGTCGCCGCGCGGGACGGCGAGGCCGTCGTCGAGGTCGCGGACCGCGGGCCCGGCCTGCGGGGCGCCGGGGACCGGGTCTTCGAGCGGTTCCACCGCGGCCCGTCCGGGGACGGCGCCCCCGATCGGGCGCCCGGCCGCGCCCCGGACCACGGCGGGGCCGGGCTCGGCCTGTCCATCGTCGCCGCCGTCGCCCGCGCGCACGGCGGCCGGGCGAGCGCGGCGGACGCCCCCGGCGGCGGGGCCGTCCTGACCGTCGCGCTGCCGGCCGGGGGAGCCCGGGTGAAGGACGGGGAAACGCCCGCGGACGTGACCCTTCCGACAAGTTGATCACCCCGGGCGCGAGGACCGCCCCGGGCGCGATACGGTCGTGTCCTGAGGGGAACACGGGGGACGCGGTGAACCGGAGACCCGGCCGGTGCGTCATGACCGGAGGCGTGCCGCGCGGCGGCATGGACCTGCGATCATCGGCGGAGGTAGTTTGGGGTCTCGCCGGCCCCGGTTGACCCCTCGGGTCATACCCGCGTAAGTTGCGGCGACCGTCGGTTGCGGCGACCGTGGCGAGCGCGGGCGGTGAGTTCGGACCGTGGTCGGGGGCGGGTCCCCGGCGTGGGTTGGTTGAAGGATGCGCGTGACGCGCGCGGCTCCCGCGGCGAGCGGAGGTCCGCGAGCGGCACGCCGAGGTAGGAGGCCGAGCCGATCGATGCCGAGCGTCTACTGCACGCAGTGCGGTCACGCCAACCCGGATGATGCCCGCTTCTGCTCCTACTGCGGCACCCCGCTGACGCGGAACGCGCCGCCTCCTCGCGAGTCGCCCGGCGAGTCCACGTCCACGATCTCCATCGGGGGGATCGAGGCGCTGGACGCCGACACGGGCGCCGAGGAGCCGCCCGTCCCGTCCGACCAGATGGGCGTGGACGCGCTGCCTCCCGGCACCGCCCTGCTCGTGGTCAAGCGCGGCCCGAACGCCGGCAGCCGGTTCCTGCTCGACCAGGACCGCACCTCCTGCGGCCGGCACCCGGAGAGCGACATCTTCCTGGACGACGTGACCGTGTCCCGCAAGCACGCCGAGTTCCTGCGCCAGGGCGGGACGTTCTCCGTCCGCGACGTCGGGGCGCTGAACGGCACCTACGTCAACCGGCAGCGGATCGACCACGCCGCCCTGGCGGGCGGCGACGAGGTCCAGATCGGCAAGTTCCGGCTGGTCTTCCTCACCAATCCGCAGCACGGCTGACCGGAACCGGCGACCCGGAGGCGAACCTGACGCGGCCATGACGGGACCACGATGGGAGGGGCCTTGAACGCGCAACCGGCCAGGTCCCTGATGACGATCGGGGACGTCCTCGGGCTGCTCCGGCCCGACTTCCCCGACATCACCATCTCCAAGATCAGGTTCCTGGAGTCCGAGGGGCTGATCGAACCGCAGCGCAGCCCCTCGGGCTACCGCAAGTTCGGCGCGGGAGACGTCGAGCGCCTCCGGTTCGTCCTCACCGCGCAGCGCGACCACTACATGCCGCTGCGCGCCATCCGGCAGCACCTCGAGGCCCGCGACCGCGGCGAGCCCGTCCCGCCGCTCGGCGCCCGCCGCCCCGAGCCGGACCGGAGCCGCCCCCGCACCCTCGTCGCCGCCGACGGGACGGCCGAGACCGCCGCGGTCCGGCTCACCCGCCGCCAGCTCCTCGACGGCGCCGGGATCGACGAGGCGCTCCTCGCCCGCCTGGAGGAGTACGGGCTGATCCGCCGCCGCGGCGCCCACTACGAGGCGGAGGCCCTCACCGTCGCCCGCACCGCCGCCGCGCTCGGCGAGTACGGCTTCGAGGTGCGGCACCTGCGGGCCGTCAAGGCCGCCGCCGACCGGCAGGCCGGGCTCATCGAGCAGACCGTCGCGCCCCAGCTGCGCCGCCGCAGCCCGGACGCCCACGAGCAGGCCGCCGAGACCGCCCGCGAGATCGCCGCGCTGTCGGTGAAGCTGCACGCCGCCCTGCTGGCGGCGAGCCTCCGGGAAAGCCTCGACCACTGATCACCCCCGCCCGGCAGGATTTTGCCGCCCCCGGGGCGCGGCGTTCCGTCCGAACGTGGGTGTACGTTGGCTACAGGGCTCGGGTTTCGGGCTCGGCGGGAATCGGTCCGGCCGCATGCGGATGATCGAGACAGCGAACGAGCAGGGAGCCGCAGTGAAGCAGATGGAGGTCGTCGGCGTCCGGGTCGAGATGCCCTCCAATCAGCCGATCGTCCTGTTGAAGGAGACGGAGGGCGAGCGGTACCTGCCCATCTGGATCGGGGCCGTCGAGGCCACGGCGATCGCCTTCGCCCAGCAGGGCGTGCTGCCCGCGCGCCCCCTCACCCACGACCTGTTCCGCGACGTCCTCGACGCGCTGAGCGTCCAGCTGAGCACCGTGAACATCACCGCGCTCCGCGAGGGCATCTTTTTTGCCGACCTGGTGTTCTCCAACGGCGTCGAGGTCAGCGCCCGCCCGTCCGACTCCATCGCGCTCGCCCTGCGCACCGGCGCCACGATCTTCGCCAGCGAGGACATCCTCGAGGAGGCCGGCGTCGCCATCCCGGACGAGCAGGAGGACGAGGTCGAGAAGTTCCGGGAGTTCCTCGACACCATCACCCCCGAGGACTTCGGCCGCGCCGGCTGACCCGCGCCGCGCCCCTCGAACATTCGGCACGCCCTCCGCGCCGCCCGTCGACGCGTTCCCGCGCGGACGGACGCGCGCGCCCGCCGCTGACCCGGGCTTCACGAACCCCCTCAACGATCTTGAAAGACGCGGGGTCGTTTGCGCCGCCGGAGCGGGGTAGGTACGCCTGGGACGGGGGCGCCCGTGGGGAATGTCACTTCGCGAGGTATATTCGAGGTCTGACGCCATCGGTCGTGCATCGTCCTGGGAAGTGGCGGTTTCCGGGGGGCGTCCGGCGGGGTAGGACCGCAGTGGCGGAAAAGGTGCGCGGTTTGCCCACGTGAAGCCGGTTCATCCGGGCATGCGACGCGCCGACGGCGAACGTTGACCACACCCTGACCGGCACCTACCGTGCTGGTGGAACACCCGTGGTGTAATTCGTCAAACCCCCTTGACGAACCGGCACGGGCTGATAGAAGCCGGAGGTCCGCGTGGCGGTGAGCAGCGGCGAGGGCAAGGCCACCCCCGACAGGCACGTCGCGTCCCGGCGTGCCGGAGAGCAGGGCCTGCTCTTCGACACGCAGGTGTCGGCTCCGCCGGAGGACGTCGGCTACCGCGGCCCGACGGCCTGCTCGGCGGCGGGCATCACCTACCGTCAGCTGGACTACTGGGCCCGCACCAAACTCGTCGAGCCCAGCGTGCGGTCGGCGCACGGATCCGGCAGCCAGCGGCTGTACAGCTTCCGCGACATCCTCGTCCTCAAGGTCGTGAAGCGGCTCCTGGACACGGGCGTGTCGCTGCAGCAGATCCGCACCGCCGTGACCCACCTGCGCGACCGCGGCGTCCAGGACCTCGCGCAGATCACGCTCATGAGCGACGGCGTCAGCGTCTACGAGTGCACCTCGCCCGACGAGGTCGTCGACCTCCTCCAGGGCGGCCAGGGCGTGTTCGGCATCGCGCTCGGACGGGTGTGGCAGGAGGTCGAGGGGAGCCTCGCCGAACTGCCCGCGGAACGGGCCGCCACGAACGACCGCGGCGACCACCCCCACGACGAACTCGCCGACCGGCGGCGCGCCCGCCGCACCGGCTAGCCGCACCGGCCGGCCGTCCGGCGGCCCGGCGGGCGGCTAGAGCGCCTCCTTGCGCTGGAGGTACGCGAACGCCGCCCAGCCGGGCAGCACCGGCAGCCACAGCGTCAGCAGGCGGTAGAGCAGGACCGCCGACGCCGCCGTCTCCGCCGCCAGCCCCGAGATCGTCAGCGCCAGCGTCAGCGCCCCCTCCACGGCGCCGAGGCCGCCCGGCGTCGGCACCGCCGACCCCACCGCGTTGGCCGTCAGGAACACCACCACCACCGTCGTCCACGGCAGCGAACCGCCGAACGCGCGGATCGAGGCGTCCAGGCACAGCACGAAGCCCACTGTCAGCAGGAGCGTCCCGCCGATCCCGGTGAACAGCTTCCGCGGCGACTGCAGGACGTCCACCAGCCGCGGCACCACGCCCGAGAACATGCTGCGCAGCCGGCCGGTGACCACCCGCCGCACCCGCGGGACCGTCAGCGTCAGCCCCGCGACCAGCCCGAGCAGCAGCACCGCGATCACGACGGTGCGGGACGGCGCCAGGTCCTGCGTCGCGGTGCCCGTCGAACCGGTCAGGAAGCCGAACAGCACCAGCAGCAGGACGTGCGCCACCAGCCCGACGAGCTGGGACGCGCCGACGCTCGCCACCGCCGGGCCCGGCCGGACGCCCGACCGCTGCAGGTACCGGGTGTTGACCGCGACGCCGCCGACCGCCGCCGGCGCCACCAGCTTCACGAACGACGCCGCGACCTGCACCAGCACCGTCCGCCACAGGGGGAGCCGTTCGGGGACGAAGCCCATCAGCATGAACGCCGCCGCCAGGTAGGTCAGCCCCGCCGCGCCGAGCGCCACCCCCGCCCACCACCAGGTCGCCTTCGCGAACAGCTGCACCAGGTCGACGCTGCCGAACTGCGGGATCACGATGTAGGCGGCGATCGACAGCGCCACGATGCTGAAGATCGTCCGCGGCCGGAACCGCTCCAGCCGAACGGGCGCGGCCTCCGACTCGGGCTTCAGCCGGACGATCTCGTCCCGGATGCGGGGCAGCAGGTCCCGGTCCCGCCGAACCGCCTGCCGCGTCGCCCGCGACAGCGCCACCCGCTGCAGCATCGGCACCGCCGCTGCCAGCGCCTCCTCGCCGAGCACCGGCACCGCGGTCCGCACGGCGCGCTCCGGGCCGGCCCGCAGCGCCAGGGTGGTGAGCAGCTGCGCGAGGTCGAGCCGCAGCGCCAGGTCGCCCGCCGCGATCTCCCCCGACCACAGGTCGACGAGGTGGGCGGCGCCGTCGTCGCCGACCAGGACCGCGTCCTCCTCCAGCCGGCGGTGCGCCAGCCGGCCCTTCTGCAGCCGCCCGAACTGCCGCCACACGTCCGTCAGCAGCTCGTCGGTGATCTCCTCCGCGGGGACGTCCCGCAGCCGCCGCCCCGGCACGTGCTCGTACGCGAGCAGCGCCGCCTGCGTCCCCACCTCGAGCGTGCCGACCAGCCGCGGGGTCCGGGCGCCCGCCGCGGCGGCGGCGTACGCGGTGAGCGACTCCTGCTCCAGCGACCGGCGCAGCGACCGCAGCGTCCGCCCGGCCGTGGTGCGCCGCAGCCGCAGCATCCGCCACAGCCGGTACGGCAGCCCGGCGGTCTGCTGGTCGCGGTCCAGGACCCGCAGCTCCAGATCCCAGCCGCCGGAGCCGTCCCCGGGCGCCGGGAGCGGGCCGTCCCCGGCGGGAGAGGCGGCCAGCACGACGCCGTAGCGGCGCGCATCCTCGCCGCCGTCCGCGGGATCGTCGAGCCGCGCCGCCCGCCGCGGGCACAGCCCCAGCCGCTCCAGGGCCGTCACCACCGTCATGCCGGTCGGGCGCGGGTTCGGGGTGCCGACCGCGTACAGGGTGCCGTGCCCGATCGCGCGGCCCAGGAAGTACGTCGCCGCGAGCGCCGACACCGACGCGTAGGCGGCGGTCAGGCCGGTGAGCGCGGCCAGCCCGATCATGGACCAGGTGGCCGTCTGCCAGCGGGTCCGCCCGGCCATCCCGACCACGCTGACGAACGCGATCACGGGGGCGATGTCGGTGTGCACGGGGGCCGTGTCGGTGCCGCCCCAGATCAGCGAGTCCAGCACGCCGCCGGGCGCGGCCTGCACGACCAGGTCGTCCAGGGTGATCGTGACGGCGAACGCGATCATCGCGGCGAGCAGCGCGATGGCGACCCGCATGCCGTCCTTGTGGAACAGCCGCTCGACGGCGAACGCGATCGGGACGGCCAGCACGCCGAAGCTCGACGCCAGGGTGGCCAGCGCCAGCAGCAGCTCGGGCGCGTGGGCGGTGCCCTCGGCGATGTCGGTCTGGATGCCGTGCGTGGTCTGCTGCGCGAACGACACCAGCAGCATGACCGCGGCCAGCCCGGCGCAGGAGACGCCGAACCGGATGGCGTCGGACGGACGGCGGATGCGGTCCGGCTGCGCGGGCTCGTCGACCGGCACGCCCGCGGACGCGCCCCGCCTCGGGCGCACCGCCTCATCGTGCGTCCGCGTCACCCGTCGCCGCCCCGGCCGTCCGTCGTCTCGATCAACGCTGCCGTGATCAGCGTCCCAGAACCGGCCGCGCTCGGTCGAGCGGCGGACCCCCGTCCGGCCGTCGCTCCGTCCACCCGTCGCCCCTCGTCGTCCGTCCCGTCGCGTCCCCGGCGGGACGGTCATATCGTACTGTCCGGGGTACTCGCCGGTACGGCGCCGTCGCCGAGGTCACGGCGGTGAACATCCCGTTACGGGACCGGGACGATCGCGGGCCGTCGCGGTTGGGTAGGGTTTGTCCCGGACATGCCGTCGACCCTGTGCGGGAGAGACCTCACGCAGCCGGCGTGGGGCGCCGAAGGGGCAACCTCCCCGGAACCTCTCAGGCAAAAGGACCGCTCGGGCGAGGCACCTCTGGAAAGCAGGCGTCGATCCCGGCGGAACGGGAACGGCGGCTCACCGAAGGGGAAAACCCCGCGCGCGGGTGAAGCTCTCAGGTGCCGATGACAGAGGGGGAGACCGGCCGTCGGCCCGCGTGCCGATGGTGGACCTGAGCGACCGCAGCTGCCAGGAGGCTCCTCCATGACCGCCCAGTTCTTCGCCCCCGTGGCCGCGCCGCAGCATCCCCGCGCCGCGTTCGCCGACCGGCACATCGGGCCGTCGCCGGCCGACCGCGACCGGATGCTGGCCGCCATCGGCTACTCGGGCGCGGAGGCGCTGATCGACGAGGCGGTCCCCGCCGCGATCCGCACCGCCCGCCCGCTGGACCTGCCGCCCGCGCTGAGCGAGACCGCCGCGCTCGACCGGCTCCGCGAGCTCGCCGCCCGCAACACCGTCCTCACCTCCATGATCGGCCTCGGCTACCACGGCACGATCACGCCGGGCGTGATCATGCGGAACGTCCTGGAGAACCCCGGCTGGTACACCGCCTACACCCCGTACCAGCCGGAGATCTCCCAGGGGCGCCTGGAGGCGCTGCTGAACTTCCAGACCGCCGTCGCCGACCTGACCGGGCTGCCGGTCGCGAACGCCTCCATGCTGGACGAGGGCACGGCCGCCGCCGAGGCGATGGCGCTCGCGCACCGCGCGTCCCGGCGCAAGGAGCCCGGCCGGTTCCTCGTGGACGCCGACGCGCTCCCGCAGACGATCGAGGTCGTCCGCACCCGGGCCGTCCCGCTCGGCATCGAGGTGGTGGTCGCCGACGTGTCCGGCGGACTGCCCGACGGCGACTTCTTCGGCGTGCTGCTGCAGTACCCGGGCGCGTCCGGTGCCGTCCGCGACCTGGCGCCGCTGTCCGCGCAGGCCCGCGAGCGGGGCGCGACGGTCGTCGTCGCCGCCGACCTGCTCGCGCTGACGCTGCTGCGCCCGCCGGGGGAGTCGGGCGCCGACATCGCGGTCGGATCCGCCCAGCGGTTCGGCGTCCCGTACGGCTTCGGCGGCCCGCACGCCGGGTACATGGCGGTCGGCGACGACCTGCGGCGGCAGCTGCCCGGACGGCTCGTCGGCGTGTCCGTCGACGCGGACGGGGCGGCCGCCTACCGGCTCGCCCTGCAGACCCGCGAGCAGCACATCCGCCGCGAGAAGGCCACCAGCAACATCTGCACCGCGCAGGTGCTCCTCGCGGTGATGGCGAGCATGTACGCCGTCTACCACGGCCCCGAGGGGCTCGCCGCGATCGCGCAGCGCGCGCACCGCCGGGCCGCCGAGCTCGCCGACGGCCTGCGCCGCGGCGGCGTCGAGGTCGTGCACGGCGCGTTCTTCGACACGGTCCTCGCCCGCGTCCCCGGCCGCGCCGCCGAGGTCGTCGCCGCCGCCCGCGAGCGCGGGGTGAACCTGCGGCAGGACGGCCCCGACCGCGTCGGCGTCGCCTGCGACGAGACGACGCTGCCCGAGCACGTCACCGCCGTCCTCGAGGCGTTCGGCGTCGCCGCGGGCGGCGCCGGGGAGGCGGGCGGCGTCGCCGACGCGCTCCCCGACGGCCTGCGGCGCGAGAGCCCCTACCTGACGCACCCCGTCTTCCACGCGCACCGCTCCGAGACCGCGATGCTGCGCTACCTGCGCCGCCTCCAGGACAAGGACATCGCGCTCGACCGGTCGATGATCCCGCTCGGCTCCTGCACGATGAAGCTCAACGCGACCGCCGAGATGGAGCCGATCACCTGGCCGGAGTTCGCGAACGTCCACCCGTTCGCGCCGCTGGACCAGGCCGCCGGGTACGTCGAGCTGATCGGCGAGCTCGAGGCGAACCTCGCCGAGATCACCGGGTACGCGAAGGTGTCGGTGCAGCCGAACGCCGGGTCGCAGGGCGAACTGGCCGGGCTGCTCGCCATCCGCGGCTACCACGCGTCGCGCGGCGAGGAGCACCGCGACGTCTGCCTGATCCCGTCGTCCGCGCACGGCACCAACGCCGCGAGCGCCGTCATGGCCGGGATGCGCGTCGTGGTCGTGTCGTGCGACGACGGCGGCAACGTCGCCCTGGACGACCTGCACGCGAAGATCGAGAAGCACGGCGACCGGCTCGCCGCGATCATGGTGACGTACCCGTCCACGCACGGCGTGTTCGAGGAGACGATCACCGAGGTGTGCGAAGCCGTGCACGCGGCGGGCGGCCAGGTCTACGTGGACGGCGCCAACCTCAACGCCCTCGTCGGCCTCGCCCGTCCCGGCGAGTTCGGCTCGGACGTCTCGCACCTCAACCTGCACAAGACGTTCTGCATCCCGCACGGCGGCGGCGGCCCGGGCGTCGGCCCGATCGGCGTCCGCGAGCACCTCGCGCCGTTCCTGCCGAGCCACCCGCTGCGCCCGGAGGCCGGGCCGTCCGAAACCGGCGTGGGGCCGATCTCGGCGGCGCCGTGGGGCTCGGCGGGCATCCTGCCGATCTCCTGGGCGTACATCGCGATGATGGGGCCGGACGGGCTGCGCGCCGCCACCGAGGGCGCGATCATCGCCGCGAACTACCTCGCCGCGCGCCTCGCCCCGCACTACCCGATCCTCTACACGGGCCGGAACGGGCTGGTCGCGCACGAGTGCATCGCCGACCTCCGCAAGATCACCAAGGAGACCGGGGTCACCGCGGAGGACGTCGCCAAGCGGCTCATCGACTACGGCTTCCACGCCCCGACCCTGTCGTTCCCGGTCGCCGGCACCCTGATGATCGAGCCGACCGAGAGCGAGGACCTCGCCGAGCTCGACCGGTTCTGCGACGCGATGATCGAGATCCGGCGGGAGATCCAGCGGGTCGCCGACGGCGGCTACGACCGCGACGACAACCCGCTGAAGAACGCGCCGCACACCGCCGCGCAGCTGATCGGCGACGGCTGGAAGCACCCGTACACCCGCGAGGAGGCCGCCTACCCGCTGCCCGCGCTGCGCGAGGGCAAGTACTGGCCGCCCGTCCGCCGCATCGACCAGGCGTACGGCGACCGCAACCTCGTGTGCTCCTGCCCGCCGCCCGAGGCGTTCGAGGACTGACCGTCCGGGAGCGGCGGCGGGACCCCTACTTCGGTAGGTGCCGCCGCCGCCCCGGCCGCGGCTACCTTGGGCCCGTGAACAGGCGAAACCAGGGCCGGGCGGCCGCCGTGATGGTCGCCGCGACCGGCGTCCTCGCCGGGCTCACCGTGTGGAGCACGGCCCAGAGCGACGCGGCCCGCCATCTGCTCGGCCTCGACATCGCCGTCGCCGTCGCGAGCTGCGCGGCGTCGCCCGTCCTGCTGTGGCGGCCGGTCGGCGGCGCGCTGGGGCTCGGCCTGCTCGCGGCCCTGTCGCCGGCGGCCACCCCGGCCGCCACGGCGGGCGCCCTGCAGGCCGCGCGGTGCCGCCGGTTCCCGGTCGCCGCCGCGGTCGCCGGGACCGGCGTCGCGGCGCACGCGGCGCAGGGGCTGTGGCGGCTCAGCGCGGGCATCTCCCTCGGCTGGTGGCTCGTGCTGATCGTCGTCGCGTACGGCGCGCTGGCCGGGTGGGGCGCCCTCGTCCGGGCGCGCCTGGCGCTCATCGCCTCGCTGCACGAGCGCGCCCGCCGCGCCGAGGCCGAGCAGGGCCGCCGGATCGCCGAGGCGCGGATGCTCGAGCGGACGCGGATGGCCCGGGAGATGCACGACGTCCTCGCGCACCGGCTGTCGCTGCTCGCCACCTACGCGGGCGCGCTGGAGTACCGCCCGGACGCCCCGCCCGAGCGGCTCGCGCACGCCGCGGGCGTCGTCCGCGCCGGGGTGCACCAGGCCCTGGAGGAGCTCCGCGAGGTCATCGGCGTGCTGCGCGACGAGGACCGCGACTTCGGCGACCGGCCGCAGCCCGTCCTGGCCGACGTGCCGCGCCTGGTGGCGGAGTCCCGGGACGCGGGCGCGACCGTCGCGCTGCGCGACGAGGTCGACGCGCCCGACGCCCTGCCGCCGGCCGCGGGCCGCGCCGCCTACCGCGTCCTCCAGGAGGCGCTCACCAACGCCCGCAAGCACGCCGCCGGGCTGCCCGTCCGGGTGACCCTGGAGGGACGGCCCGGCGCCGAACTGGTCATCGACGTCCGCAACCCGCTGCCGCCGGACGGCGCCCCGGCGCTCGTCACCGGCTCCGGGACCGGGCTCGTCGGCCTCACCGAACGGGTCCGCCTCGCGGGCGGGCGGCTCGACCACGAGGCCGCGTCCGGGGAGTTCCGGCTGTGCGCACGGCTACCATGGCCCGCGTGACCCGGCCCGTGCGCGTGCTCATCGTCGACGACGAGCCGATGGTCCGCGCCGGGCTGACGATGATGCTCGACGGCGCCGAGGGCATCGCCGTCGTCGCGGAGGCCGCCGACGGCGACGAGGTCTCCGCCGCCGCCGACGCGCACGCCCCCGACGTGGTGCTGATGGACCTGCGGATGCCGCGGGTGGACGGCATCACCGCCACCCGCCGGCTGCGCAGCCGCGCCGCCCCGCCCGAGGTCGCGGTGCTCACCACCTTCGACAGCGACGAGAACATCCTGCGCGCGCTGCGCGCCGGGGCCGCCGGGTTCCTGCTGAAGGACACCCCGCCCGAGCGGCTCGTCCAGGCCGTGCACCGGGTCGCGGCCGGGGACCCGATCCTGTCCCCGCAGGTCACCCGGCGGCTGATGGACCGCGCGGTCGTCCAGGCGGGGGCCTACGAGCGGGCCCGCACCGCGCTGGAGGTCCTCACCCCCCGCGAGCGGGACGTCGTCGTCGCCGTCGCCCGGGGACGCTCCAACGCCGAGATCGCCGCCGAACTGTTCGTGAGCCTGGCCACGGTGAAGGCCCACGTCTCGACCGTCCTCGACAAGCTGGGCCTCGGCAACCGGACCCAGATCGCGCTGCTCGCCCACGACGCGGGACTCGCCTGAGACGTCCCCGGGCCCGGCATCGGGCGAACACCCCAGAAGTCGCCGCAAAAGGTGACGGGTGTCGCCACGGGACGCGGCGCCGCCGGATCGCTAGGCTCGGTCCCGACCCCGACCCCCAGAGGGCAGAGGACCGATGAGCGAGTCCCCGGATCCCGTACCCGCGGCCACCGAGCGCACCGTGCCCGACGAGCACGGGCCGGACCCGGCCCTGCTGTGCGAGCAGGCCCGCGACCTCGCCGAGCGCGGCGAGTCGGCGCGCGCCGCGGCGCTGTTCGACGAGGTGCTCGCCCTCGGCGACACCCCGCACCGGGCGCAGGCCGCGCTCGGGCTCGCGGTCGTCCTCGACGACGCCGGGGACACCGAGCGCGCGCGGGAGGCCGACCGGGCCGCCATCGCCACCGGCGACCCCGAGTACGGCCCGCGCGCCGCCTACCACCTGGCCCTCACCTACGAGCGGGCCGGGGAGCACGACCTCGCCGCGCCCGCCTGGCGTGTCGTCGTCGACTTCGGCAACCCCGCCTACCTGCCGCCCGCGCACCTCGCCCTCGCCCGGCTCGCCGACGACGCCGGCGACTTCGACGCCGCCCGCGGCCACTGGGAGGCCGTGCTGGCCACCGGCGACCCCGAGCACGGGCCGCCCGCCGCGCACGACCTCGCCCAGCGGCACCTCGAGCGCGGCGACCCCGTCCGCGCGCAGCGCGTCCTGACGGCCGGGCTCAAGCTGATCGACCGGGCCGCCGCCCCGTACGCGCACGCGCGCCTCGCCGTCACCCTCGGCATCGCCTGCCTCGACCAGGCCGTCGCCGCGTTCGGCGCGGCCCTCGGCGACCCGGGGGAGCCCGCCGACCCCGAGGCCGGCCCGCTCGCCACCGAACTGCTCGCCCGCACCCTGCCGCTGCGCGGCCGCGACGCCGAGGCGCGCGAGGTGTGGCGGCGCGGCCTGGCCGACCCGGGGACGGCGCCGCAGGTGCGGGCCCGGCTCCGCCGCGACTTCGGCGGCGACGACGAGGACGCCGATCCCGCCGACCTGTGGTGGGAGCCCGTCGTGGAGCAGGCCGTCACCGACGGGACGCTCCCGGCCCTCACCGGCGAGGCGTTCGGCGCGCTCGACCACATGTACGCGCTGCTCGCCGCCCGCCGCGCGGGCGACCCGCGCGAGCACCGTCCGGGCGAGACCCGCGAGGTGCTGGGCCGCGCGATGGACGTCCCGGCCGGCTACCCGTGGGGCCCGCTGCTGGAGGAGAGCTTCGCCGAACGCCTCCGGCTGGCCGAGGACCCCGCCGACCCCGTCGACCGCTGATCCCGGCCCGGCGGCGCGCCCTGCTCCCGGCACGGGCGCCGGTGTGCGTTCCGGTGGCGGGGGTGTTCGAACACGTGTACGGTCTATTGGTGCCGTCCGCTCCCTGCGGGACGGGCGGGGGACTCTAGGAAATGCGGCGGCGACCAGCGCTGTTATGGATTCCGGGGACGGTGCGTCCTCCCACTCCGCATCGCCGCGCCCAGAAGGGGAACCGGGAAACGCCGTGCATGACCGACTCATCGTGCGTGGAGCACGCGAGCACAACCTGAAGGACGTCTCGCTCGACCTCCCGCGGGACTCCATGATCGTGTTCACCGGTCTGTCGGGTTCCGGGAAGTCCAGCCTGGCGTTCGACACGATCTTCGCCGAGGGCCAGCGCAGGTACGTCGAGTCGCTGTCGGCGTACGCGCGCCAGTTCCTCGGCCAGATGGACAAGCCGGACGTCGACTTCATCGAGGGCCTGTCGCCCGCCGTGTCCATCGACCAGAAGTCGACCAGCAAGAACCCGCGGTCGACGGTCGGGACGATCACCGAGGTCTACGACTACCTGCGCCTGCTGTACGCGCGCATCGGCCATCCGCACTGTCCCGAGTGCGGGCGGCCGATCAGCAGGCAGGCGCCGCAGCAGATCGTGGACCGGGTGCTCGAGATGGAGGAGGGCACCCGGTTCCAGGTGCTGGCCCCCGTTATCCGCGGCCGCAAGGGCGAGTACCTCGAGCTGTTCCGCGAGCTGCAGTCGAAGGGCTTCTCGCGGGCGCTGGTGGACGGCGCGATGGTGCGGCTGGACGAGCCGCCGAAGCTCAAGAAGCAGGAGAAGCACGACATCTCCGTCGTGGTCGACCGGCTCTCCGTCAAGCCCTCCGCCCGGCAGCGCCTCGCCGACTCGGTGGAGACGGCCCTCGGCCTCGCCGGCGGCACGATCTTCCTCGACTTCGTCGACCTGCCCGAGGACGACGAGCAGCGCACCCGGATGTTCTCCGAGCACCTCTACTGCCCGTACGACGACCTGTCGTTCGAGGAGCTCGAGCCCCGGTCTTTCTCGTTCAACTCGCCCTACGGCGCCTGCCCCGACTGCACCGGCCTCGGGACGCGCATGGAGGTCGACCCCGAACTGGTGATCCCCGACGGCGAGCTGACGCTCGGCGAGGGCGCCGTCCAGCCGTGGTCCGGCGGCCACGTCAGCGACTACTTCCTGCGCCTGCTCTCCGCCCTCGGCGATGCCATGGGCTTCGACCTCAACACCCCCTGGAACCGGCTGCCGAACAAGGCGCGCAAGGCCGTCCTGAACGGGCACGAGACGCAGGTCCACGTCCGCTACAAGAACCGGTACGGACGGACGCGCTCGTACTACACGGCGTTCGAGGGCGTGATCCCCTACATCCAGCGCCGGCACGCCGAGTCCGAGAGCGACTACAGCCGGGACAAGTTCGAGGGCTACATGCGGGAGATCCCGTGCCCGACCTGCAAGGGCGCGCGGCTCAAGCCCGAGATCTTGTCCGTCACCATGGGCGGCATGTCGATTGCCGAGGTGGCCGCGCTGCCCATCGGCGAGTGCGCCAAGTTCCTGCTCGCGATGGAGCTGAACGACCGCGAGAAGCAGATCGCCGAGCGGGTGCTCAAGGAGATCAACGCCCGGCTCGGGTTCCTCCTCGACGTCGGCCTCGACTACCTCACGCTCGACCGGGCGTCCGCGACGCTCGCGGGCGGCGAGGCGCAGCGGATCCGGCTGGCGACGCAGATCGGCTCCGGTCTCGTCGGCGTCCTGTACGTGCTGGACGAACCCTCCATCGGCCTCCACCAGCGCGACAACCACCGGCTGCTGGAGACGCTCCTGCGGCTGCGCGACATGGGCAACACGCTGATCGTCGTCGAGCACGACGAGGACACGATCGCCGCGGCCGACTGGGTCGTCGACATCGGCCCCCGCGCGGGCGAGCACGGCGGCGAGATCGTCGTGTCCGGCACCGTGGACGAGCTGCTGAAGTCGGAGAAGTCGCTCACCGGCGCGTACCTGTCGGGCCGCCGGGCGATCGCCGTGCCGGAGATCCGCCGGCCCCGCACCAAGGGCCGTGAGATCACCGTCAAGGGCGCCCAGCAGAACAACCTGCAGAACGTCGACGTGGCCTTCCCCCTCGGCGTCCTCACGGTGGTGACCGGCGTGTCCGGGTCGGGCAAGTCCACGCTGGTCAACGACATCCTCTACAACTCGCTCGCCAAGAAGGTGAACGGCGCCAAGACCGTCCCCGGCAAGCACCGCCGGGTGAACGGCATCGACCAGCTCGACAAGGTCGTGCACGTCGACCAGTCGCCGATCGGGCGCACCCCGCGCTCCAACCCGGCGACCTACACCGGCGTGTTCGACCACATCCGCAAGCTGTTCGCGCAGACGACCGAGGCGAAGGTCCGCGGCTACCAGCCGGGCCGGTTCTCGTTCAACGTCAAGGGCGGCCGCTGCGAGAACTGCTCCGGCGACGGCACCATCAAGATCGAGATGAACTTCCTGCCGGACGTCTACGTCCCGTGCGAGGTGTGCCACGGCGCCCGCTACAACCGCGAGACGCTCGAGGTCCACTACAAGGGCAAGACGATCTCCGAGGTGCTCGACATGCCGATCGAGCAGGCCACCGCGTTCTTCGAGCCGATCAGCGCGATCCACCGGCACCTGAAGACGCTCAACGACGTCGGTCTCGGCTACGTCCGGCTCGGCCAGCCCGCGCCGACCCTGTCGGGCGGCGAGGCGCAGCGGGTCAAGCTCGCGGCCGAGCTGCAGAAGCGCTCCACCGGCCGGACCGTCTACGTGCTGGACGAGCCGACGACCGGCCTGCACTTCGAGGACATCAACAAGCTCCTCGGCGTCCTCAACGGCCTCGTCGACAAGGGCAACTCGGTCATCGTCATCGAGCACAACCTCGACGTGATCAAGACCGCCGACTGGATCATCGACATGGGCCCCGAGGGCGGCTCCCGCGGCGGCACGGTCGTCGCCGAGGGCACCCCCGAGGACGTCGCGAAGGTCGAGGGCAGCCACACCGGCCAGTTCCTCGCCAAGCTCCTCGGCTGACCCGCCCGGCCCCGGCTCCCGAACGCCCGCCCCGTCCGCTCTCCGGCGGACGGGGCGGGCGTTCGCGTCCCCCTGGCCTGCGCACACGGCGGCGGGACCTCCCGGGGCGCGGCGGCGGGCCCGAAGCCGGTCGGGCGGGGACGGCGCACCGGGCGGGCCCGAGGACGGGGGTCGGTGCGGTGTTCCGCGGGGCGTCCACGAGGATTGGGGCATGAGCAACGAACAGACGCCCGGAGCCGCGTGCGAGGACGCTCGGTCCGCCGGGAGCGGGGGGATCGGGCGGCGCGCGGTGCTGTGCGGCGCGGGCGCCGCCGGCGCCACGGCCGTGCTCGCGGGCTGCGGGTCCGGCGGGGAGACGAAGACGGCGGAGGAGCTGAAGGGGCAGGAGATCGCGAAGGTCTCCGAGATCCCGGTGGGCGGCGGCAAGACGATCGGCGACATCAAGCTGGTGGTGACTCAGCCGGCGCAGGGGCAGTTCAAGGCGTTCACCGCCGTGTGCACCCACCAGGGGTGCACGGTCGGGCGCGTGGCGAACGGCCTGATCAACTGCGCGTGCCACGGCAGCGAGTTCAAGATCACCGACGGGTCGGTGCAGAAGGGCCCCGCCGACAAGCCCCTCCAGGAGTACCCGGTCCAGGTCCGGGGCGACTCGATCATCGTCGTCGGCTGATCCGTCGTTCGGATTTGAACCGTCCGGCGTCCGGCCACGTGCTCTCCGGTGAACGAACCACAAGCACCGGAGGGCTCGACATGGCACAGGAGACGACGGAACACACGCGCCGGACGCTGCTCGTCGGCGCGGGCCTCGCGGGCGTCGCCGGTCTCGCGGCGGCGTGCGGCGGAGACGACGACGCGGCGGGCGGGTCCGGCGACGCCGGCGGCGGCCGGGCGGGCGGGACGGGCGGCGGCGAGTCCGGCGCCGCTCAGCCGGGCGGGACGGGCGGCGGGCAGGCGCTCGCCACGACGGCGGAGATCCCGGTCGGCGGCGGGAAGGTGTTCGAGGACGCGAAGGTCGTCGTGTGCCAGCCCTCGCAGGGCGAGTTCACGGCGTTCTCGGCGGAGTGCACCCACAAGGGGTGCAGCGTCAAGTCCGTGTCCGGCGGGGCGATCGTCTGCCCCTGCCACAACAGCAAGTTCAGCATCACCGACGGATCGGTGGTGCAGCCGCCCGCGGAGGAGCCGCTGCCCCGCAGGAACGTGACCGTTCAGGGCGGGAACATCACCGTGGCTTGACGATGTGCACGCGGCCGTCCGAGTTCGGTGCGGCCCCGTCGCCGGCCCCGTCACCGTCCCCGGCGCTCCCCGCATCGGGACCGCCGGGGACGAGGTCGTCCGGGCCGGTGCGGAAGCGGGGGAGCGCGTCCGGGTGGTGCGTGCGCACGTAGGAGATCAGGTGCTCCCGGACGTCGCAGCGGAGGTCCCACGTGGCGGTCGAGTCCGCGGCGGTCATGATCGCGCGCAGCTTCACCAGGCCGTTCGGGAGGACGTCGGTGGCCTGCAGGGCCCAGTCGCGGCCGTCCCACAGCCGGTGCTCGCGCAGGTACGCGTGCAGCGACTCGCGCAGCTCGTCCAGGGGGACCGACCAGTCGACGGCCAGCTCCACCGAGCCGTACAGGCGGGTGGAGTACCGGGTCCAGTTCTCGAACGGCTGCTCGGTGAAGTACGACACCGGGAAGATCATCCGGCGGTCGTCCCAGAGCCGCACCACCACGTAGGAGAGCGTCAGCTCCTCCACGCGCCCCCATTCGCCGCCGGCGACCACGACGTCGTCCAGGCGCAGCGCGTCGCCGAACGCCAGCTGGAGCCCCGCGAGCAGGTTGCCCACGGCCGGCTTGGCGGCGATGCCGACGACGACGCCCGCGATGCCCGCGGAGGCCAGCACCCCGGCGCCGACCGCGCGGACGGCCGGGAAGGTGAACAGCGCGGCGCCGACCGCCAGCACGATCAGGACGGCGGCCCCGATGCGGCGCAGCAGCAGCATCTGGGTGCGGGTCCGCCGGGCCCGCCGGTTGCGGTCGCCGCCGACCTCCATGAGGCGGTCCAGCGGCGCGTCGGTCAGCGCGTAGATGATGCGGAGCACCAGCCAGGTGGTCGCGCCGATCGCCGCGATGCGCAGCGCGTGCGACACGCCCCGCTCGCCGCCGTCCCACAGGTGCTCGTACGGCATCGCGCCGCCGAGGCTCGTGACCACCGCGAACACGAACGCCGGCGCCGCGCAGCGGCGGGCGACGTTGCCGGCGGCCGGCCAGCGCTCGGACAGCCGTCCGGCCAGCAGCCGCCGTACGGCCTCCACGACGATGACGCAGACGGCGACGGCGGCGGCCAGCACGATCCAGGCCCAGAAAGCGGACACGGTCGCTTCGACCCCCTCGGAGAGTGCGAAAAGAGCAGTTCAACGATACTTTCCGACGGCTTTGCCGTTATACGCGTGCGCCGCCGAGATCTCCGTCACCGGCCGCGCGGTCCCGTCCAGGGGGAACCTGCGGCCTCCGGTTCCCCCTGGACGGACCCGGAAGCGCACGGCGTGTCGGCACCGCCCACTAGCATTTCGAGCGTGGCAGATCCGGCGACCTACCGACCAGCACCCGGCTCCATCCCGGAGTCCCCGGGCGTGTACCGGTTCCGCGACGAACACGGCCGCGTCATCTACGTCGGCAAGGCGAAGAACCTGCGCTCGCGGCTGAACTCGTACTTCGCCGACTTCACGGCCCTGCACCCGCGCACCCAGACGATGGTGCGGACCGCGGCGCGGGTCGACTGGACGGTCGTCGGCACCGAGGTCGAGGCCCTGCAGCTCGAGTACTCCTGGATCAAGGAGTTCGATCCGCGGTTCAACGTCCGTTACCGCGACGACAAGTCCTATCCCTATCTCGCGGTCACGCTCGGCGAGGACTTCCCGAGGGTGATGGTGATGCGGGGCGCCAAACGCAAGGGCGTGCGCTACTTCGGGCCGTACTCCCACGCGTGGGCGATCCGGGAGACGGTCGACCAGCTCCTGCGCGTGTTCCCCGTCCGGACGTGCAGCCCCGGGGTGTTCAAGCGGCAGCACCAGCTCGGCCGGCCGTGCCTGCTCGGCGACATCGGCAAGTGCTCGGCGCCCTGCGTCGGCCGCGTGTCGCCCGACGAGCACCGGGCCCTCGCCGAGGACTTCTGCTCCTTCATGGCGGGCGAGACGGGCCGGTTCATCAAGAGCATCGAGGCGGCGATGCGCGAGGCCGCCGCCGAGCAGGAGTACGAGCGCGCCGCGCGGCTCCGCGACGACATGCGCGCCCTCGAGCGGGCGCTGGAGAAGCAGGCGGTGGTGCTGCCCGACAGCACCGACTGCGACATGATCGCGTTCGCCGAGGACGAGCTGGTCGCGGCCGTCCAGGTGTTCTACGTGCGCGGCGGCCGCATCCGCGGGCAGCGCGGCTGGGTCGTCGACAAGGTCGAGGCGGTCACGACCGCCGATCTCGTCGAGCACTTCCTCATCCAGATCTACGGGGAGAGCGACTCGGTGCCGCGCGAGGTGCTCGTCCCGGAGCTGCCGCCCGAGCCCGACCCGATGGCCGAGCTGCTGGCCGAGCGCCGCGGCGGGCCCGTCCGGCTGCGGGTGCCGCGGCGGGGCGACAAGAAGGCGCTGCTGGAGACGGTCGAGCGCAACGCGCACGAGGCGCTCAAGCAGCACAAGACCCGCCGCGCCGGCGACCTGACGACCCGCAGCGTGGCGCTCCGCGAGCTCCAGGAGGCCCTGGAGCTGGACGAGGCGCCGCTGCGGATCGAGTGCTACGACGTGTCGAACCTGCAGGGCACGAACGTCGTGGCGTCCATGGTCGTGTTCGAGGACGGGCTGGCCCGCAAGCGCGAGTACCGGCGGTTCACGATCAAGGCGGTGGAGGGGCAGGACGACGTCCGGTCCGTGCACGAGGTGATCACCCGCCGGTTCCGCCGCTACCTGGCCGAGAGCGAGCGGACCGGCGAGCTGGACTCGCTCGGCGATCCGGAGGCCGAGACCGGGGAGGCGCCGGGCGGGGGGACGCCGATCGACCCGGAGACCGGGAAGCCGCGCAAGTTCGCCTACCCGCCGAACCTGGTGGTGGTGGACGGCGGCCCGCCGCAGGTCGCGGCGGCGCAGCGGGCCCTGGACGAGCTGGGCATCGAGGACATCCCGGTCTGCGGCATCGCCAAGCGGCTGGAGGAGATCTGGCTGCCCGGGGAGGACGACCCGGTGATCCTCGCCCGCAACAGCGAGGGCATGTTCCTCGTCCAGCGGCTCCGCGACGAGGCGCACCGGTTCGCCATCACGTTCCACCGGCAGCGGCGTTCCAAGGCCATGACGTTCAGCGAACTCGATAATGTTCCCGGTCTGGGCCCGGCGCGGCGCTCGGCGCTGCTGAAGCACTTCGGCTCGGTGAAGCGGCTGAAGGAGGCGACGCCGGAGCAGGTCGCCGAGGTCCCGGGCATCGGGCTGCGCAGCGCCGAGAGCATCGTCGCCGCGCTGCACGGCACGACGGGCCGCGGAACCACCCGGCCCGGCACGGCAGGGCACGGCACGGCAGAGCACGGAACTACAGAGCACGGAACTACAGAGCACGGCACGGCCCCGGGCACGGGCCCGGGGGGCACGACGGGGAAGGAACCGGGCGAAGCGCCCGGGAACACGGACGCGGGCGGGTCCGCGGCCGACGGGGAGCACAGGGGGAGACGGGCGTGACCAGCGAGACCAAGATTCCGGACATCGTCATCGTCACCGGGATGTCCGGGGCGGGCCGCAGCACCGCGGCCAAGTCGCTGGAGGACCTCGACTGGTTCGTGGTCGACAACCTCCCGCCGGGCCTGCTGGCCACCATGGCCGACCTCGGCGGGCGGGTGAAGGACGCGGTGCCGCGCATCGCGGTCGTGGTGGACGTGCGCAGCCGCGCGTTCACCGAGGACCTCCACTCCTCGATCGCCGAGCTCGAGGCGCGGGGCGTCCACCCGCGGGTGGTGTTCCTGGAGGCGAGCGACGCCGACCTGGTGCGGCGGTTCGAGAGCGTGCGGCGCCCGCACCCGCTGCAGGGCGACGGGCGGCTCGTCGACGGCATCGCCCGGGAGCGGGAGCTGGTCCGCGAGGTGCGGGCCGAGGCCGACCTGGTGATCGACACCAGCGGGCTGAACGTGCACGAGCTCCGCGCGAAGATCATCGGCTACTTCGGGACGGACACCGGGGAGTCGCGGCTGCGGGCGACCGTGGTGTCGTTCGGGTACAAGTACGGCCTGCCGGTGGACGCCG
The DNA here is from genome assembly GCF_040679555.1 of Spirillospora sp. NPDC052242. Lineage (NCBI taxonomy): Bacteria > Bacillati > Actinomycetota > Actinomycetes > Streptosporangiales > Thermomonosporaceae > Spirillospora > Spirillospora sp. NPDC052242. Next base: position 47,418 of record NZ_JBFAUZ010000060.1, read on the forward strand.
ACCTGGTCGTCGACTGCCGGTTCCTGCCGAACCCGCACTGGGTGCCCGAGCTGCGCCCGAAGACGGGACGGGACGTCGCCGTCCGCGACTACGTGCTGGGGCAGCGCGGCGCGAAGGAGTTCCTGGAGGCCTACACCGACGTCCTGCGGCTGCTCGCCGACGGGTACGAGCGTGAGGGCAAACACTACGTGACGCTCGCCGTGGGATGTACCGGCGGCAAACACCGTAGTGTGGCCATGGCGGAACAGATCGCCGCCCGGCTGCGGGACGAGGGCCTCGACGTGCAGGTCGCCCATCGTGATCTCGGCCGTGAGTGAGACCCGTGCCGCGGTGACCCGGCGCGGGTCCCGGACGAGGAGAGAAACGGCACGGTGAAGCCCCTCGGGCCGAAGGTCGTCGCGCTCGGCGGCGGCCACGGACTGTACGCCTCCCTGTCGGCGCTGCGCCGCGTCACCGACCGGTTGACCGCCGTGGTCACGGTCGCCGACGACGGCGGTTCCAGCGGACGGCTCCGCCGCGAACTGGGCGTGCTGCCGCCCGGCGATCTCCGGATGGCGCTGGCGGCGCTGTGCGGCGACGACGAGTGGGGGCAGACCTGGCGGGACGTCGTGCAGCACCGCTTCCGCAGCGAGGGCGACCTGCGCGGCCACGCCGTCGGGAACCTGCTGATCGTCGCGCTGTGGGAGCTGCTCGCCGAGAACCCCGACTCGACCGTCGCCGGGCTCGACTGGGTGGGGCGGCTGCTGGGCGCGCACGGGCGGGTGCTGCCGATGGCGGCCGTCCCGATGGACATCGTCGCCGAGGTGCGCGGCGCCGACCCGTCCCGCCCGGACGAGATCGGCCAGGTGCGGGGCCAGGTGGCGTGCGCCAGCACCCCGGGCGCCGTCCTCGGCGTGTCGCTGGTGCCGGCCGACCCGCCCGCCTGCCCGGAGACGATCGCCGCGGTCGAGGACGCCGACTGGATCGTGTTCGGCCCCGGCTCGTGGTTCACCAGCGTGCTCCCGCACCTGAAGGTGCCCGCGCTCGCCCGCGCCCTGACCTCGTCCAAGGCCCGCCGCGTCGTCGCGCTGAACCTGGCGCCGCAGCCCGGCGAGACCGACGACTTCTCCCCCCAGCGCCACCTCGAGGTGCTCCAGGCGCACGCCCCCGACCTGACGGTCGACGTGGTCCTGGCCGACGACGGCGTGGTGGACGATCCCGACGCGCTCGACAAGGCCGTCCGGGAACTCGGCGGGCGCCTCGTGCTCGCCGGGGTCGCCGCCGACGACGGTTCCGCACGTCATGAACCCGCCCGCCTGGCCCAAGCCTTCGTACAGATATTCAGCGAGTGACGACCGGCGCGGCCGTTTTCGGCCACACTGCTGGAAGTCCGATAGGGGGAGGGGTCAACAGATGGCGATGACCGGTGTGGTCAAGGACGAGCTGAGCAGGCTCACGGTGCTGAAGCCGTGCTGCCGCAAGGCGGAGGTCTCGACGCTGCTGCGTTTCGCGGGGGGTCTGCACCTGGTCAGCGGTCGCATCGTGATCGAGGCCGAGATCGACACGAACGTCGCCGCGCGGCGGCTCATCAAGGACATCTCGGAGGTGTTCGGGCACACCTCGGAGGTGGTGGTGCTCGCGCCGAGCGGGCTGCGCAAGGGCAACCGGTACGTGGTCCGGGTGTTCCGGGACGGCGAGTCCCTGGCGCGGCAGACGGGGTTGATCGACAACAACGGCCGTCCGGTGCGGGGGCTGCCGCGGCACGTGGTCGCGGGGGCGGCCTGCGACGCCGAGTCGGCCTGGCGGGGCGCGTTCCTGGCGCACGGGTCGCTGACCGAGCCGGGCCGGTCGATGTCGCTGGAGGTGACGTGCCCGGGGCCGGAGGCGGCGCTCGCGCTGGTCGGCGCCGCCCGCCGGCTCAAGATCCACGCGAAGGCCCGCGAGGTCCGCGGCGTGGACCGCGTCGTCGTCCGCGACGGCGACGCGATCAGCGCCCTGCTGACCCGGCTCGGCGCGCACGGCGCCGTGCTGCAGTGGGAGGAGCGGCGGATGCGCCGGGAGGTGCGCGCCACCGCGAACCGGCTCGCGAACTTCGACGACGCGAACCTGCGCCGCTCGGCGCGCGCGGCGGTCGCGGCGGGCGCCCGGGTGGCGCGGGCGCTGGAGATCCTCGGCGACGACGCGCCCGAGCACCTGGTGAACGCCGGGCGGCTCCGGCTGGAGCACAAGCAGGCGTCCCTGGAGGAGCTGGGCCAGCTCGCCGACCCGCCGCTGACCAAGGACGCGATCGCCGGCCGTATAAGGCGTCTGCTCGCCATGGCCGACAAGCGCGCGAGCGACCAGGGCGTCCCCGGCACCGAGGCGAACCTCACCGCCGAGATGCTCGCCCCCTGACCCGCGTCCGCCGGCGGACGGCGCGTCAGCGGGCGTGGTCGCCGCGCAGGATCCGTTCGATCAGGTCGTCGCGGAGCTGGCCGTACCCGGTGGCGGCCCACACGCTCGTCTCCGGGTCCGCCTCGAAGTACGGGACGGGACGGTCGCCGCGCTCGTCCAGCAGGTACTTCGGGGAGATGCGGTCCTTCGCGGCGCGGGCGCACTCCCGGCAGGCCCGCACGTGCAGGCTGCGGCGGGTGCCCGGCGGGCGCCAGGTGAGCCGCTCGGCGGCGTCGCCGTGGAGCGGGTTGAAGAAGCACAGCGGCTCGGGCGGGATCTCCGGGCCGCCGGAGGCGAGGGACCGCGCCGAGGCGAGCGCGTCCCGCCCCTGGTCCACCAGCACCAGCACCCCCGCGAGGTCGGGGACGCCGCGGGCGGCGTCGAGCACCTTCCCGGCGGCGGAGTAGGCGTCCAGCGCGCGGCCCAGCGGCGCGCGGACCGCGGGGTCGCCGCCCGGCAGGTCGGTGCGGTCCAGCAGCTCGCCGAACGCGATGACCTCGGCGGACGCCTGGGCGCGCAGCTCGTCGCGGGAGGCGCGGTCCGCCGTCGCGAACACCGCGCGGGGCAGCAGCAGCGCGTCGGCCGCGGCCGTCCGTGCCCGGGCGGCGGCCGCCGCCATCCGCCGCTGCCGCCACAGCAGCAGCCCGCCGACGGCCGCCGCCGCGACCGCCGCGCCGCCCAGCGCGGGACCGAGGATCCCGCCGTCGCCGTCCGCCGGGTCCGCGCCGCCGGGCCGCGCGGTGGCGGACCGCGCGCGGGCCCGGGCGTCCAGCGCCGCCGACTGCCGCCGGTACTCCTCGTCGCCCTTACCGGTGCGCAGCAGCTCCAGCGTCCGGTCGAGCCGGTCGGCGAGCGGCGCCTTCCGGAAGTCCGGGTCGAGGGAGACCGCGAGGGCCGCGCGGCGCACCCCGGTGCCCGCGTCGCTCCCCGGGTCGTCGGGCAGGAGCCGGGCGGACAGGTCGTCGGCGTACCTCCCGAGCGTGACGAAGGCGCCGGGGCGTCCCAGCCGGGACTGGACGACGGCGGCGAGCTGGTCGGGCTCCTGCCAGGTGCCGCCCGCGATGATCGGCACGAGGACGACGTACGTCGGCCGCGGCTGCCGGCGCAGCGCGTCCAGCACACGCCGCCTGCGGTCCGCGGGCAGCGCCGACTCAAGCGACCGGTCGACGTACAGCGGGGACCGGCGCAGGGCCGCGGCGATCTCCTCGCCGGGGGAGGGGGCGGTCATGACTCGACTCCCAGGTGGGTGAGGACCTTCGCGGCCAGGGGAGCGCGCGCACCGTACTCGGCGGCGACCCACGGGCCGCGCAGGTCGTGGTGGGGGACCTTCCCGCCGGGGCGCGGGATCCGCAGGGTCAGGGACGCGAGCCGGTCCTGCGGCGCGTCGGCGCACTGCGCGCACACGTGCCGCCGCCCGTTCCCGTCGGCGGCGCGGACCCGCCGGCGCCCGGAGGCCGGGCCGTGCAGCGGGTTGACGAAGCAGGGCGGGGACGGCCGCCCGTCCCCGTCGAGCGCCGCCGTCCCCTCCCGGGAGAGCACGATCACCACGACCAGGTCGTGGGCGCGGCCGGAATCGGATCCGGCGTCGTCGAACAGGATCTGCGCGGCGTCGAACGCCTCGGTCGCGCGCCGCTCGCGCTCGCCGCCGGGGCCCGGGCCGTCGGCGAGCGCCGTGCGCAGCGCGGTCAGCTCGCGTTCGGCGAGCCGGCGGAGCCGCCGCGTGCCCGGCCTGGCGGGGGCCTCCGGCCGCTTCCGTTCCGTGCGGCCGCCGCGCCGCCACCGGAGGACGAGCCGGACGGCGGTGTACAGGACGGCGCCGACGGCCGGGCCGATGAGCAGCAGCCCCACGAAGAACGGCCCGGCGCGTTCCGGTTCGACGTCGCGCAGCGGGCGGTCCTCCGCGCCGAACGGGTCGAGCCGCCCGTAGAGGCGGTGGCCTTGCGGGGACTCGGTGACGGGCAGGTTCCGGATCTCCTGGATCCGGTCGACGATCCGCCCGCCGAGCCCGGCGAGCCGGTCGCCCTCGGGCGGCGGCTCGTACTCGGTGTCCAGGGCCGAGAACCGGCGGCGGACGCCGAACGCCACCGTCTCCACGTTCCCGCGCGCGTCGGCCACGACGTAGAGGCCGCCCTTCCCGGTGCGCTCCCGCAGGAGGCGGGCGAGCAGGGTGCCCTGCCCCTGCGACTCCGACTCCGACGGGTTGGGGACCACGACCACCCGGACCGGGACGTCCAGCTCCGCGGCGGCGCCCCGGACCGCCTCCCGGACGCGGGCGAGGTCCGCGCCGCGCAGCGCCGTCGGCAGGTCGGGGTCGACGAAGACGGGGTCGCGCGCGAGGGCGGCGCCGATCCGGTCCACGCGCGCGTAGCCGTGCGCGGGGAGCCGGGGCGGCGGGTCGTCCGCGTCGGCCCGGGCGGGCGGCGCGAGGAGGGGCGCGGTGAGGACGGCGGCGGCGAGCGCCACCAGCAGCGCGGCGAGGCGCCGGAACGTCCCTCTCATCGGTTCCCGCCCCGCTTCCCGAGGCTCCGCGCCCGTGCGGCGCCGAGTCCGGCGAGCAGCCCGATCGTGGCGAGGGCGCCCAGCGCGGCGCCGCCGAGGCGGGCGGTGCGCTCGGCGTCGGCCGCCGCGGCCTCCTGCCCCTCGCGCCGGTCGAGTTCGATGCGCACCCGCGACTTCGGCCGCCGATCCGCCGGCAGGTACTCCCCGGCGGTGCCGTCGCCGATCACCTGGACGAACTTCTCCACCAGCGCGACCGCCCCCGCGTCCGAGGGCAGCCGGGACTCGGCGGACCGCCAGGCGTCCTCGGCGGGCACCGAGCGCCCGCCGCCGAACATCCGGGCCGTCCCGCTGTCGTCGTCCAGCACGAGGTACAGCCCGGGACGGCCCAGGCGGTCGTACAGCAGCGCGGCGAACTTCTCCTGGTCGAGGTAGGTCTCCAGCGACGACGGGAGGAGGGCGACGTGGTAGGGCACGTCGAGCCGGTCGAGCGCCCGCGCGATGCGGGGGCCGGTGTCGGGCGTGACGGCACGGAGCATGTGGTCGGTGACGTACACGGGGTTCTCGCGCAGTGCGCGGGCGATCCGGTCGGCCCGCAACCCGTCGGCGGACGCGCTCGAGCCCGGGTCGGCGAGGACCGCGGCCGGCGTCGCGAGGGCGAGCAGCACCGCGGCCATCAGCACGAACGCGATCCGCAGCATGGCATGGGATCTTAGGGGGCGGCCCCATAAAAGGCGTTTGGGATGCTAAATATCCCCAAGGTCGACGGGCGGCGGCCGTCCGCGGGCTCCGGTCACCGCTCGCGGACGAGCGTGCCGTCGGCGGCGGCCGTGAACGTGAGCGGCCGTCCGTCCAGCACCGCCTCCACGCGCACCCCGCCGTCCGGCAGCGGCGCCGTCCGGATCTCCGGCGGGGCCTCGCCCCGGACCGGGGCGATCAGCGTCAGGATCCGGGCCCGCGCCCCGCGGGCCCGGAACTCGACGACGGGCGCGGCGACCTTCTTCCCCGGCCCCGGGAAGATCCAGCCCTGCGGCGGGGCCGGCCTGCCCCGCACCGCCTCGGCCGGGCCCGGGGCCGCCGCCCCCGGCAGCGGGATCCGGACGAAGTGGACGCGGACGCCGTCCGCCTCGGCGACCGCGCCCGTCCCCTCGGCCTTCGCGGTGAACGCCGCCGGAAGATGCCAGGACTGCGTGACGCCGCGGGACGTCGCCGAACGGGCCTCGTCGAGCACCGCGAGCGCGTCCGGACCGGACGCCGCGAGCACCGAGCGGGTCCGGGTCGTCCCGGCGAACGCCGTGTCGGAGAACGCGAACGTGTCGGCGCCGTCCCGGAACCGGTGCCCGGTCAGCCTCGTCTCGGCGCCCGGATCGAAGGCCGCGCCCTCCACGACGAAGGTGTTGTGCGCGCGGCGAGTGCAGCCACTCCCGCCACGCCTTGTCGTTGTAGCCGACGTGCCCGCTCGGCACGAGGACGTCGCGCCCGAGGGCGAAGAACGTCAGCGCCATGTGGTCGTTGTGGCCGTGCGCGTACCGCCCGGGCCCGAACCGCGCCGTGTACGCCATCTCCTCCTCATAGGCCCGCTCGCCGTTCCCCCAGCCGGAGCGGCCCATCACGTACCCGGCCTCGTACACGCGCGCCCGCGCGTCCGGCGGTGCGCCCTTCTTCCCCTGGGCGACGACGTAGGCGAGCGGCCCGCCGCCCGACGCCCCGGTGTCCTCGGCCCTCCCGGCCTGCGACTCGCCGATCTGCACGAGGTCCCCGGCCGGATGAACTCGTCCATCAGCGCGTGCCGGCGCTCCAGCTCGGGCGGGACGGCCCGGCCGCACGCGCGCATCACGGTCATCGCCTTCCGCCACCGCGACCGGTTGTAGACGGTGTAGTGCGTCGACTGCTCGTTGTTGGCGCCCTGCGCGTCGATGGCGGGCCGGACCCCGCCCGGCGGGTCGAACACCGAGTCCAGCAGCCTGCCCGCGGCGAGGTCCGCCAGGTCGTCGCGGCCGATCGAGCAGGCGGCGGTCAGCAGGATCATCGACTCGTCGGTGCCGTGGTTCCAGGGGCCCGAGTAGTGCTCGGAATCCGCCAGCCAGGCCGCGTGCCGGGCGATCGCCGCGTCCAGCCAGGGCGCCGCGCGGTGCGCGCGCAGGCACACCAGCGTGGCGAGGCGGAACTTGGTCCCCTCGGCGATCGCCTCGCGCCGGTCCGTCCCGAACCGCTCCGGATCGCCGTTGTCGGCCAGCCAGTCCCGGACGATCCCCGCGGCGAGATCGAGGGCGGCGGCGTCGCCCGTCCGCTCGTGCTCCCCGATCGCGCCGCCGAGCCACTCGAGGGAGTGGAACCACAGCAGCCAGGTCCGGTCGCCGTACGGGTTCAGGCTCCAGTCGACGTCCGTCCCGGACGCGACCCGCACGGGGTCCCTGCCAACCGTCCGGAACCGCCCGGCCGCCGCCTCCGCGAGCGGATTCAGCCGGTCGAGCCCGTTGTAGCCGAGGCACACGCCCTCGCCGGCGCCGGCGGCGACGGCCTTCGCGGGCGGTACGGCGATCTGCGGCGCGGCGTCACGGCATCCGGACGCGGCCACCAGCAGTGCGGCCGTCGCGGCGATGGTCGCCGCGCGTGGGTAGCGGATCATCATGCGGCAGAGACAACGGAAGACCTCGTAGGGATGACCTGCGCCGATGTCGGGACGGCGAACGTCCCGTACGTCCGGGAGAACGACCGGTGAACTCGTGACCGGGGTGTCATCCGGCGCGCCGTCCGGGTGTCACCACACACGTGGTGACCACTGAGAGGGCCGAGTCCCTGGAGGACGGCCCGGACGTGCGCGCGGCCCCGCCGCCCGAGTTCGAGGACCTGTTCGCCGAGCAGTACCCGCGGCTCGTCGGGCTGGCCCGCTGGCTCGGCGCGGACGACCCCGAGGACGTCGCGCAGGAGGCGTTCGCCCGCCTGCACGACCGGCGCGGGGCCCTGCGCGACCCGCGGGCCGCCGCGGCCTACCTGCGCGCGACCGTCTGCAACCTCACCCGCAACCGGCTCCGGCACCTGCGGATCGTCCGGCTTCGGCACCCCCCGCCGCCCGAGCCCGCGGCGGCCGCCGAGGCGGTGGTGCTGGACCGGGAGGACCACCGGGAACTGGTCGCGCGGCTGGGGCGCCTGTCGCGGCGGCAGCGGGAGGCGCTCGTCCTGCGCTACTGGCTCGACCTGGACGACCGGGAGGTGGCCGAGGCGATGCAGGTGTCCCTCGGCGCCGCGAAGACGCACATCAGGCGCGGACTGGGCGCGCTCCAGCGCGCCATGGGAGGAGGACGACGGGATGACTGACACGGGCACGCCCGGCGCCGACGGGACGGACGCGGGCATGAAGGACGCCGGCATGAAGGACGCGGGCACCGCAGGGGTCGAGCGGGGGTTGCGGGCGGCCATGCGGGCCGCGGACGACGAGCACCGGCGGGCCCACGGGCCCGGCCCGGCGGCGGACGCGGACGCCTGGGCGGGCGTCCGGGCGCACGTGGAGCGGCGCCGCCGCCGTCGCCGGGCCGCCCCCGCCGTCGCCGCCGCGGCGGCCGGCATCGCGGTGCTCGCGGGCACGGCCGTCACCGACGGCCTGGGCGGCGGGGCACCGGAGGCCGCCTCCACGCGGCCGGCCTCCGGCCCCGGGCCGAACGATCTGCCCATCGGGGAACGCAGGAGGTGCCTGGAGAGCGCGGTCGCGAACTGGGGGACGCCGGTGGAGGGGAGCAAGTCGATCGACATCCCCGGCGGCGGGACGGCGGCCGTCCTGGACGGCGGCGCCGACGGCCTGGCGCTTCTGGTCATGCGGCGCGCCCCGGAGACGCGGGAGTGCCGGACCCACCACCACATGCCGCGGTCGTCCGCTGCGATCCGCTGGACCGCGGAGGACGGGTCGGCGGCGTGGGTGGGCACCACGGTTTCCGGCGCCAGGTCCCTCCTGATGACGTACCGCGACGGCGCCGAGCTGGAGTTCCGCTGCGGGAGCGGCGACCGCACGGCGGAGGTGAACTGCCACCGCTGGACGTCGGGCGGCCGGTCCCGCCTCATGTTCGCCACGCGGCCGCGCCCGGACGCGCCCGGCGGCGGCGGGGAGAACCGCCCCGGCGTCGTCCGCGCCCTGGACGGACGGGGCCGCGTGATCGACTCGATGCCGTTCCCCGGGTGAGCACCGGCGGCGCGCCGGCGCGGTCGCCGCCTCCCTCACGCGGGGGAGACACGGTCACCCCGCGTTTCCCCTGCGACCGGTGTCAAGCTACCGGCGGGTCATTGGATAGGGTCGGAGGCGGGGAGATCCCCGGGGAGATCCCTGCACCGACCGTAACCGTCCTGGACGACGCGCCGGGCGATTGACGTACGAGGAGAGCCGTTCCGTGACCATCCGAGTAGGCATCAACGGGTTCGGCCGGATCGGCCGTAACTTCTTCCGCGCCGTGAAGGCGAGCGGGGCCGACATCGAGATCGTGGCGGTCAACGACCTGACCGACAACGCCACGCTCGCCCACCTGCTGAAGTACGACAGCATCCTCGGCCGCTTCCCCGAGGACGTGCACGCCACGGCCGACGAGATCGTCGTCGGCGGCAAGACGATCAAGGCGTTCGCCGAGCGCGACCCCGCCAACATCAAGTGGGGCGACGTCGACGTCGTGGTCGAGTCCACCGGCTTCTTCACCGACGCCACCAAGGCCAAGGTGCACGCCGACAACGGCGCGAAGAAGGTCATCATCTCGGCGCCCGCCAAGAACGAGGACCTGACCGTCGTGCTCGGCGTCAACGAGGACAAGTACGACCCGGCGGCCCACACCGTCATCTCGAACGCGTCCTGCACCACCAACTGCCTGGCCCCGCTGGCGAAGGTCCTGCACGACAACTTCGTCATCGAGAAGGGCCTGATGACGACGATCCACGCCTACACGCAGGACCAGAACCTGCAGGACGCCCCGCACAAGGACCTGCGCCGCGCCCGCGCCGCCGCGCTGAACGTCGTCCCGACCTCCACCGGCGCCGCCAAGGCGATCGGCCTGGTCCTGCCGGAGCTGAAGGGCAAGCTCGACGGCTACGCGCTGCGCGTCCCGGTGCCGACCGGCTCCGCCACCGACCTCACCGCGAAGGTCTCCCGCGACGTGACCGTCGAAGAGGTCAACGCCGCGTTCAAGGCCGCCGCCGAAGGCCCGCTCAAGGGCTACCTGACCTACACCGAGGACCCGATCGTCTCGGCCGACATCGTCACCGACCCGGCGTCCTGCATCTTCGACGCCGGCCTGACGAAGATCATCGGCGACCAGGTCAAGGTCGTCGGCTGGTACGACAACGAGTGGGGCTACTCCAACCGCCTCGTCGACCTCGTCAAGCTCGTCGTGAACCTGCACCAGTGCGACGCGGGCCGCGGCGGGAAAGTTCGCCGCCGCCCGCGGGCTACTCCAGCGTCGCGAGG
>NZ_JBFAUZ010000061.1:0-56892 GCF_040679555.1 Spirillospora sp. NPDC052242
TCGGCGATCCGGGCCGCGAACACCAGCCCCTCCAGCAGCGAGTTGGACGCGAGCCGGTTCGCGCCGTGCACGCCCGTGCAGGCGACCTCGCCGCAGGACCGTCAGCGCGGCGCCGAGCCCGCACGCCGCGCGCGGCCGCCGCTGCGCCGCCGCCGCGAGCGCCAGCGCCGCGACCCCGAAGGCCGCCAGCGGCGGATCGACGGACATCAGCGCGCACGGGACGGCGACGGCGGCGATGACCGGCACCGTCCGCGGGTGCGCGGCGGCGAACGGCCGCACCAGCGCGCAGCCCGCCACCGCGGCGAGGCTCACGAACGCGGCGACCCGCAGTGCGCCGTCCGGGCTCGGGTCCGCGAGGTGCCAGACGTGCGAGAGGACGGGCGCGGCCGCCGGGCCGGGAGGGAAGATGTCCACGGTCACCTCCTGTGCGGGCGGCGGCGTCGGCCGGACGCTCCGGGTGCGAGGGCTCCAGTGTGAAATGGTCGCTAATCATTTTTCAAGTGCACGGCGGGTGCGGTGGAGCCGCTCACACCACGTGCACGTCGGGCACGTAGCGGATCCAGCGCCCGCCGCTCTCCCGGAAACCCCGCTCCTTCGCCATGATCTCCTCCGCGTGGTTCCACGCGAACAGGACGGCGTAGTCGGGATAGGGGTCGGCGAACGCCTCCGGCGGACGGACGGGTATGTGCGTGCCCGGGGTGAGCAGGCCCTGCTTGCCGGGCGTGGAGTCGCAGACGAAGGCCACCAGGTCGGGACCGATCCCGCAGTAGTTGGTCACGGTGGCGCTCTTGGCGGTCGCCCCGTAACCGGCCACCACCCGCCCCTCGGCGCGCAGCCGGCGCAGCAGCGCGGGCAGTTCCGCGCGGACCCGCTCGGCGCCCGCCGCGAGCCGCCGGAGCGAGGCCGGCTCGGCGAGGCCGAGCGCGTCCTCCCGGGCGAGCGCCGCGCCGACGGCGGCGCTCGGGCGGCGGCGGCCCGGGCGCGCCACCGTGAACCGCATCTCGCCGCCGTGCACGGGCAGGGCCTCCACGTCGACGAGCTCGAACCCGAACCGGCGTACGGCGTCCCGGACCGAGCCGACGGCGAAGAAGTAGAAATGCTCGTCGATGACCTGGTCGAACGCCGACCGGGCCAGGACGTCCCCGAGGTAGGGGTCCTCGAACACGAACCTGCCCGCGGGGGCGAGCAGCCGGTCCACGCCCGCGAACACCGACGCCAGATCGTCGATGTGGCTGATGGTGTTGGCCGAGTAGATCAGGTCGGCCGGGCCTTCCGCGGCGCGGACGCGGGCCGCCGTCTCCTCGCCGAAGAACTCGGTCACCACCCGGAGCCCGCGCACGGCGGCGGCGCCGGCCGCCTGCACGGACGGGTCGACGCCCAGGCAGCGCACCCCCGCGGCGTGCACGGCGGTGAGGAGCCCGCCGTCGTTGCAGCCGATCTCGACGACGAACGGGTCGGTCCCCGGCAGGTCCCGCAGCAGGGCCCGGCAGGTGCGGTCGAAGTGCCGGCGCATCCGGGCCGACTGCGACGAACGGTACGGGTAGTCGTGGCGGAACATCTTCTCCCGCGGCACCGGTTCGGTGAGCTGGACCATGCGGCAACGCGCGCAGCGGCCGACCGCGAGCCGGAAGAAGTACTCGGCGCCGACGTCTCCGGGCGCCACGAACGCGTCGGACAGCGGCTGCGGGCCGAAGCAGGCGAACTCGTGCACCGGGCCTCCGCAGATGCGGCAACCGCTCATCGTGGACGCCCTTCCGGCCGGGCCGGGGACGGATCCGCGGCGAGGGAGAGCAGGCAGGCGACCAGGCTCCGGGCCTGCATGCAGACGTAGTGGCTGTGGCGCAGCAGGGACGCCAGCTGCGCCAGCGTCATCCAGCGGAAGTCCGGACGGCCGTCGTAGCGGACCCGGGGGTCGGCGTCCACGATGAGGTGCCGGGCGCGCGCGTGGTCGAGGCGTCCGCCGTCCTCCGACTGCACGGCCGCGTACCTGATGCGCTCCGGTCCGGCGCCCAGGACGTCGTCCACGAAGGGCGGGCGCGCCGACGCGGGCAGGTGCGCGAGGTCGGCGGGCGCGCACCGGACCGTCGGGGCCAGTTCCGCCACGTCCACCAGTCCCGGCTCCACCTGCGCGCGCACCAGGACGTGCAGCACGCCCTCGAAGGACGTGACGACGAACGCCGCCACGCCGCCGCTCCGGGGCCGCAGGAGCGGCTGCGACCAGCGGCGCACCTCCCGGCCGGACGCCACGACCGACACGCCGCCGATGTCGAAGTACCGGCCGTCCCGATGCGTGATCGCGGTGCCGTCCGTCCGCCAGTCCCGCAGTTCGCCGAGCGGCACCCGCCGGGTGCGGAGCTCCGTGCGGGTGCGGATCTCGGTGATCCAGTGCAGGATCTCGTCCTCGGTGTGCCTGGCCGGGGCGCGGGCGTCGCACGAGCGGGCCAGCGCGTCGCGGAACCCGGAGCCGCGGGACGTCGCCGCCGCGCCCGCCTCGGGACCGGCGCCGGGCGCGGCGAACGGCAGGCAGGCGAGGACCGACCGCAGGTCCATGTTGACGAGGTCGTCGCGGGCCAGGAGCCGATGGAGCTGGCCCAGCGTCAGCCAGCAGAAGCCCGGCGCCGGGTCGACGGCGTCGGTGGTCTCCACGACCATGTTGCGGTTGCGTTTGCGGTAGAACCAGGCGCCGTGCTCCGACTGGCGCACGTCCACCAGCGCCCGGCGGCGGGCGTCCTGGAACAGCTCCAGGTACCGGACGGGCCCGCCGCGGTGCACCCGCGTGTAGTTGCTGCGCGTCGCCTGGACGGTCGGCGCCACCTGCGCACCGCCGCGGTTGCCCGGTTCCGCCTTCGCCTGCACCAGGCAGTGCAGCACGCCGTCGAACTCGCGCACCAGCAGGCCGAGGATGCCGACCTCGGGCTGCTCGATGATCGGCTGGCCCCACCGGGGCACCGGCCCGTCCGGACGGTCCACCTCCAGGCCCACGACCCGGAAGAACCCGCCGTCGGCGTGGGCCAGCGTCCCGGCGTCCGGGTCCAGCCGCCACCGGTCCAACCGCGCCAGCGGAACCCGCTCGACCGTCATGCGGGTCCTTTGCAGGGCATCGGCCCACCAGCGGCGCAGGTCGTCCGGGCCGGTGCGCGCGCCGTCGCGGCACCGCGCGGACGCGGCGATCCGCGCCGGGTCCCGCCCCGCGTCGATCATCGGCCGGCGGCCGCGCCGCGGGACGCGGCCGCGAGTTCCGCGGGCAGCAGCGGCTCCTCCAGCAGGCGGCGGTAGCGGTCCGCCACGGGCTGTCCCGGGGGACGCGCGCCCAGCCACCCGCGGACCAGCCGCGCCCCCTCGATGTAGGTCACCGTGTACGCCCGCCACAGCGGGTCGGTCAGGAAGCCCACCATGTGCCGCGCGCGCGTTTCCGGGACGAGCATCCACCGGCTCAGGTAGGCGACGACGTCGTCGACGTCGGCGCCGCGGTCGTGCAGCATGACGGCCGCGTCCTGGCGGGCCGCCAGCAGCCGCGTGGTCAGCGGCAGGAGCCGCTCGGCGAACTCGCCGTCCAGGTGCAGGCCGATCCGCTCCAGGACGCGCGCGGTCCACGGGCCCCAGCCCTCGCCCAGGAGGGCTTCCAGCGCGGCCTCGGCCATGCCCTCGGCGACGAGGCACTGGGGGGTGTTGACGAGCGAGATCACCTGTTCGCCGTGGCCCCGCTCGCGGACCAGCGCCTTCTCCTTGGCGCAGTGCTCGGTGTGGTGCCCCGGGTAGCACTCGTGCGTCGCCAGATGCGGGAGCGCCGACATGCCGTGGCCCGCGTCGGCGTTCAGCTCCACGACGGACCGGTAGCCGCCGTGGTACCGGTTGAACGCGTTCCACGGCTTGCCGGTGACCACCCGGTACTCGACGCGCTCGCCCGGTGGGAGGCCGAAGCGCGCGCCGGTGAGGTCGCGCAACTCGGCCGACAGCGCGCGCACGGCGCGTTCCAGGTCGGCGGGGGAGACCCGGTCGTCGTCCTGCCGGGCGTGCAGCCGGGCGGCGAGGGGGCCGCGCCCGGGCAGCAGCGCGTCGATCTCGTCGTGGACGGCCGCGTACCGGTCGGGCTCGGTCAACCCGATCTCGACGTCGAAGTACGCGGCGACCTCGGCGCCGAACGTCACCGGTTCCCCGGCGAGCCGCCGCGCCGAGCACTCCAGCGCCCGCACCTGCGCGTCGAGGAAGCCCAGCCGGACGGGGTCGAGCCCGCTGCCGGGCAGCCGGCGCAGCAGCCCGGCCGCGTCCCGGGCCAGGTCGGCGGGGTCGGGGACGGGCTCGGCCGCCACCCGCGCGGCCGTCCCGGGGTCGCCGAACCAGCAGTCGACGAAACCGTCGACGAGGCGGCCGAGGCGCAGCCCGAGCAGCAGGTAACCGGTCACGACTGATTCGTCGGCCACCGCGGTCACCGTCCGGCCATCGAATCCGTCAGCTTGATCATTGCCTCGACCGTGTGGTCGAGCTCGTCACGGTCGTTGTACAGGTGCGGCGCGAGCCGGACGGCGAAGCGCTCGGTGTCGGAACCGCGCGCCGGGAAGAACGTGAAGCGCAGGTTCACCCCGTGCTCGCTCTCCATGCGTTCCTCGAACTCCAGGAACTTCGCCGGGTCGACGGCGTCGGCGGGGTCGCGGAAAGGCTGGAAGGCGACCATTCCCGAGTGCAGCCGCCGGTCGCGCAGCGGGCTGAACAGCGACTCCGGCCCCCAGTGCTCGGCGATGCGCTCCTTCAGGTGGTCGCACAGCCCGTGCACGTACCGCTGGATGCCGGCCCGGCCGATGTGCTCCCAGATCTCGGCGGCGGTCTGCAGCGCGGGGCCGCGAGACAGGTCGGCCGAGCCTGTCTTCTGCAGGTAGGTGCCGATGTCGTAGGACGGTTCCCGGCCGGTGGCGCGCGGCGGCAGCTCGCCCTCGATCGGGTACCACAGCGAGATCACCGGCCAGAACTCCGGCAGCGGGAGCGGGTTGTACTCGGGCAGCACCTTGTTGCGCGCGTAGACGATGCCGGTGCCCATCGGCCCGCACTGGTACTTGGCGCCCGAGCCGCTGAGGAAGTCGACGCCGAGCTCGTGCAGGTTCATGTCGTACTGGCCCGGCAGATGGGCCCCGTCGACGACGCTGATCAGGCCGTGCCGGTGGGCGAGTTCGGCCAGCCGCCGCGTGGGCATGGCGGTGCCCACGGTGAACGTGACCGCCGCCCATTCGATGACCTTGGTCCGGGGAGTGATCGCCGCCTCGAACATCTCGACGATCTCGTCGGCGTCCTGGTCGGGGCCGAGCGGCGGCGTGAGCTTCTTGACGACCACGCCGCGCCGGTTGCGGAGCATGTTGAGCGGCGCCTGCATCGTGTAGCACTCGTGCGTGGTGGTGATGACCTCGTCGCCCTCGCCGAGCGCGAGCCCGTTGAGGATGCGCGCGTTGCCGTCCGTGGCGCCCTGCACGACGGCGATCTCGTCCGGGTCGCAGCCGTAGCAGCGCGCGAGCGCGGCGCGCGGTTCGGCGAAGGTGGTGGGCGGATAGGGGTCGCGCGGGTAGCGGGCGTATTCGGCGTCGGCCTCGCGCAGCAGGTCCAGCACCGGGCGCGGGGTCGAGCCCAGCGTGCCGACGTTCAGGTGGATCAGGTCGGGCGCCAGCGGGAACAGCGCGCGGACCCGCTCCCAGTTCGCCGGATCGTCCAGCGGCCCGGACGGCACGCGCGACGCCCACTCGGGGAGGGAGTGCCGCCCGCCTCCGGACGCCTCGGTCTCGGCCGCGGTGCGGCGGCGCGCCATCGCGACCACCGCCGACTCGGCCGTCGGCTCACTCGCCATGCCCTCCACGAGTACCTCCGTCGGAGCGAAACTGCCGGTTCCGTCCCACTCTAGGAAAGTACTTTAAAAATATCTAGTAGTTGCGGGACGGGCGTGACGGTTGACGGCGCCCCCGCGGCTCGCTATCCATGTCCCCATGCCAGTACCGATCACTGTCCCGGATCTGTCGGACCGGCCGCTGCGGCTGGTCGTCGAACGCGACATGCGCTCCTCTCCGCAGGCGATTTATCAAGCGTGGACCGAGCGGATCGACCGGTGGTTCGCCGCGCCCGGCACGGTCCTGATGGAAGGGCGCGTCGACACGCCGTTCTTCTTCGAGACCCGCTTCGAGGGCGCCCGCCACCCCCACTACGGACGCTTCCTGCGGCTGGAGCCGGAACGGCTGGTGGAACTGACCTGGGTCACCGGGCAGGGCGGGACCGACGGCGCCGAGACGGTCGTGACCGTCGAGCTGTCGCCGCTCGGCACGGGCGCGCACGTGCGGCTCACCCACGCCGGGTTCGGCACCGAAGCCGCCCGCGACCGCACCGAGGCCGCCTGGCCGAACGTCCTGGCGCAGATGGACGAACGCCTTTCCTAGCCGGCCGGGGACGAGAGGGCGAAGTCCGCGATCCGCAGCGGCGGCATCGCGGCGCGGGGCGGGCCCTCGTCCCACTCCCGGGGCAGGGCGGGCACCGTCCGGCCGACCTCGGTGACCCGCTCCAGCAGCGCCGCCGGGCTCTCGTTGAACCGGAAGTCGGGCGCCGCGCCGACGATCTCGCCGTCCTCCACCAGGTAGACGCCGTCGCGGGTCAGCCCGGTGAGCAGCAGCGACCGCTGGTCGACCGGGCGCAGGTACCACAGGGACGTGACGAGCAGACCCCGCCGCGTGCCCGCCACCATCTCCGTCAGGGACCGCGCGCCCGGCCCGCCCTCCAGCCGCAGGTTGTCGATCCGGGGGGTGACCGGCGCGCCGGTCAGCTCCGCGGACCGCCGCGTCTGCACCAGCGCGGTGAGCGTCCCGTCGCTGATCCATTCCGTGGGCCCCAGCGGCAGCCCGTTGTCGAACACCGACAGGCCCTCGCCGGAGGAACGGGCGATGACGAACGGCGCGCACTCGAAACCGGGCATCAGCGGCTCACCGCGCAGCGTCAGCGGCTGGGGGGCGAGCCGCTCGCCGATCCGCAGCCCGCCGTCCGCGCGGCCGAACGGCGAGCGGCCGTCCAGGGCGTCCTGCGCGCCCGCCGCCGCGTAGAGATGCCCCATGAGATCCGCGACGCACGAGGGCGACAGCAGCACCTCGTGGCGTCCGGGCGGGACCTCCACCCGGCGACGCCCCCAGCCCAGCCGGTACCGCAGCCGCCGGTCCAGCTCGTCCGGTCCCGGGGCGGGCGCCTCGCCGCACGACGTCGCACCGGCCCACGCGGACGCGCCGTCAGCGGCGCGACCCGTGAGGTCGACCAGCCCCGCGGGCTGGACGTGCCTCAGGCGGAGCCCCGAGCCGGTCGCCACGTAGGTCGAACACAGCTCGCGCCGGGCGAACCCGTAGAGCATGCGTTTCTCCGCGGCGGCCCGAGCCACCGCCGTCCGCAACCCGCCGGCGAGCGAGCCGAGCACCTCGCCGGGCAGCCGCTCCGGCGGAGCCGTCCAGTCGGGCGAGACGCCGCCGTCGTGCAGGGGGGCGGCGTCGGGTGCCGCGGGGGCGGAGCGGGCGGCCCGCACGGCGGCCTCCACCATGCCGCCGACCTCCGCGACCGGCTCGCCGTGCCGCGCCACCACGCCCGCCGCCGTCCCGCGCCCGCCCGCGACGACCGCCACGACCGTCACCCGCGTGTCCCGCACGTGCCCGGCCGCCGTCACGGCGTTGCCGGCCCAGCGCAGGTGGGCGGTATCGGCCTCGTCGACGATCACCACGAGGTCGTCCGGGCCGCGGACCGCGAGCGCCCGCTCGGCGATGTCCTGCGGCGCGGCGCTCACAGGCCCGCCTCCCGGGACGCGTCGACGACCCGGACCCCCTCGAACACGGCGGCGGGGGAGCCGTGGCTGGCGGCGGCCGTCTGGACCGGCTGCCCCTTGCCGCACAGGTCGGCGCCGAACACGCGGTGATCCGCCGGGCCTCCGAGCGCCCTCAGCGAGTTCCAGAAGCCGACGGTGTCGCCCTGGTACGCGACGTCGTTCACCTGCCCGGCCAGCCGGCCCCCGCGGATCCGGTGGCAGCGCTGGGCGGTGAACTGGAACCCGCGGCGCCGGTCGTCGATCGACCAGCTCCCCGAGCCGACGACGTACAGGCCGTCGGTCACCCCGCCGATCAGCTCCTCGGTGGACGGGCCGCCCGGCGCGGGGCGCAGGCAGACGTTCGGCATCCGGGTCAGCGGCGCGTGCAGTCCCGGCTCCGCGTACGCGC
Organism: Spirillospora sp. NPDC052242; assembly: GCF_040679555.1. Taxonomy (NCBI): domain Bacteria; kingdom Bacillati; phylum Actinomycetota; class Actinomycetes; order Streptosporangiales; family Thermomonosporaceae; genus Spirillospora; species Spirillospora sp. NPDC052242. The sequence goes on from NZ_JBFAUZ010000061.1 coordinate 8,211, forward strand.
AGCCGGTCGAGCGTCCGGCACCGATGAGCGGGGCGGTGCCGCGATCGGTCTGGAACCCGGTGAGGACGCCGCCGGTCACCAGATCCCACTCCTGCGCCGCCACGCCCTCGTCGTCGAAGCCGACCGTCGCCAGCCCATGCTCGGTCGTCCGGTCCGCGGTGACGTTCATCTCCGGCGAGCCGTACCGCAGCGAGCCCAGCCGGTCGGGCGTGGCGAAGCTGGCGCCCGCGTACGCGGTCTCGTGGCCGAGGGCGCGGTCGAGTTCGGTCGCGTGCCCGACCGTCTCGTGCAGCGTCAGCCACAGGTTCGACGGATCGATGACCAAGTCGTAGCGGCCCGGCCGGACGGCGGGCGCCGCGAGCTTCGCGCCGAGCAGCCCGGGCAGGGCGGCGAGCTCGGCGTCCCAGTCCCAGCCGTCGCCGTCCAGGTACTCCAGGCCGCGGCCGGTGGGCGGCCCGAGCGTTCGCAGCGCCGCGGCGGCACCGGTACGCGGATGGACGCCGAGCGCCTGCAGCATCGGGTGGATCCATGTCCGCTGCTGCAACGTCACGGTGCCCGCCGAGTCGGCGTAGAACTTGGTCTCCCGGGTGAAGCGGAGCTTGGCGAGGACGTGCAGCACCTCGGGCGCGGCCAGCAGCCGCTCGCTCCACTCGACCAGGCGTGCCGTACGGTCCGCCGGAGACGCGTCGAAGGCGTCGATCCGGCAGGGAGCGGCCCAGACCGCGTCCCGGTACACGGGCTCGGCGGCCGGAGCGGGAGCACGGTGGCCGTCGGCGGCCAGGACGCGGGCGACCGCCACGGCGCGTTCGGCGACGGCCGCCGCCTCCTCGGGCGCCGGACGTCCGGCGGCGGCCGCGAAGCCCCGGGCGCCGCCCGCGGTCACCGTCACGGCCAGTCCCGTGTGCGTGGTGTCGTGGTCGCCGACCGGGGCGGCGTCGCGCAGCAGCGTCCCGTACCGCCGGACGCGCTCGACGCGGACGGCCGCGTCCCGGGCGCCCAGTGCGGCGGCCCGGTCGAGCGCGGCGTCGGCGACGGCGCGGAGCGGGAGGGCGCGGAACGCCGGGTCCACGGCCGCGTCCGTCGTCGGCATCGGGACACCTCCGCCGTCTGGTGTCGGGGTCGCCCTTTCGAAGAAGTTATAGCTTTATCAAGTGCCCGAGGAGGGTTCGCTTACCTGGTGGCGTTAAGGATCTAACCATCGGTATATACTAGTAAAGCACGGGAGGAGGCCGCCGATGAAGCAGCAGCGGCGCAACTACGGACAGTACTGCGGGCTCGCGGGGGCGCTCGACGTGATCGGCGAGCGCTGGACGCTTCTGATCATCCGCGAGCTGCTCACCGGCTCCTGCCGCTACAACGAACTGCAGGGCAACCTTCCCGGCATCGGCACCAACCTGCTGGCCGAGCGGCTGAAGTTTCTGATGGAGACCGGTCTGGTCCGCCAGCGCACGCTCCCCGGTTCCAAGGTCAAGACCTACGAGCTGACCGAGCAGGGGGAGGGGCTGCGCGAGACGGTGCTGTCCCTGGCCCGGTGGGGGCTCGGCCTTCTCGGCGCGCCCCGCGCCGAGGACGTCGTCCGCCCCCGGTGGGGCGTGCTCGCCGTCGAGGCGATGGTCGACCCGGCCGCCGCGGGCCCCGACGAGGTGTACGAGTTCCGCGTGGACGACGAGGTCTTCCACGTCGACGTCCAGGACGGCGAGGTCAAGGTCCGGCACGGGGCGCCGCACAGCGAACCGGTGCTGGTCGTCTCCACCGACGCGGTGACCTTCGTCGAGATCGGGTCCGGCCGGCTGAACCCCCTGGAGGCCACCCTCACCCGCCGCCTCGTGATGGAGGGCGACGAGGAGGCCGTCCTGCGCTGCTCGCGGCTCCTCGGTCTCGTCGGCTGACCGCCGGCCCCAAATTCCTCCTTTCCCACGTCCTTTTCGCGGACCGCGCCGACCGGTGATCCAGCCTGGCGGAGCCGGCCGGGCCGGCCGTCCGGTCGGCTTGGACCGACCCGGACTCCACCGCTCTGGGCGGCCCGGCCTGTTCTGAAGCCGCGGGCCTGGACGTCCGTTGTTCCCGGGAGCGTCGGCTCCCGCCCGTCCGCCCGCGCCCCTGCGTCGCCGCCGTGCGCCCGCCCGGTCCCGCGCCGCTTCGATCGCGCGACCGAAATACCCATTTGGGGATCATGGTGATGATTAGGCATTTCCTTCGCGAACCTTGACGGGGGCCGCGCGCGCATGATGAATGTTCTCTCGGTGGACCGAAGTAACCGGAGCGGCCTCGCGGTCGCTGCGGGGCGAGGAGGCGAGCCAGGTGCCAGGGACATCGCGACGCACGGCGGCCCGACGGCCGGCGAACCTCAGCGCAGACCCCCTGACCTGCTTCGGGTTCGCCGTCGACGCATCCTTCGGACGGCGGCCCATGCGCTACGCGATCGTCCGCCGGTTCGCCGGTGACACGGCCGAGACGTGGCTGTTCGTCACCGAGCCCGAGACGCTGGCGGGCACGCACGTGCGGATCGTCGAGGACCGGTCGCGGTGCCATTGCGAGGTGCGCACGTTCGTGCCCACGATGCGGCGGTCGCTGGTGCTGACCGAGCGGCACGTCTTCGGGTGCCTGCCGCTGACCGACATCGGATACCTGGACCTGATGGCGTGGCGCCACCCCGGGCTGGCGCCTGTTCCCGAGGACCGGGAGAGCGACCTGTCCTGGAGCCGGTGGCCCGGCGCCGAACCGCACTGCCATCTCGGCCCGGCGGTCACCCCCGGCCTGACCGTCACCGAGGCGGTCGATCCCGGCACCGGGACGGTCGTCGCCCGCGCCGTCGACCGGCGCGGCGAGCCGGAGCACCGCTGGGAGGTCCTGGAGCCGGGCGGCCCGGACGCGGTCGGACTGCCCCGGGTGGTGCGGGCCTGCGGCCCCGGGGGCCGATGGACCGAGTTCCGCCGGATCGGGGCGCCCTTCCCCGTCGATCCCGCGCACGTGGACGCGGGTCCCGACCGCCTTCTCGATGATCTCGACCGGCGCCTGAACCTCAGGACCGGCCCGGCCGCGGGCCGGTTCGCCGCGGACGGGCGCCACGGAGGACGCTGAGATGCCGGATGGAACCGTCCACCGAGCCGTGGCCGCGAGGGGCGCGCGGGTCGCCGCCGCCGGCGGCCTCGCGCTGGCGCGCGGTGCCGGTGCCCGCCTGGTGCGCGGGCGGCGCGGCACGGCGGACGACGCCGCGCGGCTCCTCGAGCGGCTCGGCGGCGGGTTCCTCAAGGCGGGCCAACTGCTCGGCACCCGTCCCGACCTGGTCGGCGAGGCGGCGGCCGCCACGCTCGGCAGGCTGCAGGACGGTATCGCGCCGATGCCTCCGGAGGCGGCGGCGACCGCGGTGCGCCGCGCCCTGGGAAAGGTGCCGGACGGCATCGCGGCCGCGCTCGCCGGTCCTCCGGTGGCCGGTGGGGCGATCGCGTGCGTGTACCGGGCCGAGGTGGACGGACGGGCGGTCGCCGTCAAGGTCCGCCGGCCCGGGGCGGACGACGCCATGGCCGCCGACGTCGCGATTCTGCGGTGGCTGGCTCGGACGGTCGCGTGGGCGCCGCCGTTCCGCCGGGCGCCGCTGACGGAGATCGTCGACGAACTGGGGACGCTGCTCGCCCGCCAATCGGACCTGCGGGCGGAGGCCGCCGCGCTGCGGCGGCTGCACCGCGCCCTCGCCGACCTGCCCGGCGTGGTCGTGCCCGACACCGTCCCCGGCCTGTGCGGGGACGGCGTGATCACCATGGACTTCGTCGACGGGCTGGACCGGGCGGGCGCCGGGACGTTGCCGGCGTCCACCCGGCGCGAGCAGACCGGTCTGCTGGTGCGCGCGGTGTACCGGATGCTGTTCGTGGAAGGGCTCGCCCATCTCGACCTGCACCAGGGGAACGTCTACTTCCGGCGGGACGGCAGCGTCGTGCTGCTGGACGCGGGCCTGGTCTGCGCGCTGGACGACGGCAGCCGCCGCGCGTTCACCGAGTTCTTCGCCGGCATGATCCGCGGGGACGGCGACGCCTGCGCCGAGATCCTGATGTCGACCGTCCGCGCCGCCGCCGCGGGAGCCGATCCGGCGGGTTTCCGCCGCCGGGTCCGTGAGCTGGTCGCCGATACCGACCGCCGCGCCGCCGGGGACTTCGACCTGCCCGGCTTCTGCGTGCGCCTGTTCGACCTGCAGCGCCGGCACCGGCTGTTCGCCGACCCCCGCTTCGTCGTCCCGATGACCTGCCTGCTCACACTGGAGGGCGCAGTACGCAGAAATCACCCCGCCATGGATTTCCAGCTGGAAGCCGCTCCCTACGCACTGGAAGGGCTGCTGCGGCCGGCCACGGCGCCGGGCCGTCCGTGATCACCGCATGATCCGCACGAGCGGCCGGTGGCCGCGCGTTTCTCGTGGGCTGCCCTAAAGTCACCGACAGAACGCCGACGCGATTCTGTTGCCATTCTTAAATGATCACTCGAAGGCTGCATAAATTGCTACATAAAATTCTACACTTGCCAGGTCGGCTAAGTATGTTATAGCCGTCTACCTGTGATGATGTTCGTTCATAAGCCGGTCTCCCCGTCTTGGTCGTGCGGGACCGGCGGTGCTGCCCCGTGCCGTAAAACGGGTGTCCGCATCCGGGCGGCCGAAAATCTCGCGTCTTGACATCCAGCTTTAAAAACAATTAGTTGGTATCTGGTCCGAACTTCGGGTGGAGATCATGTATAGGAACTTTCCTGTCGACGTACCCCGCTCCCGCCTCCCACGTCTGCTCATGCTCCACGAAAATCGGGTTTCTCTTGACAGATACGGTCATGCACGCGGCGACACCGAGATCCGGCGGCGGCTGGAGGAGGTGGTGGGCGCCTTCGCCACCGGCTACAACACGGCGCTCGAGGAGCGCGAAGGCGCACTCGACCTGAGCGGGATTCCGCGCGAGCTGCGCGGCTTCGCCTATGAGGGCGCGGCGATGAGCCGGGCGCTCCTCGACCTGCTCGCGCTCTCGCGCGGCCGTCGCCTGGACGGCCTGCGCACCGGGCCGGGCGCCGGATACCCGCACCTGATCCACGTCGGGGCGGGCTGGGCCTACGCCCGGTTCCGGCTCCCCCCGCGGACGGCGGGCAGAGGCGCGGGCGGACTGCCCCGGTGGCTGGCGTGGGACGGCTGGGGCTTCCACAACGCCTACTTCCGCCCCGGCCCGGTCTACCGCGAGCGCCGCGTCGAACGCGCGGCGCGCGGGCCGGTTCGTCCCGTCCGCGACCAGGGCGTGGGGCGTGCGCTGTGGTTCCACGCCTGCGCCGATCCCGAGCGGATCGAACGGGTCATCGGCGGGTTCCCCGCGCACCGGCGCGCGGACCTGTGGGCCGGGGTGGGGCTCGCCGCGGCCTACACCGGGATCCAGCCCCGCCCCGTGCTGGCCCGGCTCGGTGAGGCGGCCGGGGCCCACCGGGACCAGCTGGCGCAGGGCGCGGCGTTCGCCGCCAAGGCGCACGTGGTGTCGGGAGAGGTGCCCGGGCGCGTCGAGGCGGCCGTGGCCGAACTGTGCGGGACGACGGCGGCCGCCGCCGCGCGGTGGACCGACGACGCCCTGGCCGCGGCCGAGGCGCACGGCGTCGGCGTCGGCGCCTACCAGCAGTGGCGGGCCGGGGTGCGGCGCGCCTGGCGACGGGAGATCGGCGAGGTGCGGGCATGAGGCGGGTGCTGCGGAAGCGTCTGGTGCAGGTCTGCTCGATCGTGCTGCTCGTCGGCGGGTGGCAGCTGGCGACGCTGCCGGACGCCGACGAGGCCGAGGCGGCTCGGCTGGCCGCCCCGTTCGCGTTCGAGAAAGCGGCGCTCAACGGCACGGCATCGCCGCGCCGCGAGCGGACCGTCGCTCCGGCCTACGAGCGCATCCGGCACTGGATCTCCTCGGTGGGCGCGGCGGTCGCGCTGGCCGATGTCGACGGCAACGGACGGCCCGACGACGTCTGCCTGGTCGACCCGCGGGACGACTCGGTGACCGTGCGGCCGGCGCCGGGCACGGGACGGCGGATGCCGGCCGTCCGGCTCACCCCGGACGGCCTGCCGTTCGACCGGACGATGGCGCCGATGGGCTGCACGCCGGGCGACTACAACGAGGACGGCCGCACCGACCTGCTCGTCTACTACTGGGGCCGGTCGCCGGTGCTGTTCCTGCGGACCCCGGAGCGGCTCGGCTCCGCAGCCTTCGCCGTCCGGGAGATGGTCGAGCCCTACCAGGTGTGGAACACCAACGCCGTCTCCCTGGCGGACGTGGACGGCGACGGGCACGGCGACGTCGTCGTGGGCAACTACTTCCCCGACGGCGCCCGGGTGCTCGACCCGGCGGCCCGCCAGGACGAACTGGTCATGCAACGGTCCATGTCCGCGGCCTACAACGGGGGCGAGAACAAGGTCCTGCTGTGGCGGTCGGGACGCGGCGGCGAGCGCCCCGCCGCCTCGTTCGCCGAGGCGCGCGGCGCGTTCTCCGAGCGGACGGCCCGGGGCTGGACGCTGGCGACCGGCGCGCAGGACCTCGACGGCGACGGGAGGCCGGAGCTGTACTTCGCCAACGACTTCGGTCCCGACCGGCTGCTGCGCAACCTGTCCGAGCCGGGCCGGGTGAGGTTCCGGACGGTGGAGGGCACCCGGAAGTTCACCACCCCGAAGTCGAAGGTGCTGGGCGGCGACTCGTTCAAGGGCATGGGCGTGGCGTTCCCCGACCTGAACGTGGACGGGATCCCCGACATGGTGGTCAGCAACATCACCGAGACGTACGGTCTCCTGGAGAGCAACTTCGCGTGGCTCAGCCAGAGCGAGCGGATCTTCGACGGCGGCACCGCCCGCTACGACGACCACAGCGAGCCGCTGGGACTGTCCCGATCGGGCTGGGGCTGGGACGTCAAGGCGGGCGACTTCGCCGGGGACGGCCGCACCCAGATCGTGCAGGCGACCGGTTTCATCAAGGGCGAGACCGACCGCTGGGCGCAGCTCCAGGAGCTGGCCATGACCAACGACGACCTCCTCGACAAGCCGGGCGCGTGGCCGGACTTCGAGCCGGGGAAGGACGACATCTCGGGCAGCAACCACAATCCGTTCTTCGTGCGCGGTTCCGAGGGGCGGTTCGTCGACATCGCCGCGCGCCTCGGCGTGGCCGACACCAGCGTGACCCGGGGCATCGGCCTCGCCGACATCGACCACGACGGCCGGCTCGACTTCGCCACGGCCAATCAGTGGGGCCGGTCGTTCCTGTACCGCAACACGCGACCGGACCGCCGGCCCTTCCTCGGGTTGCGGCTGGTCCGCCCGGCGGGCGCCTGCTCCGCGGGCGCGCAGCGGCGGCCCCCGGCGGCCGGCGCGCCGACGACGCCGGCGATCGGGGCGTCCGCCGAACTGCACGGCGGCACCGACGGCGTCCGGATCGGCCAGGTCCATCCCGCCAACGGGCACGCCGGGGTGTCCGCGCCCGAGCTGCTGTTCGGGCTCGACCGCGGCACCACGACGGTCCCGCTCACGGTCGCCTGGCGGGACGCCTGCGGTGAGCGCCACAGCGGCAGGGTCGACATCGGCCCCGGCTGGCGCACCTTGGTCCTCAACCCCGATGGTTCGATCCGGGAGATGATCCGGTGAGTTCAGCGACCCTTCAGACGACCACGGCCGAGCCGCCCGCACGGCCCGCCAAGGACCCCCGCGTCATCGCGCTCCGCCGGTTCGCGATCTCCATCACGGCGTTCACGATCCTCGGCCACACCGTCCTCGGCTTCGAGCAGGCGTACGTCACCCCGCTGGCCGCGCTGGCCGTGGCGTACACGCTGGAGCTGGGGCTGGAGGCCCTGGACGCGTGGGCGAACCGCCGCCCGCGCAAGTTCGCCGGCGGGACCCGGGCGACGGTGGAGTTCCTGCTGCCCGCGCACATCACCGCGCTGGCGTGCGCGATGTTGCTCTACGCCAACAGCCGTCTCGGCCCCGTCGTCTTCGCGGTGATCATCGGGATCACGTCGAAGTACCTGATCCGGGTGCGGGTCGGCGACAAGGTACGGCACGTGATGAACCCGTCCAACCTGGGCATCGCGGTGATCCTGGTGCTGTTCCCCTGGGTGGGGATCGCGCCGCCCTACCAGTTCACCGAATGGGTGAGCGGGCCCGTCGACTGGCTCGTCCCGGTGCTCATCCTGCTCTCGGGCACCATGCTCAACGCCATGCTCACCAAGAAGATGCCGCTGATCCTGGGCTGGGTGGGCGCGTTCGCCGCGCAGGCGGTCGTGCGCACGCTGATCGACGGGACGTCCACGGTCAGCGCGCTGCTGGGGATGACGGGCGTGGCGTTCGTCCTGTTCACCAACTACATGATCACCGACCCGGGGACGACGCCGGTCCGGCCGCGCAACCAGGTGTGCTTCGGCGCGGCCACGGCCGCGGTGTACGGGCTGCTCGTCGCCTTCCACGTCGTCTACGGCCTGTTCTTCGCCCTGGTGATCGTGTGCGCGCTGCGGTGGGCCGGACTCGGGGCGCTGTCGCTGCGTCGGCGTGCCGCCGAGCGCGCCGCGTCCCCGTCCGGCGCCGCGGTGCCGCGGCAGGTGACGGCGCTGCCCGGCGCGACCCTGGCGACGCCCGACGAGGCCCGGTGAGCGCCGTGAACGAGCCCGGGATCGCCGTCGTGGGAGTCGGCTGCCGGTACCCCGACGCCGCCGGCCCGCAACGGCTGTGGGAGATGGTCCTCGCGGGCCGCCGGGCGTTCCGGCCGCTCCCGCCCGGACGGCTCGATCTGGACGACTACGCCGGCGACGGCCCGGACTCGACGTACGCCCGGTTCGCCGCCGTCCTGGAGGATTGGACCTTCGACCGCGCCCGCCACCGCGTGCCCGGAACGACGTACCGCGTCACCGACCCGACCCACTGGCTCGCGCTGGAGGTCGCCGCGGACACGCTCGCCGCGGCCGGGTTCCCCGGCGGGCGCGGGCTGGACGGGGACCGCGCGGGCGTGGTCCTGGGCAACACACTGGGCGGCGAGTTCGGCCGGGCGTCGCTGCTGCGGCTGCGGTGGCCGTACGTGCGCCGCCGGGTGGAGGCCGCGCTGGCCGGGACGAGCCTGCGCCCGGCCGAGCGGGACGCGCTGCTGGCGGGCCTGGAGCAGGACTTCAAGAAACCGTTCCCCGAACCGACCGACGAGAGCCTCGCCGGCGGGCTGGCCAACACCATCGCGGGCCGCGTCTGCAACCACTTCGACCTCCGCGGCGCCGGCTACACCGTCGACGGCGCCTGCGCCTCGTCGCTGCTGGCGGTGACCACCGCGTGCACGGCGCTGGCGGACGGCGATCTCGACCTCGCCCTGGCCGGCGGCGTCGACCTGAGCCTCGACCCGTTCGAGCTGGTGGGATTCGCCCGGGTGGGCGCTCTGGCGGCGACGGAGATGCGGGTCTACGACGAGCGGCCGACCGGCTTCCTGCCGGGGGAGGGGTGCGGCATGGTGGCGCTGATGCGCCTCGACGACGCCCTGGACGCCGGGCGGGCGCCGCTGGCCGTGATCCGCGGGTGGGGCGTGTCGTCCGATGGGCGCGGCGGCCTCACCCGGCCGGAGAGCGACGGGCAGGTGCTGGCCATGCGCCGTGCCTATGCCCGCGCGGGTTTCGGGCCCGACACCGTGCCGCTGTTCGAGGGGCACGGCACCGGCACCGCCGTCGGCGACGAGGCGGAGTTGCGCGCGCTGGGCGAGCTGCAGGGCGGACGCACGCTGCCACCCGCCGCGATCGGGTCGGTGAAGGCGAACATCGGGCACACCAAGGCGGCCGCCGGCGCCGCCGGCCTGATCAAGGCCGTGCTGGCGCTGCACCACCAGGTGATACCGCCGACCGTCGGCTGCACGCGGGAACACGAACTGCTGCGCCGTCCCGGGGCGCCGCTCCGGGTCGTCCCGGAGGCGACGCCCTGGCCGCAGGCTCCCCTGCGGGCCGCGGTGAGCGCCATGGGGTTCGGCGGCATCAACACCCACGTCGTGCTGGAGGGCGCGGCGCCTCCGCGGCGCAGCACGTTCACGGTCACGGAGCGGCGCCTGGCCCGCCGCGCCCTGGACGCCGAGGTGTTCGTGTTCGCGGCGGAGACCGCCGGGGACCTGGCGGCGGCGCTGCGGCGGGTCGCGGACCGCGCGGACGGCATCTCGCTGGCCGAGCACATCGACCTCGCCGCGGCGCTCGCCGACTCCGCCGCGCACGCCGCGCCGCCGTTCCGCGCCGCCGTCGTCGCCGGCGACCCCCGGGGGCTGGCGCTGCGCGCGCGCCGCGCGGCGCAGCGCCTGGAAGAAACGGAGCGGCCGCCGCTGGCCGCGGGCCCGGGCATCTACCTGGGGCAGGGCGCGCCCGGAAGGGTCGGCCTGCTGTTCCCCGGACAGGGCGCCCCGGTCCGCGCCGACGCCGGAGCGCTCGGCGTGCTGCTGCCGGAGGTCGCGGACCGCTTCGCCGACCCCGGCGGCGACCGCTTGGACACGGCGGTGGCGCAGCCCGCGATCGTGCGGGCGTCCCTCGCCGGACTGCGGTGGCTCGCCCGCATCGGCGTCGACGCCGATGCGGCGACCGGGCACAGTCTCGGCGAGATCACCGCGCTGTGCTGGGCGGGCGCGCTGACCGGGGAGGACGCCGTCCGGCTGGCGGCGGCGCGCGGACGCGCCATGGCCGACGCGGGGGAACCGGGCATGGGCATGGTCTCGCTCGCCGCCTCGCCCACGACGGTGGCGGAGCTCATCGCCGGGACCCGGCTCGCGGTGGCGGCCGACAACGGCGCCGTCCAGGTCGTGGCCGGCCCGCTCGCCGACCTGGACACGGTGTCGGACCGCGCCGCCCGCGCCGGCGTCACGGCCCGGCGGCTCGCCGTCGGCCACGCGTTCCACACCGCCGCGGTCGCCGCGGCGGGCCCGCCGCTCGCCCGCCTGCTGCGCGGCGTCCGGCTGGACCGGCCGCACCGGCCGGTGTACTCCACGATCACCGGTGGTGCCCTCGAGCCGGACGCCGACCTGCACGAACTCCTCGTCCGGCAGATCACCGAGCCGGTCCGGTTCCGCGCCGCGCTGGCGGCGCTGACGGCCGGCTGCGACCTGCTGGTCGAATGCGGTCCCGGGCACTCGCTGAGCACCCTCGCCCAGGAGGCCGCGGGCGTGCCCGTGGTGACGCTGGACGTCGGCGCGGCCTCGGCCGAGCCGGTGGCGCGGGCGAACGGCGCGCTGTTCGCGGCGGGCGTCGTCGGGGACCCGAAGGCGTTCTTCGCCGAGCGGTTCCACCGCCCGTTCGTCATCGACCGTGTGCCGGCCTTCCTCACCAACCCGTGCGAGACCGCCCCGCGGATCCCCGAGCGCCGTCCCGGTCCGGGCCCGGCGGGCGAGGCCGAGGAGGCGGCGCCCGTCCCGCCCCGAACGGCCCCGGACCCGGCCGCCGCGGACGACCGGGCGGCCGGCGACGGCGCGGCCGGGACCGTCGGCACCGACCCGGTGGAGGCGGTGCGCCTCCTGGTCGCCGAGGCCCTCGAACTGCCCGCCGAGATGGTCGGCGACGACGACGAACTGCTCAGCGACCTGCACTTCAACTCGCTGCGGGTGATGCAGCTGGCCGTCCGGGCCGCCGAACGGTGCGGGCGCGGGGTACCGTCCGTGCCGCCGCCGCTGGCGTCGGCCACCGTGGCCGACCTCGCCGCGGCCGTCGCCGCGCTGCCCGCGGCCGACCGGTCCGGCGGACGCCCCGGCGGTCCGCCGCCCGGCGTGGACGAGTGGTTCCGCGTGTTCGCCGGTGAGCGCCGTCCCGTCCGGCTCTCCGGCGAGCGCGCCGCCCGCCGCTGGCGGGTCTGCGGCGGGGGAGCGCTCCGCGACCTCGCCGAACCCCTCCTGGACTCGGCCGCGGACGCCCCGCCCGCGTACGCGGTGTTCCTTCCCGAAGACCCCGGCGACGAGGCGATCGGCGCGCTCCTGGAGGCGGCGGCGGACGCCCTGGCCGCGGGCGCGTCGCTGACCGTGGTGGATCTCGGGGTCACCGCGCCCGGATTCGTCGGCGGCCTCGCCCAGGAGTATCCGGGTCGCGACCTGCGCTGGATCGGCGCCGACGCGGCGACCGAGGCCGCGGCCCGGACGGTCGCGGACGCGCTCGCGACACCGCACCGCGGCCACGTCGAACTGCTGGTCGACGCGCGCGGAGAGACGGCCGAGCCGGTGCACCGGCCCGTCCGGCTCGCGGCCGGCGAACCCCCGCTCGCGCCGGGCGAGGTGCTGCTCGTGACGGGCGGCGGCCGCGGCATCGGGCTGGAGACCGCCGCCTTCCTCGGCGACCGCTGGGGGGTGCGGCTCGCCCTCATCGGCCGCGCCGACCCCGCGGACGACGCGGAACTGCGCGCCGCGCTCGACCGCCTGGAGGCGGGCGGGGCCGTGTTCCGGTACGAGGCCGCCGACGTCGGCGACCCGGCCGCGCTGCGCGCGGCGGTCGACCGCGTCACCGCCGCGCTCGGCCCGGTGCGCGGCGTCGTCCACGGCGCCGCGATCAACCGTCCCGCGCGGTTCGCCGAGCTGGGCGTCCGGGACTTCGCCGCCCACGCGGCGCCGAAGCACCACGGCCTGCGGACGCTCCTCGCCGCCCTCGACCCGCTCGAGCTGCGGCTCGTCGTCACCTACGGGTCGGTGATCGGCCGCTTCGGGCTGCCGGGCGAGGCGCACTACGCCCTCGCCAACGGCCGCCTGCGGGAGCTGGCGAGGGTGCTGGCGGCCGACCTGCCCCGGTGCCGTGTCCACAACATCGACTGGACCGCGTGGTCCGGCGCCGGCATGGGCGAACGCCTAAACGTCCTGGACGGGCTGGTCGCCGCGGGCGTCGCGCCGATGCCCGTCGAGGTCGGCACCCGCATGGCCGCGCGGATCGCCGAGTCCGGCACCGCGGCGACGACCGTCCTGGCCACCGGACGGCTGCCGGCGCTGCACTCCGCGGCCACCGAGCCCGCGGACGCGCTGTTCCGGCACGTCCGCACGCACACACCGGGCGTCGAGCTCGTCGCCGACGCCGAGCTGAGCCTGCGGGACGCGCCCGACCTCGACGACCACCGCATCGACGGGCTCGCGGTCCTGCCCGCGGTGAGCGCGCTGGAGATGATGGCGCGGGCCGCCTCCGCGCTGACGGGACGGCCGTCCGGGTCCGTGGCCGACGGGACCTTCGAACGTCCGATCATCGTCCCGGAGAAGGGGCTCCGTACCGTGCGGGTGTGCGCGCTGGCCGAACCGGACGGCGCCGTGCGGGTCGTGCTGCGCAGCGACGAGACCGACTTCGCCGTCGACCACTTCTCCGGCACCGTGACCGGCCCCGCGGAGCCCCCGGAGCCGCCCCGCGTCGACGGCGTCCCCGTACCGCACGACGGGCGTTCGCTGTACGGTCCGCTGTTCTTCCACGGTCCGCGCTTCCGGCGGCTCCAGCGTTACGAACGCCTGGAGGCCACGGGGTGCACGGCACTGCTCGACGCGGGGGAGGCGGGGCCGTGGGCGCTGGGCGACCCGGCGCGCAACGACGCCGCCATCCACGTGCTGCAGGCCTGCGTTCCGCATCGGCGGCTACTGCCCGTGGGATGCGGCCGCTTCACGGTCCACGGCGGCGGACGCGGCGAGCTGACCCTGCACGCCGCCGAACGGTCGCACGACGGCTCGGAGTACGTGTACGACGTCCTGCTCCTCGACGCCGACGGGCGGCCCGTGCTGAGCTGGACCGGGCTGCGGCTGCGCGACGTCGGGCCGCTGCACGCCGCGCGCGGACTCGCGCCCGTGCTCGTCGGCGTCCACCTGCAACGGGGGTTCGCCGACCTGCTGCCCGGCGTGCGGGTGAGCATGGACGGTCCCGTCCCGTCGGTGTCCGGCGGCGCCGTCGCGATGGGCGGGGACGGCGGCGACGTCCCGTGGCCGGTGCAGGCGGACCGTCTGCGCACGCTGATGGACGAACCCCCGGAACACGTTCGCGCCCGCCTGGGCGCCGTGCGGGAGTGCCTGCGGAAGGCGGGACGCGAGCCGCCGGCGGAGCTCGCCATCGAGGGAGTGTACGAGGGCGGCTGGGTGGCGCTCCGGACGCCGGACGCGTGCCGGATCGTGTCCGTCCTGCTCGCCGTCGAGGGACGTCCGGAGCCGGTCGCGGTCGCGGCCCTCACGACGGAAGGGCGGTGCTCATGACGAACGCGCCCTACTACGAGTACAGGCACCGGGTGACGTTCGCGGAGACGAACGTGGTCGGCAACGTCTACTTCGCGGTCTACCTCGGCTGGCAGGGCGCCTGCCGGGAGATGTTCCTCGCCGACAAGGCGCCGGGCGTGGTCGAGCGGTTGCACGACGATCTGGCGCTGGTGACCGTGTCGTGCTCCTGCGAGTACTTCGCAGAACTGTTCGCGCTGGACACGGTGGCGGTCCGCATGACCCTCACCGGAATCGACGACCACCGGATCGGCATGGGCTTCGACTATTACCGGTTCGGGCGAGGGCCCGCACAACTCGTGGCGCGCGGTGAGCAGACCGTCGCCTGCATGGCCCGCTCGTCCGGCGAGCTCTTTCCGGAACCGATCTCGGAGGAATTGATGCGAGCTCTGCGCCCCTACGCCGCGAGAGCGACGGAACTTAAGTAGTCAACTCGAAAGCAGCGGCGAAAGCAGCCCGCCGTGTGGCGCCGCAAGTCTTTAGAAATCTGATCATAAAAAACCCGCCCGGACCTTTTCTGGTCCGGGCGGGCCGTCACGCCCGCTGTCACGCCCAAGGCGCCACGGGGAACCAGATCAGGTCGCGACGGGCCAGCAGCCGGACGTCCCAGTAGAGGATGGTGAAGACGCCGGCCGTGATGAGCATGACGCCGGTGATCAGCGCGGCCCGCCCCGGCTTCGCCGTGATCCGGCGGCCGAGACGCCCGCCGGCGACGACCGCGAGGGCCACGAAGACCGCCCCGAAGATGACGACGTTGCCGAGGGACTGCAAGGCGAAGGCCCCGGCCCCGTAGAACACGTTGCCCTCGTCGGCGACGTCCCGGAACAGCTGCCGGTAAAGCCCGTACGGCCGGCCGATCAGGAAACCGCCGATCAGCCCGCCCATCACCAGCATGCGCCCGTTCGGGAACTGGCTCAGCGGGTCTTTGACCAGGCCCAGGGCCGCCAGCCCGAGATACGTCAGCACCACCCCGATGACACCGAAGACGATCATCGATTGGATGCTGCGCGGCGAGAGGCCGCTCGTCTGGACGGCCGTCGAGTACTGGGGCATCCGCGTCCCGGCGACGGCCACCACGACGCCGTACGCCGCCGAGACGGCGGCGGCCCCCGCCGCCAGCCACAGCAGCGGCCCGATCGCCGCGCGGAAGCGTCGTCCGGCGCCGCCCCGCCCCATCATGGGCGCGGCCGCGCCGATCGCCGCGATGTTGCAGGCCGTGAACGTCCCGCCGAGCCCGGACGCGAAGGCGAACGCGGCGCCCGAGAGGAGCCCGCCGATCGGCGCTCCATCGGCCTCGTGGCCGAGAAGCGTGCTCGTGGTGTTCTCACCGATCACGCGATCGACGAATTCCGCGGACCAGATCACGGTGAGGACGAATCCGGCCAGGACGCCGACGAGCACGGCGAGTCGGCGCCCTGCGGGCGGGGAAGGCGATTCCGAGGTTCTTTCGACGTGCTGGACTCCAGCCACGTGGCTGCCCTTTCTGTGCAGTCCCCCGGTGAAGACGAGTGCCCCTCGATGAGAACCTAGAATCGAGAATTATGCAACCGGCATCGAAAGATTCTGTAACCGTTTGTTGGAACGTTCGACGCCGCAGAAGTAGACGGTTTTTCGAGCGTAGCCGCCGTATGGTCCGGTCTACTCGCCGAAAAGGACCGCCGCGCGTGCGAGATCGGCTACCGCAGCCTGTCCGGAACGGCCACCGGTGCGGCCGTCGGCTCGGCCGTCGGCTCGGCCGTCCGGTGGGCGGCCTTGATCTGGTCGCGTTCGCGCCACAGGTGGTACAGCGCGATGCCGAAGACGATCGTGCCCAGGAGATTGGCGATCATGTGCCACCAGATCCGGTAGGTCCACAGCCCCGGCCCGGGGTCGAGGAGCCCGAACCAGGTCGACATGCCGATCGCCTGTGTCGCGCCGAGCGCCACCGACAGCGTCAGCACGGCGTGTTCGACACCGTGGACGCCCTGCATCCACATCCCCATCTTCGCCCACTTGCGCGTTCGCGTTCCCAGTGCGCGCCGGCTGATCAGCATGACCCCGGCGATGCCGGCCAGGAAGAGCAGGTTGCCGGTGAAGTGGAGGACCTCCATGCCGAGCGCCGGCTTGGACGTGTCGATCTGACCGAAGCCCTCGGCGAGCCCGGTGCCCAGAGGCGTCATCCATGCCTCGGAGTTGGGATTCATGACCCAGTAGCCGGTTTGGGCGATGTGCTCCTGGATGTGCCCCAGCTGCCCCACGACACCCAGGCCGATGACCGCGGTGGCCACCCGAAACGACCAGGGGTGTACGGATCTGCGATCGGCATAGGCGAGCACCAGCACGGCCGCCCACATGGCCACCGTCCACAGGATGAGCAGCGCGGTCCCCGCGTTGTCCCACACGGACACCGACGGAGCGTGCATCGACGGGTCGTGCATCGATGGGTGGTCGTGCATGGCGCCTCCTCGTATCGACCTACTACATCTTATTGAAGTAGGGCAAAAGGTAAATTCCCCCAGGAACGCCGCGCAGGCCGGGCAGATCGGACGACGTGCTGCCGCGGGGGGACGGTGCGGCGGGGGTCGACTTTGGTCTTTCGGCGATGGCCGGGTGGACGATGCCGGAGCGGGCGGGCGTCCCTAGCGTGGGAGGCAGGCGGCAGGTGCGGCGAAGGGGCAACGGGGCGTGGACGTCAAGGGGATCTCGTACACGGTCGACGACAGGCCGAGCGAGCTCGTGGGCCGGGATCTGCGCGCCATCGCCGCGGACCTGCACTGCACGACGGTGATGCTGATCGGGACCGATGTCCCGCAGCAGATGCGGGCTGCGCGATGCGCTTTGGAGGCCGGGCTGGACGTCTACGTCCGGCCCTCGCTGCAGGACCGTCCGCGCCGGGAGCTTCTGGCTCATCTGGCGGAGACGGCGGCGGGAGCCGAGAAGCTGCGCCTTGAGTATCCGGGCCGGGTCACGCTCCTGGTCGGCAGCGAGTTCTCGCTGACGTCCGCGGGCATGATCCCGGGGCCGCGCGTGTTCGTCCGCCTCCAGGTGCTGGTGCGTCCGCGGTTGCGGCGCCTGTTCGATCGGCGGATCACGCGGAAGCTGAACGCGCTGCTCGCCGAGGCCGTCGAGGTGGCCCGCCGCGCGTTCCAGGGACCGGTCACGTACGCGGCGGGCGCCTGGGAGCGGGTCGACTGGTCGGGGTTCGACGTGGTCGGCGTCAACCTCTACCGCCAGGGTGACGACCTCGCGGGCTACCGGGAGCGGCTGCGGGCCCTGCTGCGCGAGAACGGCAAGCCGGTGGTGATCACCGAGTTCGGGTGCGGGGCGCATCGGGGCGCGCAGCGGCGGGGACCCGCCTCGTTCATGATCGTGAACTGGTTCGCCGACCCGCCCCGCGTCAAGGACGGCCACGTGCGGGACGAGCGCACGCAGGCCGACTACCTGGCCGAACTCCTCGACCTCTACACGGCGGAAGGCGTCCACGGAGCCTTCGTCTTCACCTTCTCCATGCCCGATTTCCCCCACCATCCCGACCCGCGCCGCGACCTGGACATGGCCGGTTTCGGTGTGGTGAGGCAAGCCGCCGACGCCCCCGACTGGGAGCCGAAAGAGGCGTTCCACGAGGTCGCGCGCCGCTACGGACGTGCGAACGTGTAGCGGCACGGGGGATGGCGCCGACGCCCGTCCGAATTCGCCACATCCGGGCCGTGCTCTGGGGGAACCTCAGATGGTCGCGGTCCGACATCACTCCGAGGACGCGTCTCGGGACTGCACGTCCCGCGACGCCGGGGAGTCGGCTGGGGGCGTGCGTGCGGCGGGGATGCTGCCCAGAGCGAGGGCTGCGGCGACGGCGGCCGTGAAGGTCAGGACCGCGAACAAGGCGGGGTAGCCGCCGAGGGCCGCTGCCAGGCCGGCGCCGGCTGCGGGCGCGACGGCTCCGGCGATGGTGACCGGGGCGGCCAGCAGGCCGGAGAGCGTGCCGTAGTGGGTGGCGCCCCAGCGGTCGGTGATGGCGGTGGCCTGGAGGAGGGTGGCGATCCCGCGGGTGGTTCCGGCCAGGACGGCGATGGCGATGAGCAGGAGTGCCGGGCCGGGCGTGACCGCGAGGGCCGCGGTGGTGACGGCCGACAGGCCGAGGACCAGGGCGGTGCGGTTGCGGACGTTCGTCCGGCGGGTCAGGGCGCCATAGCCGAGGCGCCCGGCGACTTGGCCGACACCGCCCAGCCCCAGCGCCCAAGCCGCGACGGTCGGGGACGCGCCCCTGTCGGTGAGCAGGGGAACGAGGTTGATCAGCACCGCGTACATCGCGAACGCCGACAGGGTCAGTGCGGCCGTCAGCATCCAGAAGGGACGGCTGTGCGTGATGTGCCGCGTCCCGGCGGCGTCACCGTGGTCGGTCGGGGGATCGGGCGGCGTCG
Source organism: Spirillospora sp. NPDC052242 (assembly GCF_040679555.1). Classification (NCBI taxonomy): domain Bacteria; kingdom Bacillati; phylum Actinomycetota; class Actinomycetes; order Streptosporangiales; family Thermomonosporaceae; genus Spirillospora; species Spirillospora sp. NPDC052242. The sequence goes on from NZ_JBFAUZ010000061.1 coordinate 26,788, forward strand.
GCCAGGGGCGGCGCAGTGCGAGCGCGTGCAGGGGGATGGTGACGAAGGCCAGAACGGCGGCCAGGACGAGATAGGTGTCGCGCCAGTCCAGGTGGCCGGACAGTACGTCGGTGAGCGGCGCGAACACGGTGCTCGCCAGGCCCGCGACGAGGGTGAGTGTCGTAAGCGCGGTGAGGTGCCGGGGACCGTAGTAGCGGGTGAGGGCGGCGAACGCGGGTTGGTAGAGCACGGCGGACATCGCGATCCCGGCGACGAGCCAGGCGGCGGCGAACCAGGCGAGCGACGGCGCGACGGCCAGGCCGATCACTGCGATCGTGGCGAGGACGGAACCGGCGGTCATCAGCAGGTGCGGGCCGCGGCGGTCCAGCCGGCGCCCGACGGGGATGCCGGCGAGGGCGGCGACGACGAGCGCGGCGGAGAACGCCGCGGTGATCGCGGGCGTGGACCAGCCGGTGTCGGCGGTGATGGCGGGCGCGAGCACCGGGAAGGCGTAGTAGAGGACGCCCCAGCTGGTGATCTCGGTGACGCACAGGGCGATCAGGACGCCGCGCAGGCGCCGGCCGGTCCCGGCGGACGAAGCCGCCGGGACCGGAGCCGAGGACGCGGAACCCACGGCTGATTCAGGACTCGCCGCGGTCGGCGTCGCCCGAGTGGCCGTGGGCGTGCCCGGTGGCGAACCCGAGTCCGGCCGGTGCGCCGATCCCGATCGCGACCGGCTCCGGTGCGCCGCAGCAGGAGGACACGAGCTCGTCCGCCGTGGCGGGCCGGGTCGCTTCAGCGGAGCAGGAGGTGCCGCAGCCGTCGTCACGGGCGCCGGCGAGGAGGTCGTCCGTGACGAGGTCGGTGGAGCACACGCCCGTCTCCGGCAGGTCGAGCCGGACGTCGTCGGCGGCCTCGCGGTCGCCGGCGAGTGCGGCGGCGATGGAGCGGACCTGTTCGTATCCGGTGGCCATGAGGAAGGTCGGGGCGCGGCCGTAGCTCTTCATCCCGGCCAGGTAGAAGCCGGTTTCGGGGTGGGCCAGGACGCGCTCGCCGTGCGGCGGGACGGTGCCGCAGGAGTGGAAGTTCGGGTCGATCATCGGCGCGAGCCGGACGGGCGCCTCGGTCGCGGGATCGAGTTCGACGCGGATCTCGCGGAGGATGTCCAGGTCGGGCCGGAATCCGGTGGCGGGCACGACGACATCGGCCGTGACGGCGTGCTCGCCGTCCGCCGTGGTGCCGGTCACGGTGACGGGGCCGTCGCCGTCCAGGCGGGTGATGGTGAAGCCGCGAACCAGGTCGATCTTCCCGGCCTCGACGGCCTGCTTCAGCCGGGTGCCCAGTGCGCCGCGGGCGGGGAGCCCGTCGGCGTCCCCGCCGCCGTAGAGGCGGGCGACGGAGGTGGCGCGGACGGCCCAGGTGATGCGGGTGCCGGGTTCGGTCTCGGCGAGTTCGGCGAGGGCGAGGAGGGTGCCGGCGGCCGAGTGGCCCATGCCGACGACGAGGGTGTGTCGTCCGGCGAAGCGGGCGCGGTCGCGGCCGAGGACGTCGGGGAGCGGGCCGGTGATGTGGGCGGCGGCGGTGTCCTCGCCGGGGGCGGGCAGGCCGGAGTGCCCGAGCGGGTTGCGGTTGCTCCAGGTGCCGGAGGCGTCGATGACGGCGCGGGCGTCGATGTCGCGGACCGTCCCGCCGGCTTCGCGGACGCGCACGAGCAGGGGGCGGCGGTCGCGGCCGATCGTGCGGGTGGCGTCCGCGCCGCGGCGGGCGACGGCGATGACGCGGGTGCCGGTGCGGACGCGTCCGTCCAGTTCGGGGACGCGGGACAGGGGGAGGAGGTAGCGGTCGAGGAGTTCGGCGCCGGTGGGCAGGTGGTCGGGGTCGGGCAGGACCCAGCCGGTGGGTTCCAGCAGGCGGCGCGCGGCGGCGTCGGTGTCGTAACGCCAGGGCGAGAACAGCCGGACGTGGCCCCACTCGCGGATCGCCGCGCCGACCTGGTCGCCCGCTTCGAGCACCAAGAAGTCGAGGCCGCGTTCGGCGAGGTGCGCGGCGGCGGCCAGTCCGACCGGCCCGGCCCCGATCACCACGACCGGCCCGGCGACAGGGACGTCACGGGCCCCGGTCCGTTCCGCGGTGACGGCCGTGGCCGTCGGCTGACCGGTGTCCGTGGGGGAAGCGCCGGCGCCGCAGCAGCCTGCCTGAGCGGTGGGCTCCTCCGGGCTGGTCTCGTCGTTCATTGGATCCTCCTAGGTGAGAGCAAACCTGTTGCCGGGCGGGCGCGTCACAGGCGGGCGCGGTAGGCGGCGATGGTGACGCGGTCGCGGTGGGCGGTCGAGCGGCAGGCGCGGGTGCAGACCTCGCCGCGGCCGTCCCGGAAGGTGATCTCCCCGACGCGCCGGCGGTCAGGCCGATGGGCGGTGATGCGGGCGAACAAGGTCTTCACCGCGACCTCCTGATTCGAAATCCATCTAAGTAGTACTTAGTTTGCCTCGCTGGCTAGAAGGGTGTCAAATTAGATGCATGTCTAAGTTGATGGGACAGGGTGCCGTCGATGACGGGGTGTGCTGCGCGCCGTTGAGCGGTCCGCTCATGCGCGAGGACGAGGCCGCCGAGCTCGCCGGGGTGTTCAAGGCGCTGGCCGATCCGGTCCGGCTGCGGCTGCTGAACATGATCGCCTCGGCCGAGGACGGCGAGGCGTGCGTGTGCGACTTGACCGGGCCGTTCGAGCTGTCGGGGCCGACGATCTCCCACCACCTGAAGGTACTGCGCAACGCCGGTCTGATCGAGGGCGAGCGGCGCGGCACCTGGGTGTACTACCGGGTGGTGCCCGAGAAGCTGACCCGCCTGTCGGGGCTGTTCGCGCTGCCCGTCCTCACCGGCACCTGACCTTCGCGCGTCCCGCCGGATCGTAGCGGGGCCTCAGTTCGCGGCCCGCGTCAGCGTCTGTCGTCCGGCCTGGACTGCTTGAGCAGCCGGGTCAGGACATGGCGGGCGTCGGCGCCGACCCCGCGCAGGGTCGCCGACGCGAACGAGCGTTGCCACTCCAGCCCCACGTATCCCAGCCCCGGGCGGGTGGTCGAGACGCCGCCGCGGTGGCGCGGCAGTCCCTCGCCGTCCAGGGCGCCGAGGCCGGCGAGGCAGTCCACGCCCGGCCGGTACCCGGTGGCCAGCAGGACGACGTCGACGTGCTCGCGCGTGCCGTCGTCCCAGACGACCCGGTCACCATCGAGCCGGGCGAACATCGGGCGGCGGTCGGGGTTGCCGGTCGCGACGACGGCGCGGTAGGTGCCGGTGTCCATGACCGGGGTGCCCTTGCCGCCGGTCAGCAGGGGCTTGGCCCAGGCCGCGGTGTCCAGGCCGGTGCGCTGCAGCCAGATGTGCACGTCCCGTCCGGCGATCCGCTGCGGCATGAAGCGCAGCGGGTGGCGGGTGGCCAGAGTGACGTCGGCGACCGCGGCGAGTTCGATGGCGATCTGCACCGCCGAGTTCCCGCCGCCCACGATCACCACCCGCTTGCCCGCCATCGGCTCGGGACGCCGGTAGTCGGACGAGTGCAGCACCGTCCCGTCGAAGGTGTCCAGGCCCGCGAGCGGGGGACGGTGCGGTCGGCTGAAAGCCCCCGTCGCGGCGACCACCAGCGGCGCGGTCAACTCCTCCCCGCCGGACACGGCGACCCGGAACCCGTGCCCGTCCGGTGCGGACACCCGCTCGACCCGGTGGCCGGTTCGGACGTCGGCGTCCAGCCGCCGCGCGTAGCCCGACAGGTACTCCACGACCTCGTCGCGCGTCGGGTAGCGGTCGGGGTCGCCCGGGAAGACCGCACCGGGAAGACCGCTGCGGCGGGCGGGCGAGAACAGCGTGAGGCTGTCGTAGTAGTGCGGCCAGGATCCCTCGGGCCGGTCGGCGGCCTCCAGAACGATCGGCGCCAAGCCCAGGTCACGGGCGACGCGGGCCGTTGCCAGCCCCGCCTGCCCGCCGCCGATGACGATCAGTGATGCGGTGTGCGTGCTCATGACCGCAACATATCGTCACATTCTTATATGTCAATATGACGATGTGTCGCGTAGGCTGGGAGGCCGTGGCCGGGCCGGAGGACGGGAGGAACCGGGTGACGACACGATCCGTGGCCGGAGGTCCGGCGGAGCGGGACGCGTCGGGCACTGACGGCGACCGGGACGAGTCCCCGGCCGGGTGCGGTGGCGCCGCGCCGCTCGGCCCGGGCGCCCGCGAGTTCCTGAAGGCGCTGGCCAGCGAGCAGCGGCAGCAGATGCTCGAGCTGTTCACCGGCGGCGTCGAGATCACCGTGGGTGCGGTCGCCGAACGGCTCGGCATCGCGCAGCCGACGGCGTCCCAGCAGCTCGCGATCCTGCGCCGCGGCGGCCTGCTCACCTCCCGCAAGGTCGGCAAGCAGGTCCACTACCGCATCGACTCCGCCGCCGTCGACGCGTCCCTCACCGAGCTGCGGACGTACCTGCACGCCTGCTGCCCGCCGCCGAACCCCGAGCCGTCCGGCTGACCACGGGTGCGCGCCGCGACCACGAGCAGTCGCCGCCTCGGCGACGCGGTGCGTGGTGGCCGACGGTCGGCCGCCGGAGGCCGAGCGGTGTGGTCAGCGCCTCCGGCGGGCGGTCAGGGGCCGGTCAGTTCGCCGATCAGCGCCTCGATCCGGGTGCGGATCTCGTCGCGGATGGGACGGACCGCCTCGACGCCCCGCCCGGCCGGGTCGTCGAGCTTCCAGTCGAGGTAGCGCTTGCCGGGGAAGACGGGGCAGGTGTCGCCGCAGCCCATGGTGACGACCACGTCGGACGCCCGCACCGCGTCGATCGTCAGGACCTTGGGCGTCTCGGCGGAGACGTCGATGCCCTCCTCGGCCATCGCCTCCACCACGGCCGGGTTCACCCGGTCGGCCGGTTCGGACCCGGCCGACCGCACCTCGACGGCGTCCCCGGCCAGGTGGGTGAGGTAGGCGGCGGCCATCTGCGAGCGTCCGGCGTTGTGGACGCACACGAACAGCACGCTCGGCTTGGCGGACGTCTCGGGGCCGCCCGTCTCGGAGGCGGCGGGGCTCTCGGTCATGTGTTCTCCTTGTGCCGGATGGTGGTGAGCAGGTCGGTGACCAGCAGGTCGAGCTCGTCGCGGATGCGGCGGACTTCCGTGCAGGGGGCGGCCGGCCGGGTCGGGGACCGTCCAGTCGAGGTAGCGGATGCCGGGCGGCACCGGGCACGCGCCGCCGCGGCCGAGCGTGACCACCAGGTCGCCCGCAGCCGCTCGTAGGAGTCGGCGACCAGGCGTCCGATCGTCTCGGCCGAGGCCAGGCCGTGGAACCGGACCGCCAGTCGCGCCGCGATCCGCTCGAACACCGCCCGCTCGCCGGTCCTGTTCACGCCGGTGACCCCGGAGGGGCCGTGCCGACGGCCGTGGCGAGCCGTCCGACGCGGTGCCGGATGAGGGCCAGCGCCTCCTCGAAGGCCGCGTCGGTGTCGGCGGGCACCGGGTCGGGGACCGACCAGTGCAGGCGGCGCGCCCGCTCGGCGGGCGTCCCGGAACGCCGCTCGAGCTGCTCGTGGGCGTTGTCGCAGACGGCGACGACGAGGTCGCCGGGCTCCAGGACGTCCCGGACGTGCGCGGTGCCCCGCGCCGGGAGGGTGAGCCCGTGGGCCCGTGCGGTGGTGACCGTCCGAGGATGGACCCGCGGGCTCGGCCGGGTTCCCGCCGACGCCGCGGGCACCGGGCTGCGTCGCGTCCAGAGCGCCGCGGCGAGCTGGGAGCGGGCGGAGTTGTGCGTGCACACGAACACCACGCGGGACGGCCGGGGCAGGGGTCGCACGGCCGCGGGCGTCAGGCCGTCCAGCGTCTCGGGGACCAGGCGGACGTAGCTGCGGCGGCGGTCGGCCTCCGATCGGCCCCGGACGACGAGGCCCGCCCGCTCCAGCACCCCGAGGTGGTGCGCCAGCAGGTTGGAGGGCAGATCGAGCCGTGCGCCGAGCTCCTTCGGCGAGACGTCCTGCAACGCCAAGGCGTCCACCATCGCCAGCCGGACCGGCTCGGCGAGCGCGGCGTGCACGGCCGCCCGCCGCACCAGGCCAGATTGCTCAGCATTCATTGAGTCAATGTAGATTGAGGCATCCCCCCGGTCAAGCAGGAGCGAATACGCGCATTCGGGCGCTGCGGCTATCATCAGCCTGTGCTGATATCACCCAAGACTGATGTGTCGCGGATGCTCGCCGATCCGCTGCGCGCCCGCATCGTCGAACTGCTGGCCGTCGAGGCGCTGTGCGTGTGCCACCTGGTCGAGGAGACCGGCGCCCGGCAGAGCAACGTCTCCAACCACCTGCGGGCGCTGCGCGAGGCGGGGCTCGTGGAGACCGAGCCGTGCGGCCGGTTCACCTACTACCGGCTGCGTCCGGAGCCGCTGCGGGCCGCGTCCGCCCGGCTGGACGAACTGGCCGGCGCCGCCGAGGCCGCCCGCGCCCAGACCCGGAAGAGGCCCTGCCCGTGACGTCATCGCCCACCGCCCAAGCCCCGGCCCCCGAAGCCGGACTGGTCGGCAAGCTGTCCACCCTCGACCGCTTCCTGCCCGTCTGGATCATCGCGGCGATGGCCGCCGGGCTCCTCCTCGGCCGCGCCGTCCCCGGCATGGACGACGCGCTGTCGGCGGTCGAGGTCGGCGGCATCTCGCTGCCGATCGCCCTCGGGCTGCTGGTCATGATGTACCCGGTGCTGGCGAAGGTCCGCTACGACCGCCTCGACGCCGTGACCGGCGACCGCAGGCTGATGGTCTCCTCGATCGTCCTCAACTGGGTCGTCGGCCCGGCGGTGATGTTCGCGCTCGCCTGGATCTTCCTGCCCGACCTGCCCGAGTACCGCACCGGCCTCATCATCGTCGGGCTGGCCCGCTGCATCGCGATGGTCATCATCTGGAACGACCTGGCCTGCGGCGACCGCGAGGCCGCCGCCGTCCTGGTCGCCCTCAACTCCGTCTTCCAGGTGATCGCCTTCGGTGCCCTCGGCTGGTTCTACCTCCAGATCCTGCCCGGCTGGCTCGGCCTCGCCCAGGACGACCTGGACTTCTCCACCGGCAAGATCATCGTCAACGTGCTGGTCTTCCTCGGCGTCCCCCTCCTCGCGGGCTACCTCACCCGCCGCTTCGGCGAGAAGGCCAAGGGCCGCGACTGGTACGAGAACCGCTTCCTGCCGCGCATCGGCCCCACCGCCCTGTACGGGCTGCTGTTCACGATCGTGATCCTGTTCGCCCTCCAGGGCGAGACGATCACCTCGCGGCCCGCCGACGTGGCGCGCATCGCGCTGCCGCTGCTGGTGTACTTCGCGGTGATGTGGGGCGGTTCGTACGCCCTCGGGCGCGGCGTCGGCCTGCCCTACGACCGCACCGCCACGCTCGCCTTCACCGCCGCGGGCAACAACTTCGAGTTGGCGATCGCCGTCGCGATCGGCACGTTCGGCGTCACGTCCGGGCAGGCCCTCTCCGGCGTCGTCGGCCCCCTCATCGAGGTGCCCGTCCTCGTCGCCCTGGTGTACGTCTCCCTCTGGCTGCGCCGCCGCGCCCTCTCACGATCGGCCGAATCGCGGGGAGAACGGGCTTGACCCCTGCGTCCGTTCAACCCGGTCCGGTCGACGCCGTGGTGATCGGCGGCGGCCAGGCCGGGCCGGCCGCCGGCTTCTACCTGCGCCGCGCCGGCCTGGACTTCGCGACCCTCGACGCGCAGGACGAGCCCGGCGGCGCATGGAGGCACGCCTGGCCCTCACTCCACTAGTTCTCGCCCGCACACCACGCCCGCCGGACGACGACCGAGCCCGCCCCACGGCCGCCACTTTCACCGAGGTGCTCGCCCTCGTCGGTGCCGGCGAGGGCGTTTTCCCTTCACCGTCTGCGGCAGGCCGACGCGGACACGGTCGTCGTCCTCGAAGGCGTCTGGAACCGGCACCTACGACGGGTCCGGGGCGGCGACCAGGCGGATGTCGGGGCGGGCGGCCCTATGTCAGAGGCTGCGTTCTAGGTCGGTGCGCAGGGTGTCGTAGGTCGGAGCCAGAGCGTGCAGGGTCTGGACGGCGGTGCGGGTGTCGCCGGTGGTCACGGAATGCTGCAGGGCGCCGACGAGGCGAGCCTGGCGGTCCAATGTGGCCGCTGCGGCGGTACACCCCGCGCGGTGCAGACAGGTGGCGGCATCAGTGAGCCGCCGGGCACCGACGCGGACGGCGAAGTGGACGAGGTGCTCGCGTAGATCCTCCTCGCCGGCGTCGAGCAGGTCTGCCAGAGCGACAGCGGCGTGGCCGTTGGCGAGACTGCCTGGAGGCATGGACTGCTGCGGGGCGGCGGTGAGCCAGGCGATCGCCCTCGGCAGGACGGCGGCGACGGCGGCGTCGACGCCGACACGGGCGACCCGGGTGAAGTCGGTGCGCATCGTGTACGGCTGACCGTATTCGAGTGTGTCGGCCCGCCAGGCGTCCATAAAGTCGGGCAGAGGAAGCCGCGCGTATGGATAGCCCTGGGGATCGTGCAAAGTAATGTGGCCTCCCTGTACGCCAATGGCGATGAGATAATGGTCGGCGCCGATCGGGCCCGTCTTACCGGGCTGATAGCTCAAATATCCCATTTCGACAGGGCCGACCATGACCGGCCCGGCCTCCAGCAACGAGGTGAGCCGAACGAGCGCACGGTCGGCGTCGCCTCCGCTGTGGGTGCGTGCGCTCCATCCGAGCACGGCCAGGGCATCCCGCACACCGATCTCGGGAGTCCACCCGTATGGGTCGAAGAACGGCAGAGCGCCGCCGACGAGTTGCATGCCGAACGGACTGCCGGTCACGGTCTCGATCAGCCTCGGGTCAGGTGCGTCGGCTCCCATCATCATGGCCAGCGAGTTGGCATAACAGTACGGGCCCGATCCCCGGTACGAGATGTGGAACATCGCGGCAGCGTGCCAGTTTTCCTCGGAAAACGCCACTGGATCGGAAGCGGCTATGCGGGCTCGGGATCCTGCACGAGCAGGCCCACGTCGACTTCTGGGAGTCTCTCGCCGCCGACTCCGACCGCCCCGATGTCGACTGAGCATCCCGCCGCGGGTCTGGTTACGGTAGGCGGCCGTTTGCGTTCGGGGGTGTAGCGCGTGGTCAAGCACCCGCGTGGACGTGTGCGGCCCACACCGACGGCAGGTTCGGATAGTTCGTCCTGAGCTGCCTGACCGTGCGGTGGACCGCCGCCGACGCGCACAAGGCACCGGATCGATCCGCGATCAACTCGCCGTAGATCTGCCGGCTGAAGGCTGGCGCCACGGCGTCGTGGACGCGCCAGAGCGTGCCGACCACCTGGGAGAACCCGGCTATCTGAAAAGCGGCCAGCGGGTGGATCGCCTCGTTGGACAGGCGCGCGGTGGTGCGGGCCGTGTCGCAAGCGGACAGGAAGGCGACTCGGCGTTCCGCAGGCGCAGCCGGGAAAGGTCCAGCACCCGGAACGGCGCGTCGTGCAGCGCGAGGTGGCTGTCCGAAGGGTTGCCCGGGTCGCTGTACCCGTGGCAGGCGAAGTGCGCCCAGCCATTGGCCGGCAAGGCGTCGAGGACGGCGTCGCGAGTGGCGTCCGCGCCGACCAGGATCGTGGCGTCGGGCAGGAGTGCGGCCAGGTGGTCGGCTTCGGCCTGTGCGCCGGGCAGGTCCGGGGCGTCCGGAGTGTGCGGCATCGCGACCACCAGCAGCCGCGGGTCGTTCCGGTCGTCGCGGTGGTTCGCGCGGGCGTGGCCCAGAGCGCGGATCGTCGGCGTCGTCGAGGAGACGACGAGGTCGAGGAGGGCGGGTCCGCCGGTGCGGTGATGGCCCGCCGCGTGCAGGGGGAGCAGGCTGAGCGTCCCGACCGGGGCCCACCAGATTCTCGGCCACGGACCGTCCGCCGCCGGTTCCGCCGTCAGCCCCAGGTCGTCGAGCACAGGGCCCGCGACGGTGTCCCACAGCCACTCGAGCGTGTCGTGGACCGCCTGCTCGGCGGCCAGCCGCCCCTCCGTGAACGCGGTGTGCAGAGCGCGCACGCGGTGATTCACGGTCGTTTCGCTCAGCCCGTCCAGCGCGCGTGACCGGACACCGTCCGGAGTGACGATCAGCGCGTCGCACCGGTGTCGGCTGACGTTGACGTACACGATCGGGCCCTCGTGCGCCTGCGCGGTGAGGTCGGTGAGCAGCGGGGGCCGCAGGAACCGTTCCATCCCGGGCAGGGCGCGGATCCGGTCGGTCACCGCGTCGAGCTCGTCGGCGAGGGCCACGCGGTCGCTCGCGGTGTCGGTTTCGAACTCCGCGGTGAGCGTCAGGAAACGCTCGGCCAGGTCGGGCGCCCGCTCGCGCAGGTCGGAAAGATCGCCGCGGCTGTCGAGCGCCTGGGCGGCGAGCACGCAGCGCCCGGATTCGAGCAGGGTCACCGCGCTCACCTCGTCGCCGACCGCCAGGGCGCACGCGGCCGCGTCGGCGGCCGCCCCGGCGAACCTGCCGAGCCAGTACTGGGCGTCCTCGCGGCCCAGGTGGCGCCCGGCGAGCCGGGGCAGCAGCCGGACCGCGGCGGCGTACCCCTCGGCGGCCACGTCGTACCGCCCGGCTTCGGCGGCCAGAGCGCCCCACCGGTCTGCCGCGTCCGCCCGGCTCCTCGCCGGCGATCCGGTGGACGTCGCCGCCTCCCGGTAGCAGTCGAGTGCCTCGGTCAGCGCTTCGGCGTCGCCGAGGTGCCGGAAGCCGAGCGCCAGGACATTGGCGACGCTGGTCAGGAAACCCGCCCGGAAATAGGCGTCCTGCTCGGACCTCCGCGCCGCCGTCCGGGCCAGGCCGACCGCCTCGGCGAGGACCTGCGGATCCGGCGGCTCCCGTCGCGCGTCGGCGGGTGCGACGGGGTTCGTGCACCAGTCGCCGAGCGCGGCGGCCAGGTATGCGGTGTACCGGGGCCAGTGCGGGTCGTCCTCCGGGGTCGCGGCCACGGACGCGCGACGCGCGGCGATCGCGTCCCGCAACGCGTTCCGGTCGCCGAAGTTCTCGTACGCCTTCTCCAGCACACCGCCGAGATTGGCCAGCCGTCCCGCCCGGTCCGGGTCGTTGTCCGCCGTCACGTCCGCGGCCGCGCGGTGCGCGTCGATCGCGTCGTCGAGCACGCTCGCCTCGCCCGTCCTGGTGAACCGGTCGGACAGCATGGCGCCAAGGTTGGAGAGCCGCTGGGCCTGCCCGGCGACCAGGCTCTCGCCGAGGCGGACGGACTCCCGCGCGTGGCCGACCGCCTCCGACAGCACCTGCAGCTCGCCGGTCACCCGGAACCGGTTGTGCAGCACAACGGCGAGGATCTCGAGCGAACGCGGGTGGTCGCCCTGCCCGGCGGTGGCCTCGGCGGCACGGCGAGCGACGTCGATCGCCTCCACGACGTGGGTCAGGTCTCCGGTCGCGTGGAACAACGCGTTCAGGTTGACGGCGAGGTTGCCCATGAACAGGACCCGCAACGGATCGCCCGCGGACGTGCACGCGATCGCCTCCCGCTCGACGGCGACGGACTCCGCGAGCGCGGCGTGGTCCCCGAACTCCTCACCGCGGGTGGCCAGCGCCGCGGCGAAGTGGTCCAGCCGCACGCCGCGGCGGGGATGCCCGACGGGGGTCGCCGCCGCCACCGAGCGCCCGAGCTCGATCGCCCGCTCCAGCAGCGCCTCGTCCCGGGTCTGCTTGAACTCGGCGGCGAGCCGACCGCACGCTTCGGCTTCGGTATCGGCGCGTTCCCAGCCGCCGGCCCGTTCCGGACGCTCGCCGGTGAGCGCGGCCCAGTCCCGTTCCGTGGCGTTCAGTTCGACGAGGTTCCGCGAGTGCCGAGGGTCCGTGACCGGCGTATGGGCCACCAGCGCCTGCCGGACCCGGAGCAGCTCGGCCAGATCGTCCCGCGCTCCCCGAGCCCGGTAGCGGTCGTCGAGCAGGTACGCGAGGTTGCTCAGCCGGTCGAGCACGTCGGACGACCCGGCCGGCGTGAGCTCCACCGCTCGCCGCGCGGCGTCGACGGCTTCGTCCACGACACCGGTCTCCCCGGTCTCGCGGAACCAGTCCCGCAGGACGACGGCGAGGAAGTGCAGGCTCCTCGCGGTGATCGCGTCATCGGGGGAGCACGCGACGGCGGCCCGCGCGTGCTCGACGGCTTCCGCCAAGGGGTCGGGGTTCTTCGTCACGAGGAACGCCGTCCGCAGCGCGACGACGAGGTTGCCCAGGTAGAACGCCTTCTTCGTGGACGGCCCCTCGTCGACGGCCGTCCGGCTCCACTCCAGCGCCTCGCCCAGGGTTCCGCGGTCCTGGTTCCGCCCGAACGCGGTGTGCAGCAGCATGCCGATGTTGTTCGCGAAGGCGGCCGAATCCTCCGGGCTTTCGTACGCCAGGAGGTAAGCCTCCATCACTTTCCGGACGGCTTCCTGCAGAAACTCGAAGTCGCCGGTCTGGTGGTAGCGGGTCTGCAGCAGGCCCCCGAGATTGGACAGCACCGAGCGGCGATCGGCCACGTCCTCGGCGGCCAGCACGGCATTGCCGAGCTCGATCGCCTTCTCGACCGACGCGGGGTCCGCGCTGTGCCGGGCCACGTCGAACGCCTCCCGGAAACGCTCGGCCGGGCCGTCCGCGGGCCCGCCGCCCACGCGTCAGTCCTCGTTGCCCTGCGAGGTGCCGGCCGGTCCGCCGGGCGCCTCGTCCGGCTCGGCGACCTGGCGTTTCGGGGTGTAGCCGCGTTCCGCGGCCTGCTCCAGCAGCGCCGCCTCTTCGGGCGAGAGCTCGGGTTCGTCCGCCATCACCGCTCCTTCCCCGGCGCAGCCGCCGGTTCTCCGGCTTCGATGAACTCCAGCACGTCGAAGTCTTCCGCCCGCAGCCGCAGGCCCGCCGTCCCCTGCACGCGCGCGCCGAACGACCCGTCGGCGCCCATCACACGCGCCGATTCGAGGTACAGCTCGGCCGGGTGGGGATACGAGGAGGCGTACGACCGGTTGCCGTACCAGCCGCCCGCCCAGTTGCCGTCCTTGAGCCGCACGCGCACGAAGCACGGTTCGCGGTCGCGGAACGCATGGTCCCAGGCGCTGGGCGTGCGCAGGAACCGAGACTTGCGCCGTCGCCGATCCACCAGGGAAACGATGACCGCCGCCACGGCCGGCACGACGAGGAACAGCACCAGGGCGACGAAGCCGACCACCCGCGGCCGCTCCACGAAGCCGTCCCAGCCACCGCCGGGGCCCCGAACCAGGCGAACCAGCGCCGGCCCCGCCACCACGGCGTACAGGGCGTCCAGCGCGATCGACGCGACGATCGCCCGCAGCACCCGCTCGCCCAGATCACGCTCACCGGGCACCGGCCCGCGGCGACGTTCCCGGACGAACTGGTAGGTGACCCCGGGCAGCACCAGAAGGACGAGCAGCGCGAGCTGCACGACGGTCGCGGGCGCCTGCACGCACCACCCCCATGTCTCACGGTCTCCGTCCGATCACGCTACTGACTCCACGGTCGGCAGGACACCCCTTTCCGCGGCCTCGGTCGTCGCCTGATCAGCGGGAGCGCAGGACCAGAGGGGCGGACGTGCCCGAAGCGGGGCACCGCAGCTCCCAGCCCCGTGCCGGAGGACTCGTTCGCGTGCATCCGTCTGGTCGCTCACCCGTATCGCCCCGGTGGTGGGCCGGCGTGCACCAAGGGCGGAATCCATAAATTCGGTTGAGTTCGCGAGCCGTTCTCTGGTCTGCTGAACACATCGCCCTTCCGGTGCGAAGGCCACGGGTTACTTCTCTCGACAAGAAATTCGAACCCGAGGTCGTCCTCGATCTCGGAGGGTCCACAACTTCAGATCGCGCCCGGTGCGCAGGCGAGGGTTACTTCGACTGAAAATCGAGCGGTTGCGGGTTCGAGTCCCGCCGCGAGCCACGGCTCGTGTAGCTCAATCGGCAGAGCGCTAACGTTCCCCTCACCGACTTGATCTCGGGTGCGCCCTTTGACCACAACTGAATACGCACCTCCCGGTGCGCAGGTGAACGGATACTTCGAGGTTCAATTCCTTGCAGGCCCCCCATGGGCCTGTTGCCCCATCTGGCGGGGCTGCTCCGTACACCGCCTTGATCTCGGGAGGGAGCACATGCTTCGCGGGTGCCCGGTGCGCAGGCCACGGATACTTCCTTTGTAATCCGGAGGGCGTGGGTTCAAATCCCATCGCCGTCGCAACTCCTCGCACGAGGACGAGACGGCGTAGCTCAGCACGGTAAGAGCACCGGACCTGTCGGACCGTGGCCGACTTCTGATCTCGGGCGCCCCCGCGAATTCTTCAAGGGCTCCCTCCGTCCATGGAAGGGAGCTCTTGCTCATGGCGAAGTTCAACCGTCCCGCGGTTCGCCCCGCCGTCTCCGGCCCCATTCGCGGCGAGGCGATGCCGTCCGGTCGCACCCATGAGGGCGCCCCCGGATACGTCCGCGACGCCAAGGGCGAGCTCTTCCTCCTGGCCGTCGCGAACATGGTCGGCGAGAGCACCTTCTACGAGAAGGCCGACGACCGCGACGCCCGGTATCGCGAACTCGTCCACCGCGTCGCCCTCGATGACCCGCTCTGGCTCCTCCGGATGCTCAAGTGGCTGCGTGCCGAGGGCAACATGCGCAGCGCGCCGCTTGTGGGCGCCTGCGAGATGGTCAAGGCTCGCCTCGACGCCGGTGCCGATCCGATCATGATCGACGACTTCGACGGTTCGCTGCCCGCGCGTGGCATCGACCGGCGAGTGATCGACGTGGTCTGCCGTCGCGCGGACGAGCCGGGCGAGCTACTGGCCTACTGGACGTCCACCTACGGCCGCGCGATTCCCAAGCCGGTCAAGCGCGGTGTCGCCGACGCCGTCCAGCGCCTCTACGACGAGCGGTCGCTGCTGAAGTACGACACCGCGAGCAAGGGCTTCCGGTTCGCCGACGTCATCGACCTCGTCCACCCTTCGCTCGCGCCGGAGAAGGCGTGGCAGGGCCACCTGTTCCAGTACGCCCTCGACCGGCGGCACAACCGCGCCACGGCGCCCGACCCGAACGTCCTCGGCACTCTCGCGTTCAACCTGGCCTTCCTGGAGTCCGCCGCCGAGCGGCCCGAGCGGGTGCTGGACGGGGAGGCGCTCCGGCAGGCCGGACTCACGTGGGAGAACGCCCTGTCGCTGGCAGGTTCCCAGGTCGACAAGGCCCGGTTGTGGGAAGCGCTCATCCCCTCCATGGGGTACATGGCGCTGTTGCGCAACCTGCGCAACTTCGACGAGGCGGGCGTGAGCGACGAGGTCGCCGAGGCCGTCGCGGCGAGGCTCGCCGATCCCGAGCAGGTCGCGCGGTCACGGCAGTTCCCGTTCCGGTTCTTCTCGGCGTACCTGGCGGCTCCGTCACTGCGGTGGGGCCACGCCCTCGACAAGGCGCTCACCACGGCGACCGCGAACGTGCCCGCCTTCCCCGGCCGGACGCTCGTGCTGGTGGACACCTCGGCGTCCATGACGTCGCGCGGCGTCTCCGAGCGGTCGAAGATGAACTACGCGCAGATGGCGGCCCTCTTCGGTGTCACCCTCGCGGCCCGTGGCAACGCCGTCGACCTCCACGGGTTCGCCGACCGCACGTTCCGCCACGACGTCGGTCGCGGAGCGTCGGTGCTACGCGAGGTCGACCGTCTCGTGAAGCGGGTCGGTGAGGTCGGGCACGGCACCCGGATCGCCGAGTCGGTGCGGGCGACCTACGCCGGCCACGACAGGGTGATCATCCTGTCGGACATGCAGACGTTCCACGGAGGCCGGGCCGGCAACGTCGCCGACGCCGCGCCGAAGCACGTGCCGATGTACGGGTTCAACCTCGCCGGCTACCGGCACGGCGCGATACCGACCGGCTCGGGCACCCGTCACGAACTCGGCGGCATGACGGACGCGACCTTCCGGATGATCCCGCTCCTGGAGGCCGGACGTAACGCCGATTGGCCGTGGCTGTGAAGCGCTCCCGGGCCTCGCCGTACCTCATACGGCGAGGCCCCGGATGCTCTGTCCGGCGTTGACCGGCGTGACGCGATGCTGATCGCCACCTGAAGCCCGCGTCCGTCCTCGCGGAGATCGCGGCCAAGAGGCCGACGCTCGACAACCATCGGACGCCTACACCAGCGTCCTGCCGGACCTGGCTGAGCTTCCCCCAACCACACAGCCGTCGTCCTTGCTCGGCATGGTGCGGCGATCGGTTCCGGATGCGTGGTTCGTCACAGAACGATCTTGCTTGACAGGGCCCTCCTGCATCCCGTTAGTTATTGCATATTGACTGCAGTAGCCGAGGGGATGCATGAGTTCGTCATCGGTGGTCCCGTCAGCTGTGGTTCCGACACCTGACCTCGACGATCTGGGAGCGGCGTCCCGCCGGCGTCGTTACCTGCTGCTTCTGCTCGGGCTTCTGACGGTCTTCTGCGGCACGGTCGTCGCGGCGGTGGGGATGGGCTCGGTGTCCGTTCAGCCGCTGACCGTCCTCGAGATCGTCGGTCATCATCTGATCGGCAGCCCGGCCGAGGTCACCTGGCGGTCGTCGCATGACGCGATCGTGTGGCGGGTCCGGTTGCCGCGTGTGCTTCTCGGTGCGGCGGTCGGTGCCGGGCTCGCCGTCACCGGGATGGCCTTGCAGGCGATGGTGCGGAACATGCTGGCCGATCCGTACCTGCTGGGGGTCAACTCGGGTGGTTCGACGGGTGCCGCGGCCGCGATCCTGTTCGGGTTCGGAGTGGGGTGGGGAGAGCACGCGCTGCAGATCGCGGCGTTCTTGGGCGCGCTCGCCGCCTCGTTGCTGGTCTTCGTGATCGCGCGGGCGGCCGGGCGGATCACCTCGACGCGGCTGCTGATGACCGGGGTGGCCGTCGGGTACGCGCTCTACGCCCTGACCAGCTTCTTGATCTTCGCTTCCGACTCGGCCGAGGGCTCCCGGTCGGTGCTGTTCTGGTTGCTGGGCACCTTGGCGCTGGCGCACTGGTCGGCGCCGCTGGTCGTGGTCCTGGTCGCCGTCGCCCTGGTGACCACGCTGCTCACGTTGTGGGGACGGCGCCTGGACGCGCTGGCGATCGGTGACGAGACCGCGCACACCTTGGGCGTCTCGCCGACGCGGTTCCGGCTGGTGCTGCTGGTCCTGGTGTCCCTGGCCGTGGGGGTGCTGGTGGCCGCCTCGGGCAGCATCGGCTTCGTCGGGCTGGTGATCCCGCACCTGGCCCGGCGCATGGTGGGGGCCACGCACCGCAGGGCCGTTCCCGTCGCCGCGCTGACCGGCGCGACCTTCCTGCTGTGGGCCGACCTGGCCGCCCGCATGGTCCTGAGCCCGCAGGAGCTGCCGATCGGCATCATCACCGCGCTCGTCGGCGCGCCGTTCCTGCTCATCCTGGTCCGCCGCATGCACGCCGGAAGCGAGTGAAATGATCGAAGGAGTCGGGCTCAGCTACGCGTACGGCGCGACGACCGTGGTGCGCGATATCGATGTGCGGGCCGAGTCGGGCCGGGTCCTCGGGCTGCTCGGCCCCAACGGCAGCGGCAAGACCACGGTGGTGCGGATGCTCACCGGGATCGTGACCCCGCGCAGCGGCCGGGTGCTGCTCGACG
Organism: Spirillospora sp. NPDC052242; assembly: GCF_040679555.1. Classification (NCBI taxonomy): domain Bacteria; kingdom Bacillati; phylum Actinomycetota; class Actinomycetes; order Streptosporangiales; family Thermomonosporaceae; genus Spirillospora; species Spirillospora sp. NPDC052242. Next base: position 44,354 of record NZ_JBFAUZ010000061.1, read on the forward strand.
GGCGTCCGCTGAACTCCTTCACCAATCGGGAGCTCGCCCGGCAGGTCGCCGTCGTGCTGCAGGAGTCGTCGGGCGACCTGCCGATGACCGTGGCCGACATGGTCATGCTCGGCCGGGCGCCGCATCAGGCGATGTTCTCGCGCAACGGCGCGGAGGACCACCGGATCGCGGCGGCCGTCCTGCGCAGGGTCGGCGCACGGCACCTCGCGGACCGGATCTTCGTCGGACTGTCCGGGGGCGAGAAGCAGCGCGTGATGATCGCGCGTGCGCTGGCGCAGCAGCCCACCCATCTGGTGCTCGACGAGCCGACCAACCACCTCGACATCCGTTTCCAGCACGAGCTGCTCACCTTGATCCGCGGGCTCGGCATCACCACGGTCATCGTGCTCCACGACCTCAACCTGGCCGCCCGTTACTGCGACGACGTCCTGGTGCTGCAGGAGGGCGACGTCGTCGCGCACGGGCCCTGCGCCGACGTGCTGACGGCCGAACTGCTCCAGGGCGTCTACGGCGTGGGCGTCGAGCGTCTCGAGACGTCCCGCGGCATCCAGTTCCTCTTCCACCCGCTCGACGCCGTGTCAGAGCCGATGAGCACCCCCGCGTCGGTCTCCACCTCCGGTCGGCCTGAACGGCGTGCCGGTCACCGCAAGGAGTAATCCGCCTGATGAAGCGATACCTCGCCTGGGCCGCGGCCGGTCTGCTGGCCGCCGCGCTCACCGGCTGCGGCTCGACCGGCTCCGGGGCGGGCGGCGACACGATGAGTTACCCCCTGACCGTCGAGAATTGCGGGGTGGACGTCAGGGTGGAGGAGCCCCCTTCCCGCGTCATGATCGTGAACAGCGCGCCGCTGCAGTACCTGTCCACGCTCGGTGTGCTCGACAAGCTGGCCTCGCGGGCCGGGCAGTTCCCACCGGAGTACTACTCCGAAGAGACCCTCGCCGCGGTCAACAAGGTGCCCTCCCTCACCGACCGCCTCGGCTCCGACGGGCACCTGAAGATCTCCACCGAGTCGATCATCGCCCAGGAACCCGACCTGGTGCTCGGCCTGCCGGACGGCGTCTCGCGAGAAGCCCTCGCCGCCGTCGGCATTCCCGTGCTCAACGAGCCCAGCTTCTGCCCCGACGGGATCCAGAACCCCGGCTACGAGACGATCTACGAGCAGATGCGGCTGTACGGCAAGGTCTTCGACCGGCAGGAGAAGGCCGAGCAGGCCGTCAAGGACCTCCAAAAGCGCATCCAGACCGTTCAAGCGGAGCTGCCCGATCAGAACGGCCGCAAGGTCGCCGTGCTGTGGCCCTACCGAGGTGAAGGAACCGTCGGGGCCTACGGCAAGCAGAGCATGGCCACGCCGCAGCTCGAGACGCTCGGCGCCCGCAACGTGTTCGCCGACGTCGACAAGCGCGTCTTCGAAGTCTCGATGGAGGAACTGCTGGCACGCGACCCCGACGCCATCGTCCTGCTGCACACCGATGGGACCGACCGGGAGATCGAGCAGGCTCTGCTCGACATCCCCGGCGCCGACGATCTCCGTGCCGTGAAGAACGACGCGGTCACGGTGCAACTGTTCAACTTCACCGAACCGCCCACGCCTCTGGTCCTGGACGGTCTGGAGCGCCTGGCGACCTACTTCAAGGGGAAGTGAAGCCCGTGCCGTCGAACTCGCCGATCCAGGACCAGATCACCTGGTACTGGGACCAGCACGCCCCCGCCTACCAGCAGTTCCAGGAGCAGCGGCTGGCGCACCCCGACTACAACGCCGCCTGGACCCGGGTCTGGCAGGACGCGTTCCCGGACGACATCGACACCGTCCTCGACGTGGGCACCGGCACCGGCCACGCCGCCTTGACCATCGCCGCCTGGCAGGAGCGAATCGTCGCCGCGGGCTTCGCGGACGTCGAGGTCACTCCGCTGACGGAACTCTACGAGCTCGATGGCGTCCACGGCGTCGCGACGAACTACCGCCGTACCCTGCAGCACCTGATCACCGCGCGAAGCCCTCAGCCGGAGCCGTCCCCCGCCCAAGGCTCGTGATGGTCGGATGACTTCGGGACGAACGCCGCCCGCCGACGTCGCCCGGCCTCGAGGGACGGCGCCTTGCTTGCCGTCGTTCAGGAGGACCACCTCGTCGGCGGCGGGGGAGGCCCGGTGCGCCACCATGAGAGCGGTGCCCTGGGCCGTCCGCATCACCTTCCGGACGGCTGTCTTTACGTCGGCAATGTATTCATATCCCTTCCGGAATGTTTCGGCCCCGACCCTGCACGGCGGTACTCCTGGGCGCCGTGGCCCGGATGCGCGCGGCCGGTCACCGTGCTGCTCGCGCACACCCCAACTGCAGCGCTGATCGGCCCTCGCGACGTGCGTGACGACATCGCGCGTCAGTCCAGGAGGGTGTCGCCGATCCAGCCGTTGGACGTGCAACCGGGCGGGAGGGCGAAGACGGCGGAGCCGATGGGCGTGGTCCATGAGTTGAGGAGATCGGCGTCGGCGAGCCGTTGCTGGACGGGGACGAACTGGCGTGCGATGTCGGCCTGGTAGGAGACGAACAGCAACCCGGTGTCGGTGACGCCGCCCGAACTGATGCTCTCGTCGTAGTTGTAACTCCGGCGGAGCATGCGCAGGGCGGGATCGGGGACGTGGGCGCGGCGGATGTGGGCGGCGTCGTGGATGACGGAGAATCCGATGCGGTCCTTGGCCTCGAAGTCGGGTTCGTCGTGTTCGCGGCGGCCGGTGAGCGGGGCGCCGTCCGCGAGGCGGCGGCCGATGGAGAACTCCTTGGCCGCCTCATCGGCTTCGTCCCATTTTTCCAGCTTCATGTGAATGCGGCGCAGGACCATGAGCGTGCCCCCGCGCAGCCATTCGGGTCCGTCGGTGATCCAGACGGCCTTGTCGAGGTCGGTGGGCTGGACGGTGCCGTCGAGCTGGCCCATGAGGTTGCGCTGCGTCTGGCCTGCGGGCTGGGAGGTGGGCGGGCGCCGGAAGCCGCGCTGCGTCCAGCGGACGGTCGCGAAGGCGCGGGCGTCCTTGGCGATCAGGCGCAGGGCGTGGGCGAGCGTGACGGCGTCGTCGGCGCAGAGCTGGACGAGCAGGTCGCCGCCGCTCCAGCGGTCCTGCAACCGGTCGATGCGGAACGCGGGCAGCTCGATGGGCGGCCGGAGGCGTTCCAGATCGACGGCGGTGAACAGGCCGGGCCCGAATCCGAAGGTGACGGTGAGGCGGGCGGGGATGCCGGCGAGTTCGGGCTGGGCGTCGGCCAGGCCCGCTTCGCCTCGGGTGAGGCGGCGGGCGTCGTCGGTGAGGATGCGCATGAGGCGGCCGAGGGCTTCGCGGTCGGTGCCGGGCCGCAGGTCCAGGCCGAGGAAGGCGGCGTGGGTCTGCGGATCGGTGGCGATCCCGGCCTGATGGGGGCCGTGGAAGGGCTCGGCGGCCGGTGCCGCGGGGTTGCGGGGCCGCTCGTCCGGGCCGGGGGCGGCGAGGTAGCCGCCGGTGGCGGCGAGCGTGGAGCCCGCCGCCACCGCGCCTCCGACGAGCAGGCCGCGCCGGGTGAGGTCGCGGCCCATCGTCAGTGCCCCGGCTCGTAGGACTCGTTGCCGCCGTTGAACTCCTTGGCGAGCGCGGAGAACTCGACCGTGGACTTGTCGGCGAGGGTGAGGGTGAACGCGACCTTCTGCCCGGGTTCGATCGGTGCGGTGACGCCCATCAGCATGATGTGGTAACCACCGGGCTTGAGCTCGAGCTCGCCCTTCGCGGGGACGACGAAGCCGCCTTGCTTGGCCCGCATCTTCATCTCGCCTCCCGCGCCGACGACCTCGTGCAGTTCGACCTTGGGCGAGGCCGGGGTCGCGGCCGACACGATCGTGACGTCGGCGCCGGTGGCGTTGGTGATGGTGCCGAACGCCGCGGTCATGCCCTCATCGACGGTCTTGACCCAGGGATCGGTGATGGTCAGTGCCGCCTTGGGGGCCTGGGCCGCGGTGGTCGCGGCGGCCGGGCTCGCCGGGTCGCCCTCACCGCCGCAGGCCGACAGCGGCAGGGTCAGGACGCCGAGGACGGGGACGAGCATGCGCATTTTCATGGGTGCGTTCCTTCGTGAGAGTCGATGGCACTGCCTCGCCGGCGGTGCCTTTGGTGGGCGTGGGGTCAGGACGCCGCCGACCGTGTGCGGCTTCGGTGCCGGATCACTGCACCGATGAGGGCGTCGAGTACGAGGAAGGCGACGAGGGTGTAGCCGAACAGCGGGACGAGCCACGCGGAGCCCAGTGCGAGCGCACCGAGCAGAACCGGCAGCCACGGCGGCGCGCTGCGCCAGGCGCCGCGCGGAATCGGACGGCCGAAGCCGTGCCGTCCGCGCCGCCACCACATTCGGTAGCCCAGCACGATCAGCGTGATGAGCCCAGACGCCAGCGCGACCAGAACGAGCTGGTTGACCAGGCCGAACAGCGAGCCCATGTGGGCGGAGATCCCGATGGCGGTCAGCTTGGCGGGGAACGGGTGGTCGGCGAACCGAAGCGTGTCGACGACCTGCGCGGAGGCCGGGTCGATCGCCTTGGAGTCCTGCCGCAGCGGCCACGACCGGTCGACCTGCTGCACCACGAACGCCTCGTCGGCCGCCTTGGGGTAGGTGACCTCGACCGGGCCGTCCAGGTCCGCCGCCGCCAGAACCCGGTCGACCTCGGCCCGGTGCGCGGACGCGCCGTGGTCGTGGCCGTGGCCCGCGCCGCCGGAACCGTGGTGGCCGGTGGCCGCCGTCCCCGCCAGGGTCGGGGTGACGCCGTTGAGCTTGGTCTGCAGCACGTCGACGCGTGCTCCGGCGTGCTGCGACCAGGTCAGGCCGGTGGCGGACAGGAACAGCAGGCCCGCGGCCGCCCACAGTCCGACCGTGCCGTGCAGCGACAGTGTCCGGCGCCGCCCCCGGGCGTTCAGGTCGGGGACGGCCGGCTCGCGGCGCCGCTTGTGCCGCCGCGAGAACCACAGGACCAGGCCGCCGAGCACGACGACCCACAGCCAGGACGCGGCCATCTCGCTGTACAACCGCCCGGGATCGCCCAGGTGCAGATGGCGGTGAGTCTGGGACAGCCATGCCCGAACCGGCAGGGCTTCGGACGAGCCGTAGACGATCAGCTCGCCCTTCACCGTCCCGCGGTAGGGATCGACGTAAACGGCGAGCTTCTCCGAGGTGCCCAGGCCGGCGGCGTCCATGAGGACCCGGGTCGTCTGGCCGTCCTCCACCGAGGGACGGACGCCGAGGACGGACGCGTCGGGGCGGGCCGCCTCGGCGATCCGCACCTGCCGCTCGACCGGCAGCCGCTCACCCGCGGACGGCACCTGCAACCGATCGGCGTAAATGATCTTCTCGGCCTGCCACGAGCCCGCGTACAGCAGGCCCGTGCCAGCGGCCACGAGCAAGAAGGGCGCGATGAGCACGCCCGCGTAGAAGTGCAGGCGCAACGCCAACGCCTGGAGCCCGCCTTTAGCGGACGGGGTCGCCCGTGCGGGTTCGGGCGGGGCGGAAACAGGGCTTAGCAGGGACAATGTCGGCTCCGTTGTCCGTTGAGATCAGCCGGCCGGCGCGGCGGTGAGCGCACGGACGTTGGGCGGCATCGACCGAATGAGGCCGTGGGCGCGTCGGGAGGCCATGCTCGGTGGAGTCATGGTCGGGTTCTCGCTTTCGGTACGAGATGGATCAGCAAGGTCAGAGCACCGCCGAACAAGACCAGGACCGGGCCCGGCGGCAGGTCGAAGAGCAGGGCGAGCGCGAACCCGCCCAGGTCGAAGGCGAGTCCGCACCCGATCGCCCACCCGGCCATCGACGTCAGGGAACGTCCGAGCTGCCGAGCGGCGAGTACGGGCAGGAGTGTGAGGGCGTCCACCAGCAGCACGACGGTGAGCGGCCCCACTGACACGCCGGAGCACAACGCCGGTTCCCGGTCGTGCAGCAGCGCCGCGAACGCGAGCCGCACCGAGGTGCAGCCCCAGCAGGGACTGCACCTCTGCCGGCGAACTCAACGCAGCTCCCGCAGTCGGCCCGCCGCCATCTCCGTGACCCGGTCGCACGCACGCACCACGGCGCGATCGTGCGTGGCCACCACAACGGTCACGGGGACGGCGCCCAGCAGCGTCGCGACCTGCTCCTGCCCGGCGACGTCGAGCGCGGCCGTGGGCTCGTCGGCCAGCAGCACACCCGCCCCCGCGCTCACCTGCCCCAGGGCACGGGCGAGGTAGGCGCGCTGCAACTGCCCGCCCGACAGGCTCGACAACGGCCGATCCAGCAGCCCCGCCAGCCCGAGATCCGCGGCGGCGCGGCGGGACGCGGCAACGTCCCCGCCACTGGCCAGCAGTTCACCGACCAGCAGCGGAAAGCGGCCCGCCGTGCGCCGCTGCGGGATCCACGCGACCTGGCGGCGCCGCACGGCCCAGTCGGCCGCGCGGCGCGCGATCCGGCCGCCGACCTCGATGTCACCGCTGACGTCGCGGTGCAACCCGAGGACGGCGCGCAGCAGCGTGCTCTTACCGGACCCGTCGGTCCCGGTGAGAGCGACGCGCTCGCCCGGCTCGACGCGCAGGTCGACGGCGTCGACCGCGCGCGACCGGCCGTACCGGCAGCAGACCGAGTGGAGCCGCAGGGCCAGGGCGCCCGGCAGCTCCCCGCTCACGTGCGGAGAACGGCGGATCCGGGCAGGGGAAGGTACGCGCCGAGCATGGCGCGTCTGGAAGTACTGATCATCGATGGCTCCCGGACGAGGTGTGAAGGACGTCCGGGCGGCGCGGCGACGTGCACCGCGGCGGCCCGGCGGCGTGCTTCGCCCCGGGAGCGCCGCATCGGAAGGATCAGGATCGAATCACCGATCAGGCGGCCGTCCCCGGGACGCTCCACGCCCCGGGAGGACCGCGCCGTACCACGGCGTACCGCAGGACGGCCTGGACGGGCTCGCGCTCGTCGGCCCGCGCGCGGACGCTCGGGCGAGGCCCGGCAGGCGACTGCCCGGCCGCCAGGTACATCAGGAAGACCAGGGGCCGCAGAACCCAGCCGGCCAGTTGCCGGACCATGGCGCACAGCCGCGCCTCGCCCCATTCGAGCCAGGCGGACGTCACGAGCACGCTCACCGCGTGCATCAGCAGCATCGTCAGGCCCGGGGCACCGCCGTGGTCCATCCCCTCCATGCCCGCGCCGCCGCCCATGGGCGCGGCCGGAGCGGCGGGCGCCGTCCCGTGCGTCCCGTGGGCCGCCGTCAGCAGAAAGTGCAGCACGACCTGCGACAAGGCGGTGGCGGGCAGGATGGAGGCACGCGTGCGCTCCCGGCCGGTCAGCGCCAGCGCGGGCACCAGAATGATCAGAAAGCCGGCCAGCGTCGCGGCCGGGTCCAGGGAGCCGCCGCCGAACAGGTGCCCGAGCGCGGCGAGCCCGGCGCACGAGGCGGCGAAGCTCGCCGCGCGCACCCATCGCACCACCGACCACGGACCCATGTCGCTCGGATACTCCCACAATCACGGACGGACAGAAACGGTTCGGGCAGGCTGCGCCCGATGGGGAGCGAGGTGTGTTCAGAACACGTTCTCACCCCCCGCATCGGCGACAGCCGTGCGCGTCGTGTCCTCGCGGACCCGAATGTACTACAGGTCGTAGTACATCGCCCGGGATCTTCTCGATGCATCGTCTCGGCAGCGGCGCCGGCGATGACCGGAGGTCCCGATTCCCGGACCCGATTGGCGCTGTCGGCCATGACTTGTGCCGGGTTGAGCTCACGTATGTGAGGGAATCCGGTGCGAATCCGGACCTGTCGCGCAGCGGTGAGGGGACTGGCGAGGCACGAGATCACTGGGCCGCCGGGCCTGGGAGTGTGCCTGGTCGATGGCGTCCCGGCAACCCTGACTGGTGACCGGCTCGGCGGCGCGGCCGGGGCTCTTCGAGCTGGCCCTGGCCCTCGACCCGGCGCTCAACACCGACGTGCCCCGGCCTTCCTGCCCGATCGCCGGCCGGTGCCCGTGGGGGAGTGGCCGCCGACGCCCGGAACCTACAAGGCCCAGGCCGCAGAGTGGCGCGCGCGGTGCGCGCCGCCGCCATGCCGACCCTGAACCTGGGAAGCTGGCTCTGCCGTTCGGCGTAGACCACCCATCGCCACGTGCTGCTCGCCGCCGACCCCAACGCGGTCGGGGGCGGCTGGGCGTCCCCGCTCACCACCGGCTCCAGCAAGAATGCGCGATCGACGTGCCCGCCGGACCCGACCCCGCCGAGATCATGCTGAGCTGGCTGGCCACTCCGTGCCGCAGCCGGTGAGCGCCGTGATGGTCAGCAGGGCCGGGTGATGTTCGGACGCATGGTTCTCCCTCAGCAGGGGGGCAGGGCGGTGACCGTCACCGTGCCGGTGAGCTCGTCGTGCCGGACCGCGGCCCGGACGCCGTAGGCGTCGGCCAGCGCCTCCGGGGGTGAGGACCCGCGCGGGCGTCCCCGCGGGCGGCGATGCGCCCCCCGTTCAAGAGCGCCAGCTCGTCGCAGAACCGCGCGGCCTGGGTCAGGTCGTGGAGGACGACCGCGACCGCGGCTCCGCTCTGCGCGCGCGCCCGCAGCAGGTTGAGAACGGTGAGCTGGTGGCGCAGATCGAGGGCGGCGACGGGTTCGTCGGCGAGCAGCACATCGGTGCGCTGGGTCAGCGCCTTCGCCACGTACACCAGCTGGCGTTTGCCGCCCGACAGCGTGGGCACGGCCCAGTCCGCGAGATGCGCGATCCCGGCCGTCTCCATGGCCTCGGCTGCGGCGGCGTGATCGGCCGGGCTCTCCGCGCGCAGCCGGCCGATGTGGGGATGACGTCCCATGAGGACCACTTCGCGGACCGTGAGGGCGAACGTCGTGCGGGTGCTCTGCGGCACATGCGCGACGCGGGTCGCGAACTCCCGCACCGGGTACGCGCGCACGGCGCGGCCGTCCAGTTCGACCCGGCCCGCGCCGGGGCGGACGAGCCCGGCCAGCGTGCGCAGCAGGGTCGACTTCCCGGCGCCGTTCGGCCCCACCAGGCCGACGACGGCGCCGGGCCGGCCACGCACGGTGCGCTCGTCCGGCGCGTTGGCCACCAGGGCGGACACCACGGCGCCGAGCAGCGCGTTGAACGTGATCCCGGTCAGCAGCAGGGTGCTCATCGAACCGGACCGGCTGAACGCGGCGATCCCGTGCACCAGGGCCAAGGTGATCATGGCCCCGCCGAACGCGGCCGCCGGGAGCACCCAGCCGGCCGCGCCGGTGACCAGGGCCAGCACCGCGCCCACGGCGGCGCCGCTGGACACCCCGGTGACCCCCGGTTCGGCGAGCGCGTTGCGGAACAGCGCCTGCACGGCGCCGGACCTCCTCGTCGCCGGGGCGCGGCGAGGCGACACCCACAGAACGCTCACCCCGCCTCTCTCCAAGAACCCGTCACCCGGCCTGCTGTACAGTAACGATAATCATTATCTCTGCCGAGGTGGCCGGGCAGACCGAGCCGCGGGGGGTGAAGGTCGTCGGTAGGCAGAGACGCAGGGAGCGGGTCAGCGGCGGGCGGTCGAGACCCGGCAGCGGCTGCTGGACGGCGGGCCGCTGCCGGAGCGTCTCGAGAACGCCGGACCGGTTCGAGGGCGAACTGGTCGCGATGCTCGTCCGTTACCTCACGCCGGAGCGTCCCCGAGTACCGCGGTGAGCCGGGCCTCGACGCCGTCCAGCGCCCGGTCGACCATGTAGGCGAAGATCTGTTCGCGTTCCCAGCCGTCGGTGAGCACGGTCGCGAGGGCCGCCGCCCCCGGACGGGACGGGTCGTCGCGGAGTTCGGCGAGACGGCGGGCGATGGCGGCGCGCAGCTTCGGCGCGGCGTCGCGCTCGTCTTCGGAGGCGATCAGGTGGACTGCCGCGTTCAGCAGGGTCACGTAGGCGGCCGGGGCCTCGTCACCGAAGCCGGCGGCGGCGAGCCGGCCGACGCCCTCCTCGATGATGGTCGTGGCGGCCGGGACGATCGGGGCGGCGACGCCGAGCCAGCGTGCGACCCCCGGGTGGGCGAGCAGCACCGGCCGCATGGACGTCAGCAGCGTGTGGAACCACGGGCGCCAGCCGAGGCCGGGGTCGGGCAGCGGCGCCCGGCGCAGGATTGCGTCGACCACGGCGATCTCCACCGCCCCGCGGTCTCCGACATGGTGGGTGATCGCGGTGGGCCAGCAGTCGAGGGCGGTGGCCAGGTCGCGCAGCGACCATCCGGAGAGGCCGCGTTCGGCCGTCAGTGCCACGCCCGCCTCGACGATCTCCGCCGCGGTCAGCGGCCGCTGGTCGCGGGCGCTGCGGGGGCCGCGCGTCCCGCCCGCCCGGCGCCGCGGGACGTCCCGTCCCGTTTCCGAAGGGCTCATCGCTCCTCTTCCCAATGCCCCCACCCGAAGGTAGGTTAGGCAACCTTTTGTACAGCGAACAAATCCGGACGGAGGCGTCATGACTCCCGGTCCCGCACGCGAACCCGACGGCTCGGAGCAGGCGAAAGCGGCGTCGGGCGTGGCGTCGCCCTCGAAGGGGGAACGGCCGGACGGTGATCTGGGGCCCGGCGCGGTGCGGCGCGCGGGCTGGATCCTCGCCTGCGTCGTCACGGTCCAGTTCCTCGTCTCGCTGGACCTGTCGCTCGTCAACGTCGCGCTTCCGGCGGTCCAGAACGATCTCCGGCTCTCCGCGAGCACCCTGAACTGGGTCGTCGTCGCCTACGTTATCGTCAACGGCGGTTTCCTCCTGGCGGGCGGACGGACGGGCGACCTGCTCGGCCGCCGCCGCGTCCTGGCCGCCGGACTCGTGGTGTTCGCGCTGGCCAGCGTGGCCGGTGGGCTCGCGACCGGCGGAGGGCCGCTGGTGGCGGCGCGGGCGCTGCAGGGCCTGGGCGCGGCCGCCGCGTCCCCGGTCGCGCTCGCGCTGGTGACCGCGCACTTCCCCGAGGGGCCGGCCCGGGCGCGGGCGCTCGGGCTGTGGGCGGCGGCGACCGTGGCGGGCGGCGCGGTCGGCGTGGTGGCCTCCGGCGTGCTCACCGAGACGCTCGGCTGGCGGGCGGTGCTGCTGGTGAACGTGCCCATCGCCGCGTTCGGCCTGCTCGCGGCCGCACGGCTGCCCGGCGACCGGGCCCGCCGCGACGTCCGCCCGGACGTCCTCGGCGCCGTCCTCGCCACGTCCGGCATGAGCCTGCTGGTCCTCGGCGTCTCGGTCGCCGACGCGGAGGGCTGGACGGCGCCGCTCACCCTCGGCGCCCTCGCCGCCGGGCTCGCGGTGCTCGCCGCGTTCGTCCTGGCGGAACGGCGGGCCGCCGACCCGCTCGTCAGGCTCGGGCTGTTCGCGCACCGCGCGGTGCTCGGCGCGAACGTGTTCGGCTTCCTCATCACGGCGGGCCAGCTCGCGAGCTTCTACTTCGTCTCGCTGCACATGCAGCGGGTGCTCGGCTACGACGCGCTGAGCACCGGCCTGGCCTTCCTGCCGTTCTGCCTGGGCTCGGTGGCGGGAATGCTCGTCGCGACCCGGACGCTCGCCCGCGTCGGCCCCCGCGTCATCCTCGTCGGGGGAGGGTTGGTCGGGGCGGCCGGGATGGCGTGGTTCGGGCTCGGCGGTCCCGGCGGCACGTTCTGGTCGGACGTCCTCGGGCCGTCGCTCGTCGCGAGCGTCGGGATCGGCGCGAGCTTCGTCGCGATGGGTTCGGCCGCCACGACCGGCGTCCCCGCCGAGGACGCGGGCATGGTGTCCGGGCTGCTCAACAGCTTCCGGCTCGTGGGCGGCGCCTTCGGTCTCGCCGTGCTCGGGACGCTCGCCACGACCGTCACCGGCCGCGGCGCCGACCCGTCATCGGTCGCGGCGGCGAGCGCCGGATTCAACGCCGGCCTGCTGGCGGCGGCGTGCCTCCTCGCGGCGGGCGCCCTGTTCTGCCTGATCATCCCCGAGCATCGGCGCGCCGCCGAACCCGAGCGGCCCGGAACCGCCGCCGCCGGCTAGCGCGGGCGGGCGCGGTCGTCCATGGGACGAAGCCGTGGCGGGAGCCGGCGGGCGGCGAGGTCGCCGCCGGTGAGCCAGGCCGCCACGGCATCGGCGTCCTCGCGGGTGAGGATCGGGCCGATGGGCATGGCCGCGCCGCGCGGCCGTCGATCGGTGCCGCAGGGCTGCACCACCAGGTAGCACCCGCTGTCGTGCGCGGCCTCCGACCGGCAGCGCGGTGCCCGCAGCAGGCAGCCGGTCCGGACGAGGACGCCGTGGGGGCAGCGCCGCACGGCGGCGGCGAGTCGCGGCAGCACGTCCCGGTCCGGAGGAAGCGGACGGCAGGGACCTGCCTGGCAGGCGACGAGTGTGAACGGTCGTGCGGTCATCGAACCTCCCTGCGAGTGGTGCCGGTGCTTCCCACGACCACTGAGACCTCGGGCAACGTCTCGTTCACCTTCCACGTCCTCAACACGGTGCGGTGGCGCGGGCGGTCTCACCGGCGGCCCCGCTGCCCGAGGGCGTGCTGACCGGGCGCGGCATGCTCGGCGACGGGTGCATCGACCTGCGGCGGTTCCGCGCCGCCGTCGACGCCGCCGGC